>NZ_CP151767.2:2704495-3061490 GCF_038443705.2 Yoonia sp. SS1-5 | reverse complement strand
ATTGAGGACGCGCCCAAGAGCGTGCCCCCCTCGATTGCGGCGCGGACGCTTTCCTGGGACAATTCTATCAGCTGTTCTTCGGGCGTTCGTTGATCATCGTTAAAAGTGAGCAACCCCACAAATATGTTCCACACCGCGCCCAGAAAGTCGGTGATAAACGTACCACCGGCCTGGATATCCAGTTCCGCAATCTCATTTGCGGCCAATCGGCCGGTGGCTGTCGCAACCAGGGTGGCATCGGTTGTGTATACTGAAACCTCAACCCCGCCGCGCAGGTTCAAACCTGCAAGGGTTGCCGCAGGGTTGATCCCATCGGCCGTCGCCAGATTGACCGGCGCCATCGTCGGCAATTGCGCCTCAAAAACATCGGCGATCAGTTGCGCCTCGTTCACCAGACCCTTGGCACGCTGATAGGCAAGGTTATCCCGGGACGGGTTCAGATACAGCACGCCAGCGATCAGTAGAATAAGCGCGATCAGGTTGAAGGTTACAATCTTGCGGGCAATCGGGGATCCACGCAGGGCATAGACACCACGCTGGCGTTGACTATCCGCTATCCCCTCGGGTTCGACGATTTCGGGATCAACCCAGTCATCCCCGAGTACAAGATCAGGCGTACGCGCGGCAGCGCGCACGGACTTGAGGTCGCGTACGTCAATCTTCGGGGCGGCTGTCATGCCTTAACTCATGTTACTCTTCGTTGTAGCGGTATCCGATGCCGTAAAGCGTCTCAATCGCAGAAAACTCGTCATCCGTGTTACGCATCTTCTTGCGCAGACGTTTGATGTGGCTGTCGATCGTGCGGTCATCGACATACACCTGATCATCATAGGCCACATCCATCAACTGATCGCGGCTTTTGACGAAACCGGGGCGTTGGGCCAGCGCCTGCAGCAACAGAAATTCGGTCACTGTCAGCGAAACGTCCCGCCCTTTCCATTTCACGGCGTGGCGCAGCGGGTCCATGACCAACTCACCACGCACCATGACCTTGGTTTCTTCGGTTTCTTCAATCTCTTCGCCGGCGATGGCATCCTGACGACGCAGCAGCGCGCGGATACGCTCCACCAGCAGACGCTGCGAAAACGGCTTTTTCACATAGTCATCCGCGCCCATCCGCAGGCCCAAGACTTCGTCAATCTCGTCGTCCTTGGAGGTCAGGAAGATCACGGGCATCGACGTCTTCTGGCGCAGTCGCTGAAGCAGATCCATACCATCCATGCGGGGCATCTTGATATCAAGAACCGCCATGTCGGGCATGCGTTTATTGAAAGCCTCGAGGGCAGACTGACCGTCATTATAGGTCTCGACCTCGAATCCTTCAGCCTCAAGTGTCATCGACACCGAGGTCAGGATATTGCGGTCATCGTCGACCAACGCGATTCTGGACATGGGTTGCCCCCTCGATAGTATTTGATGTTGTTTTTGAACCTTCTAGGAGAGTTTTCATCTTTTTGCGCGGACGAATCAATCCCTAACTCCGCCTGCGCCCCTTTCGTGCGGCGCATTGGTTCATTTTTGCAATTGGCAATGTACCTACGCGGCAATTGTTTCCAATCTCTTGAATTTGGTTGCGCTAACACTGAATTGGTTGCGCTAACTGCGACAAACCGGACTATCCGGCCTTAAAAACATAGTGTTATGCATAACGGGTCGCTGGCCACTTCCGGCCGATATTTTAAGGAGCGAACCCATGGACCAAGGTCAGGTCAACCCCGAGATGAAACTTGAAGATCAAGGCATCACCGGGCTGGGTTATGTCTATTACAACCGGACCGAGCAGGAATTGCAGGACGCTGCGGTCGCTGCTGGCGAAGGGGTGAACGGCAAGGGCGGGACGTTTCTGGTGTCGACCGGCAAGCATACGGGCCGCTCTCCGAAGGATAAATTCGTTGTCCGCACACCCGATGTCGAAGACACGATCTGGTGGGAAAACAACCCGCCGATGGAGCCCGCCAAATTTGATCAGCTCTATACCGACATGCTGGCCCATATGCAGGGCGGCAGCTATGATGTGCAGGATCTGTTCGGCGGCGCGGATCCGGCCCACCGACTGGATGTGCGCGTCATCACAGAGCTGACATGGCACGGGCTTTTCATCCGCCACATGCTGCGCCGCCCCGAGCGATCGGAGCTTGCGACCTTCACGCCGGACTTCACAATCATCAACTGCCCCTCCTTCAAGGCCGATCCGGAACGGCACGGTTGCCGGTCTGATACGGTCATCACGCTGAATTTCGACAAGAAGATGATCCTGATCGCAGGCACGGAATATGCGGGCGAAAATAAGAAATCTGTCTTTACCCTGCTGAATTATCTCCTGCCCGAAAAGGGTATTATGCCGATGCATTGCTCGGCCAATCATGCCCCCGGCAACCCGGTTGATACGGCCGTGTTCTTCGGTCTTTCTGGCACAGGGAAAACCACGCTTTCGGCAGACCCGTCACGCGTTCTGATCGGTGATGATGAACATGGCTGGTCTGATCGGGGCACTTTCAATTTCGAGGGCGGCTGCTACGCCAAGACAATCAACCTGAGCGCCGAGGCAGAGCCTGATATCTACGCAACCTGCGAGATGCCCCATACCGTGATCGAAAACATGGTGTTCGATCCGGACACCAAAGAGCTTGATTTCGAGGATGACAGCCTGACCGCCAACATGCGCTGCGCCTATCCGCTGCACTATATTTCGAACACATCCGAAAGTGCGCTTGGCGGACATCCAAAGAATATCATCATGCTGACCTGTGATGCATTCGGCGTTCTGCCACCAATTGCCCGGCTGACGCCGGCACAGGCGATGTATCATTTCCTGTCGGGCTTTACATCCAAAGTAGCCGGAACAGAACGCGGGGTGACAGAACCTGAACCCACATTCAGCACCTGTTTTGGGGCACCATTCATGCCGCGCCGTCCCGAAGCATACGGCAACCTGTTGCGCCGCAAGATCGCAAGCCATGGCGCGACTTGTTGGCTGGTCAATACCGGCTGGACGGGCGGAGCATATGGTGTCGGGTCTCGGATGCCGATCAAGGCGACACGCGCATTGCTATCGGCCGCACTTGACGGGACATTGATCGAAAGCAGCTTCCGCAAGGATCCGCATTTCGGTTTTGAGGTACCTGTTTCGGTTGACGGGGTAGATGATGGCTTGCTGGACCCGCGTTCAACCTGGGCAGACGCGTCGGCCTATGACAAGCAGGCCACAAAACTTGTGGCGATGTTCAGCGACAATTTTGAGAAGTATGTGCCCTTTATTGACGACGACGTGAAGGCTGCTGCGATTGGCTAGGCAAAGATGGCATGGGGTTTGGATGCAAACCCCGGCCACTTGCGCATCTGCGCGTGTGAAGCAGCAGCAAAGCAGACAACCTGTCAGGTACGAATAGGAAGAGGCTTACGCAGCAAGTTGCACGGCTTTGATTTAGCCTCCGAACGCGGTGTTTCTAACAGGCACGGTGGGCTTCGCTGCGGTCAACGCCTAGTGTCTCATATACGGGACATTGTCGACCTTCGCTGCGCGAGCGCCAAGATCGGCTTTGCCAATATGCATGAGACGTTTCGCCTCTCCTGCTCTACTGTTCGTTCGCAACTTCGAAGTCATGCCCGCAAGGATATATCAGCCACCAGCCTTTGGGCCAGATAGATGTTTTGAAACCTTAGCCAATGCTGAAAGCAGAGCCTTTTGCTCGGTGTCGTCCAAGGCGCTCAACATGGCTCCGGCATTCCGAAGGTCTTGGCGAATGATAGCCGCAATCACTTCCGACCCTTGCTCCGTCAAAGAAAGGACGACAGCGCGTCCGTCGTCCTTGTCTTTTTCCGACTGGATAATTCCGCGTTTTACGAGAGACGTAACTGCAGTCGAGATGGTAGTGCGCGGCACCGACAAGACCTCCGCAAGATGCGAAGGACGACAACGTCCCTCCGCTTGAAGAATGCGCAGCATGTTAAAATAGAGCGGGTTGAACGGGATAAGGCCTTCTGCCGGTGCCCCCTGTTTGCCTGCAACCAGCAGCGCCCGAATGATCAGATTGAGATAGAGGCCCAGTTCCTTTGTGCGGTCGTCAGACAATTTCGCGTCCATCTCTTGTATAGTACGGATACCGTACTAACTCATACGATATCCGTACTATACAAGAGGACCTCACCCATGAACAGACTTGCCACGCTTATCGGTGCATTGGGCATTCTCGCCGGTTGTTCTGACATCGCCCCACCAGATCAACCACCAGAGCTGACCGCGCCCCCGCCTGTCGGAACATCCGATTTTGTTATCGCTTACACCGAACATGTGATCCCTATGTCGCTTCCTGACTTGCGTCAGTTTATGCTGGAACGCCCCATCGTGACGTTTCTGGAACCCACCGGAAATATCTCGAACCCGGTCGCGTTTGAAACGCTGGAAGGAACGTGGGGTGAGATTGGAGCAACGCGCCGCGTGAAACTGGCCGATGGCCACTATGCAATCGAGCGGATTCTTCGCAATGATCCCGGTGCATTCGACTATCAGATATTTGTCTTCACAAATGCGGCCGGACGTGGCGTGGATCAAATCGTTGGCGAGCAGCGCTTTGTACCGGTTGATGGAGGCACGCGGTTTGAATGGACCTACAAGGTGCTGCCCAAGCATTTCGTCGCGCGGCAGGTGATACGCGGCAATATGGATAGCATCGAAGGCTTCATTGCTGGGGGGCTTGAGCGATTTTCAGCGGCAGCGATTGAGGCGTCCCAGTGATCCTTAGACCCGCGTCACCGCATCGTCCACCAACTGCGAGGCATTGGTCCAAGGATAGCCCTGCATGGTGATCAAGGAATGCATGATCCCGTGCAAATGACACAGCAGCCCGTCTGTCGCTATTTTGACAGATGGGCTGTCTCGATCCTCTGACCGGACGCTTGCAACAGCCTGAAAGAAAACCTCGTAGTGCGCGATGGTGGCATCGTCGCCCACGAAAGACCGCACATCTGCATTGCCGACGCCAGAATTCATAAAAACCAGATGATAATGGTCGGTGTGATTGCACCAATAGCTTGTGTAGGCTTGCGCGGCCGCGTGCAGGATAGCCCGCGCATTCGCACAGTCCTGGGTCGCGGCTGACACATCCTCGAAGGCTTTCCCAATGATATGACCCCACAACCGCGCCAATATATCTAGCTTGCTCGAGTAATATCGGTAAAGCGCCATAGGCGTCAGCCCGACCTCTTTGCCCAGTCTGCGCATGGAAACGGACGCGAACCCCTCATCCAGAAACAAGCGCAAAGCAACCGACGCAATCTCTTCGCGGCGTTCGGTCATTGCATTATCGGACAGAGTGGGACGGCCACGAAGGGCGGGTTGTTTTGCCATTGTCACGGGCTTTCACGGATATCAGTAACTTTTCTCACAAAATAGTATACGCGTATATTTAATATGTACAGGCAGGCATATATTAATGTACGCGTACTTTTAAAGGAGTATGCCGATGCTTAGAAAACTCATCTCAGCCATCTGGATCGCAGGAACGATGCCCATATCCGCGAGCGCTGACAGCGTTATTGGTATCTGGCAAACCCAAGACCGCGACGGCCATGTGCACATCCAACCCTGCGGTGCAGACCGGTTTTGCGGAACGCTCGTTTGGTTTGACCCACAATCGCCTACGGGTCCGATTGACCGTCAAAACCCAAACCCGACCCTTCGCAACAGAGACCTCACCGGGACTGAAATCCTGTCTGATGTGCCAGCTACCGCCAATAGCGGCGCATCTGGAACCATCTACAACCCGCATGACGGCAACAGCTTTGACGCGCGCATCGCATTGCAATCGTCCCAAACCCTACGTGTGACCGGATGTTGGGGCGTCATTTGCCGCAGCAATATCTGGCACCGTGTTTCCCAATAGCAAAGGACACGACAATGACGAAACTTCTCAGACCCATTCTCTTTCTCACTGGCCTTGTCATCACCTGGCTTGGTCTGAATGTCGGGCTTGGCGGCATTCAAACCCTCGGCTGGCAGGGCGCAAGCGGCTTTCTCGAAATCACTGATGCCGCAGTCTTTGCGGTCCAAGATAACCATACACGGTTCATCGCAGGGGTGTGGACCAGTGTCGGTGTTTTGTTCATCGCCGGCGCGTTCGCTTTACCGCAAATGCGCGCTGTCATGCTTGCGTTGATCGCAATGATTTTTGTCGGTGGCCTGATGCGTTTGACCCAAGGCGATAGCAGCCTGCTACTCAGCGGAGCGATTGCGCCTTCATTGATCGCCGAGCTGATCTTGGTCCCACTGCTTGGGCTATGGATATTCAAGGCAGCGGGGGACCAGGGACATGTATGAACTCACACTGATCCTCGTCGGTCTCTTGGCAGGAAGCCTCTTGACCGAAGGGATGGTCTTGGTCCCGTTCTGGCGCAGTTTGCCGATGGATAAATTCTATGAATTGCATGGCTCGGGTGGTCCCAGGCTATTTCGCTATTTTGCGCCTTTGACCGCGCTTGCTGTTGTCGCTTCGATTGTTCACGCGGTGACCGACGGGGATATCGGGTCTTGGATCGCCGCGAGTTTGTGTTGCCTGACCTTCGCTTCGTTTTTCGTGTTTTTCCGGGCAGTGAATAACAAGCTGTCGGCGCATGCGTATAACGAGGCTGATCTTCCGAAGGTCTTAGAACGATGGGCAATTTGGCATCATGCTAGAACCTTTATGATGCTTGCAGCCTTCGCTGCTCTGTCATTTGTCGCGTGATCAATGGCTGGACCCAAATGGCACAAACCAGTCTTGACCAGCAGGTTGCCGTATCTGCCAAAGCGGACCTTAACTGCGGCGCGGAATGTAGGTAACCAGGGCTCTGAGTTGACATTCATACAAACAAAAAAGGCCCCGCAATGCGGAGCCCTTTGAAATATTGAAACGCAGATCTCAATTGTTGGCGTTCAATCCGATAGTTCCGCCGATAGCGACCATGTCAGCCAACAGCTTGGCCGCGTCATCCACGGGGCCCGGTTCGTTCTTGAACGTTTCCTGCGCCTTGCCAAATGCGGCTTTGGCATCAGCAACCATCTGGTCATAGACCTCTTGCGTCACTTCGGCTTTGGGCAGCGCCTGTTCGGCCAGAACCGAAACACCCGCAGCTGTGATTTCCGCAAAACCGCCCGAGACGACATATTGGTCGGACCCGCCACCATGCACCACGGTCAGCACGCCAGGGCGCAATGTGGTGATCGTCGGGGCATGATCCGCCATCGCGGTCATGTCACCGTCTGCGCCGGGGATCTGGACCTCGGATGCCTCGACCGACGCCAGACGGCGTTCGGGCGAGACGAGATCAAATTGTAGGTTTGCCATGTCGGCTCCTTACGCTGCGTCCGCAGCCATTTTCTCGGCTTTGGCTTTCACTTCTTCAATGCCGCCAACCATATAGAAGGCACCTTCAGGGAAGTGGTCATATTCACCGGCCACAACGGCCTTGAACGATGCAATTGTGTCTTCCAGTGGCACCTGAACACCAGGTGAGCCGGTGAACACCTCGGCTACGTCAAACGGCTGCGACAGGAAGCGCTCGATCTTACGCGCACGGGACACGGTCAGTTTGTCTTCTTCTGACAGTTCGTCCATGCCAAGGATCGCGATGATATCCTGAAGCGACTTGTAGCGCTGCAGCATCTGCTGCACGTCGGCGGCCACGGCGTAATGCTCTTCACCAACAATCGCTGGGTCCAGCAAACGCGATGTAGAATCGAGCGGGTCAACGGCCGGGTAGATACCCTTTTCCGAAATCGCACGGTTCAGAACGGTTGTCGCGTCGAGGTGCGCAAACGATGTCGCAGGCGCAGGGTCGGTCAAGTCATCCGCAGGCACGTAGATCGCCTGAACGGAGGTGATCGACCCGTTCTTGGTGGATGTAATCCGTTCCTGCATCGCACCCATGTCGGTCGCCAGTGTTGGCTGATAGCCCACAGCGGATGGGATACGACCCAAAAGCGCGGACACCTCGGAACCGGCCTGGGTAAAGCGGAAGATGTTGTCGACGAAGAACAGAACGTCTGTCCCGGACTGGTCGCGGAAGGATTCCGCCATGGTCAAACCGGACAGGGCCACACGCATACGCGCACCCGGAGGCTCGTTCATCTGGCCGTAAACCAGTGCCACTTTGGATTTGGTCAGGTCTTCGGCGTTGATAACACCGGATTCGATGAATTCGTAGTAAAGGTCGTTCCCTTCGCGGGTCCGTTCACCCACACCGGCGAAAACAGAGTAACCAGAGTGCACCTTGGCGATGTTGTTGATCAGTTCCTGAATAAGAACGGTCTTACCAACACCCGCACCACCGAAGAGGCCGATTTTACCACCCTTGGCATAAGGGGCCAGAAGGTCGATGACCTTGATCCCGGTCACCAGCACTTCGGACGCGGTGGATTGTGCTTCGAATGGTGGGGCTTCTGCGTGAATAGACCGGCGCTCTTGCTCGCCGATTGCGCCCTTTTCATCAACGGGGTCACCCACAACGTTCATGATCCGGCCCAATGTGGCGTCGCCCACAGGCACGGTGATGGTCGTCCCCTGGTCGGTGACTTCCTGACCGCGCACCAGACCTTCGGTCGAGTCCATCGCGATGGCACGAACCGTGTTTTCACCGAGGTGCTGTGCCACCTCAAGTGTCAGTTCCTTGCCGTTATTATCGGTCGTCAGGGCGTTCAGAATCTCAGGCAGATGGTCATCAAACTGCACGTCAACGACGGCGCCGATGATCTGCGTGATCTTACCTTTTGCGTTTGCCATTTATGTTTCTCCGGGGTCCTAGAGCGCTTCCGCGCCCGAAATAATTTCAATCAGCTCGTTGGTGATGACGGCCTGACGCGAGCGGTTGAACTCGATTGTCAGCTTGTCGATCATTTCACCAGCGTTGCGTGTCGCGTTGTCCATGGCAGATTGCCGCGCGCCCTGTTCAGAGGCCGCGTTTTCCAGCAGCGCGCTGAAAATGGCCGTGGCGACACCGCGTGGCAACAGATCAGCGAGGATTTCCTCTTCGCCGGGCTCGTAGTCGTACAAAGTCGCTTCCGCGTCTTCGGCCTGCTCGAACTTGGCAGGAATGATCTGCTGGGCGGTGGGGTGCTGTGTGACGACATTTTCGAAGCGGGCAAAGAAGATCGTCGCCACGTCAAATTCGCCGGCATCAAAGCGAGCCAGAACGCCTTTGGCGATCTCCTGGGCATTGGCGTAGCCGACACGCTTTACCTCTGTCAGGTCGACATGGTCGATGAAGTGGCTGCCAAGGTCACGCTTGATCGCGTCGCGGCCTTTTTTGCCGACGGTCACGATTTTCACTGTCTTGCCTTCGGCAAGCAGCTTTTGCGCGTGGCTTTTGGCCAGCTTGGCGATGTTGCCGTTAAAGCCACCGCAAAGCCCGCGTTCGGCGGTCATGACGATCAGCAATTGCACCTGATCACTGCCTGTGCCGGACAGCAATTTTGGCGCAGAATCTGATCCGCCAACCGATGCAGCCAGCCCCGCCATCACGGCGTTGAACCGTTCGGTATAGGGGCGCGATGCCTCGGCTGCATCCTGGGCGCGGCGCAGTTTTGCAGCCGCGACCATCTGCATGGCCTTTGTGATCTTGCGGGTCGATTTGACCGACTCGATCCGGTTTTTTAGGTCCTTAAGACTGGGCATAAGGGTCTCCTATGTCCAATGAATCAGGCGAAATCTTTGGCGAATGCGTCCAAAGCGGCTTTGATCTTGTCTTCAGCCTCGCCTTTGATCTTTGGATCTTCCTTGGTGATGTAGTCCAACACGTCGGATGCGTTTGTGCGCAAGTGCTTCAACAAGCCAGCCTCAAACCGACCAACATCTTTCACATCAACCTTGTCCAGATACCCTTTGGTGCCAGCGTAGATAACACACACGATCTCGGCATTGGTCAGCGGCGAATATTGCGGCTGCTTCATCAGCTCGGTCAGACGCGCACCACGGTTCAGCAATGCCTGTGTCGCGGCATCCAGATCGGAACCAAACTGCGCAAAGGCCGCCATTTCACGATACTGGGCAAGTTCCAGTTTCACCGGACCTGCAACCGACTTCATAGAGTTTGTCTGCGCGGCCGATCCAACACGAGAAACAGAAAGACCGGTGTTCACCGCAGGGCGGATACCCTGATAGAAAAGCTCGGTCTCAAGGAAAATCTGACCATCGGTGATCGAAATCACGTTCGTCGGAATAAAGGCCGACACGTCACCACCCTGGGTTTCGATGATCGGCAGTGCGGTCAGCGAACCGGACCCGTTGTCTTCGTTCAGTTTCGAAGACCGTTCCAGCAGACGGGAGTGAAGGTAGAAAACGTCACCTGGGTAGGCTTCGCGCCCTGGCGGACGGCGCAGCAGCAGGGACATCTGGCGATAAGACACGGCCTGTTTGGACAGGTCATCATAGATGATCAGCGCGTGGCGACCATTGTCGCGGAAATGCTCGGCCATTGCTGTTGCGGAGTAAGGTGCAAGGAACTGCATTGGTGCGGGGTCAGATGCCGTCGCGGCGACCACGATGGAGTATTCAATCGCACCGGATTCTTCGAGCTTCTTCACCAGCTGCGCAACGGTTGAACGTTTCTGGCCAACAGCCACATAAACACAATACAGCTTTTGGCTTTCATCGTCGCCGGCAGCATCGTTGTAGGATTTCTGGTTCAGGATCGTATCCAGCGCCACTGCGGTTTTACCTGTCTGGCGGTCACCAATGATCAACTCACGCTGGCCACGACCGATTGGGATCATCGCGTCAACGGATTTCAGACCAGTTGCCATCGGCTCGTGCACCGATTTGCGTGGGATGATGCCCGGGGCCTTGCTGTCAGCAACAGCGCGGGTCTTTGTCTTGATCGGGCCTTTGCCATCCAGCGGATTGCCAAGGCCGTCAACAACGCGACCCAGCAGTTCGTCACCCACAGGGACGTCCACGATGGATTTCGTGCGCTTGACTGTGTCGCCTTCTTTGATGTCACGGTCGGAACCGAAGATAACAACACCCACGTTGTCGGCTTCCAGGTTCAATGCCATCCCGCGGATACCGCCAGGGAATTCAACCATCTCACCGGCCTGCACGTTGTCCAGGCCGTAGACACGGGCGATACCATCGCCCACGCTGAGTACCCGGCCAACTTCGGCCACTTCGGCTTCTTGACCGAAGTTCTTGATCTGGTCCTTCAGGATCGCAGAGATTTCAGACGCTTGGATCGCCATTTATCCGACCTCTTTCATAGTGTTTTGGAGTGCGTTGAGCTTGGAGGCGATCGACGTGTCGATCATCTTTGAGCCCACTTTAACAATAAGACCGCCAATGATGCTCTCATCCACGGTTTCTTTGATGGTGATGGATTTACCGACCTGAGCCTTCAGCGTTTCGGCCAGCTTGTCGGCCTGCGCTTTTGTCAGCTTCTTGGCGGTTGTGACTTCTGCAGTGACCTCGCCACGTTCGTCGGCAAGCATGTCCTGCAGAACAGCCAGCAACTGCGGCATTACAAACAAGCGACGTTTGCTTGCCAGCAAGGACAACACGTTGCGTGTGGTGTCGGAGAGTTCCATTTTCTTGGCGATTTCACCAATCGCCCCGGATTGTTCATCACGGCTGTAAAGCGGTGAGGTCAGCAATGTGCGCAGGTCTGCGCTTTCGGCCATTGCACCTTCCAGTGCAGCAACATCTGATTCGAGTGCTTTGATGGCTTTGCCTTCTTTGGCGATATCGAACACAGCAGTCGCATAGCGCTGCGCGATACCCGTTGAAATACCAGCAGTTTCGGACACGTGTCGCCTTCCGATGTCTTGGGCCCAGACCCGCGACGCCCCGCAAAGCGGGGCAAGCGAATGGACATGTTGTTTTGCCCCCGTTTCCACGAGAGCGGCAAAATCTTGCGCGATGTAGCAGAGCTACTATGGGGTCGCAAGGACTCTGCGTTAAGAATCCGTCTCTGCATTTGCCATATGGTGCGAGGGTGGAACTTCGCCAGCCAATTCGATGCATGATTGGGCCGAAAACAACAAAAAGCGCGAGATCATTGCTGATCCCGCGCTAATGTTCATCGAAATATGTGTGCGTGTCAGAACAGGTCCTGCCAGCCGGTTCCGTCATAACATCGCAGTTTTGTTGTGGCCGCATCGAAATAGATATCACCCGCCGTCGGCGTGACCGGCGGAATTCCGGGTGTAAGACGCAGCAGTTGATCAACCTGCACATGCCCGGTAGCCGCCGGAATGGTCAGGGCATTGACGAAGCTTGCGCCATCATCCGACACTTTGATGCTTAAATCATCGTTCCCGGCCAGACCAAGTTCCGCCCGCCCCGAAAACCCGGACTGATACAACAGCGACGCCGTATCAGTTGCGGCAGCCTTGTTGATCTTGACCTGATGACCGGCACCTTCATGGCTAAGAAGGGTTGCAGCGGCCGACACACTCAACCGGTTGATCGCATCGAAACTGGCGTTGATCCCGATGCCCGCGATATTCTCAAGCGATGCAGCCGCCTGCCAGCTATCACCGACCAGGACCATGATCATGCCAGCATCAACGACCCAGGCGCGCCAGCCTTCCTGCGGCGTCACGTAGAGCCACCCGCCACCGTGCCAGCCCGCAATCATGCCGTCCTGCCCGGACCAGTCCCCGGTTGCGGCGTCGCCCACGATCCACGCCTGACCTTCCGTCGCCGTCCCGGGCGGTGCAGTCGCGCCAACGGATTCCAGTGTCAGTTGGACAACGACGTCCAACAGCTCAATCGCTTCGTTATGGGTCACGTGTTTTTGCGCCTGCGCAGGCTGAATGAATGGCATGGCGAGATTGGGGGTCTGATCAGGCATGGAAACGCTGCACCTTCCGCAAGAATTGAAGTTGCCCGCACTATCAAGCCGTTTGCATAAACACATCTTTGAGGCCACGCGCGGTCACGTGGCAACGGCCCAATTGAGGAAAAATTTGAAACTATCCGGAGAGACACAAAAAAAAGACAATTTGGCCGGGAAACGGTAACGCTTTGTTAGGGAAGGCCTGTCAAAACCGAACAAAATTGACGGAACAAAAAAGGTGCAAATGGCCCGGTTGGGAACAATTGCGCCTAATTTCTGCATCTGTTGGAAATGTTTCGCATCGTACCTGTTGATCAACGCAATTGATCTATGGGGATATCAACGATGCCAGACCTGCCAGCCGACGACACCACCACCGCAATCCTGACTTATGGTACCGACGTCACCGGATCACTGGAAACCTACCGCGACCGCGATTGGTACCAGATTGATGTTGCACCGGGTGCATGGGTACAGGTCACCCAGCGTGGTACAGGCGCCAACCCGGTCAGCGACTCGTTCCTGCGGGTCTACGATTCCGAGATGAACCTGCTGACAGCAGATGACGAGTTGAACGCATCAAACAGCAACCTTGACGCAGCCCTTTTGTTCGACGGCGGCGTCGGCGGCACCTATTATATCGAGGCCGCCTCTTACCGGGATCGGACAACCGGCGACTATGTTCTGAACGCACAGCAGGTGGCCGCCCCACGCGGCAGCCTTGCAGATGTACTTGAAAGCGGGAACCAGCGCAGTGATCGCGACATCAGCGTGTATTTTGTGCCCGAGGGTGACCGGGCGAACCAGGGATACCGGACCAGCCGCGACAAACAGGACGACATCACATCCGATGGCTGGACCGACTATGAAATGGTACGGTTCATTGCCGCCTTTGACGCCATCGCGGCCGTGACCAACGTGACCTTCACAATCACCGACAACCCCAATGCGGATTATCAGTTGGTACTGGATGATAACGAGCTGCAGAATAACGGTCTGCTTGGCTATTTCTATCAACCCTCCAGCAGTCGCCCCAGCGTCGGCGTCTTCAATGCAAAGGGCCAGGGGTGGAGCGACGAAAGCCGGGGCGGATTGGAAAAGGGTGGTCTGGGCTACGCAACCATCGTCCACGAGCTGCTGCACGGTCTGGGTCTGGACCATCCGCACGAATCTGCGTCATCCGTTGCAGGCACGCATGTCGCGTTCGAGGATCTGGGCGCCAATGGTTACAATCAGGGCATCTATACAACGATGTCCTACAATGGCGGCTACGCCACGACCGGCCATGTCGGACGCTTTCGCCATAACGAGGCCGGCCCGATGACGCTTGATATCATTGCGTTGCAAGACCTCTACGGCGCCAACACGACAACGGCCCGGGGCGATGACAGCTACGTGCTGTTCGACGACATGGCCTATTGGGAGGCGATCTGGGACGCTGCCGGCCATGACACGATCCGCTATGACGGCACAGCTGATACCACAATTGACCTGCGCGCCGCCGATCTGGCGTATGGGCAAGGCGGGGCCGGCCATATCTCGTCGGTTGACGGGTTCACCGGTGGTTACCTGATTGCATATGGGGTTCAGATCGAAGGGGCCGTTGGCGGCGCGGGCAACGACACGCTGATTGCGTCTGATGCGGACAGCCGCCTCGAAGGCAATGATGGCGACGATCAACTGATCGGCGGCACAGGCGATGACACGCTGATTGGCGGCGCGGGTCAGGACGCCTTGTTCGGCGGGATCGGTAACGACGATCTCTCAGGCGGGGCTGGTGACGATAGTCTTACGGGCAACGCTGGTGCAGATCGGATCGCAGCGACAGCCGGACAGAACGAAATGCATGGCGGCGGCGGTGCCGATGTTTTGACCGGTGGCGTTGACAATGACCTGATCCATGGGGGCAGCGGTGATGATATGATGACGGGTGGGGACGGAAACGACGTCCTGTTCGGTGGACGTGGCCGCGACATCATTGATGGTGGTGACGGGGACGATCAAATCACCGGCGGCTGGGGCGCTGACACATTGACCGGTGGTCTGGGCGCAGACAGCTTTGTCTTTCATATCGCATCCGACAGCGCGGCAGGACGTGGCCAGCGCGATGTGATTACCGATTTCGAAACAGGACATGACATGATCGACCTTGGATTGATCGCCACAAGTGCACCGGACGGGCTTGCATTTATCGGCACCCGGGACTTTGACGGCGCAGGTCAGCTGCGGCTTGACCAAGACGGCACGGATGCGGTTCTTCAACTGGACGCCGACGGTGATGGCCATGCCGACCTTGAGATCTTGTTGCTGAACACAACAGATCTCTCCGCGTCTGACCTGATCCTTTGATTGCGATAATCCGGCCCACCGATTAGAACCGCAATTATTGTATTGGAAGGGTTTGGTCATGCGGGTCTTGGTTACCGGGGGGGCCGGCTACATCGGTAGTCACACATTGCTGGAACTGATGGCGCAAGGCCACGAGGTCTGCGTCTTGGACAATTACAGCAATGCCTCGCCCGAGGTGTTGACCCGGGTCCGCAGCCTGTCAAACGGCCAGATCAGTGATCACACAGGTGATATTCGGGACAGCGCTACACTGGACGCAGTGATGGCCGATTTCCGACCCGAGGCCGTGATCCATTTTGCGGGGCTGAAGGCCGTTGGCGAAAGCACCGAAAAGCCGCTTTACTATTACGATGTCAATGTCGCCGGTACACTGAACCTGCTCGACGCGATGGCAAAGGTTGATTGCAACATTATCGTCTTTTCGTCATCCGCGACCGTCTATGGCGAACCTGTCTATCTGCCCTATGACGAAGCACACCCAACCAATCCCACATCTGTCTATGGCCGGTCCAAGCTGATGGTGGAACATATCCTGACGGATTGGGCCGCCGCCCGTGATCAGGCCTCTGCCGTGATCCTGCGCTACTTCAACCCCGTCGGCGCGCATGAGTCAGCCCGGATCGGCGAGGATCCCCGCGATATTCCCAACAATCTGATGCCCTTCATTGCGCAGGTCGCGGTTGGCAAGCGCGAGGCGTTGACGATCTTTGGCGATGATTATGACACCCCCGATGGGACCGGCCAGCGAGACTATATTCACGTCGTGGATCTGGCACGCGCGCATGTGGCCGCACTGGACTATGGCAAGCGCCACAAGGGCGCCCGCCCCTTTAATATCGGGACCGGCCAAAGCTACAGCGTCAGGGACATGATCGCGGCTTTCGCCAAGGCTTGCGGCAAACCGATCCCGGCCAAGGTTGCCGCCCGCCGTGCTGGCGATATTGCGGCAATGCAGGCGGACGCCCAAAGGGCCAAAGACGAATTGGGGTGGGCCGCCCGGCACGATCTTGACGACATGACGCAAAGCACCTGGGCCTGGCAGTCCAAAAACCCCGACGGGTATGAAGGCTAGCCCGTAAAGATCGTCCGCAACACAGCAAGTCCCTGATCAAGCGTTGCCTGGGCGACCTGCCTGTCAGTTGCTTCCACATAAAGGCGCAGTTCGGGCGCATTCCCCGATGGGCGCAGATGCAATACGCGACCATCCGTCAATGTCATGCGCAAGCCGTCCGTCGTGTTCACCTCGGCTTCGGCACCATCAAAATGGGCAAGAAAACCGGCGCGATCTGCCGCATTCTCGGTCAGCTTGGCAACATAGGCGGTCGACCGCGCCGTCGGCACCTCCTGCAACCTGTCGGCTGCGGTGAAACGCGGTGGTTCCGCAGCGACCAGCGCGCTGAGACTGCTGGATCTGGCGGCGGTCAAAACACACAGCATGGGCAATAGCGCATCGCGCGTCATCAACGGGGCCAGTATCCCGGCCGGGCCATCCGCTGAAAAACCCAACAGAAAGCCACCATTGGCCTCGTAGCCCACGACCTGACCGCCGATATCCTCCATCGCGGCAATCACATAGGGCGACCCGATCCGGGTCAGCACCACATCATCAAACACACCTTTCGCCGAAACGCCGGTATTGGATGAAATCGGCGTGACCACCTTGTCGGCCCCCAGCATCGTTGCTGCAATCTGACCCAGAATATCGCCTGGCACGACCTCGCCCAGCTCATTGGTTACCAGCGGGCGATCACCATCCGCATCGGTCGAGACGATGGCGTCCACACGCTCTGCCGCTGCCCAATCGCGCAGGTGTTGACGGATTTCAGGTGCCACGGCCTCTGTATCAACGGGGATGAAACTATCCGACGCCCCAAGCATCACCGGCTCTGCCCCGAGTGCACGCAACAAATCCGCCATCAATCCGCGCCCAACGGCGCTATGCGCATAAATACCGATACGCATCCCCGCCAGGGCATCCGCGCCGAAGGCCGTTGTGTAACGGGCCAGATACGCCTGCCCGACATCATCAGCGGACGTCAGATCACCGGGCGTGACCCGATCACGCGCAGCGCCAAGTGTCGCGACAATCGCAGCCTCGTCCGCTTTGGTGATCTCGCCATTTGGGGTGTAGAATTTCAGACCATTGCGATCAGCCGGGATATGACTGCCGGTGATCATGACGGCCGCCGCATCCGTACTCGTCGACGCCAGCGCAAGGGCCGGCGTTGGGACGGCGCCGCAATCGGTAACCTGCAGACCGCATGCGCGGGCCGCATTCATAACCATCCGGGCAATATCCGGTGAAGAGTCGCGCAGATCATGGCCCACAAAAAGGCCCGTGCCGGTTTGACAGGCGGCGATAAACGCCCCGACATGATCGCCAACGCAGCGTTCATCAAGCTCGGTCACCAGCCCCCGTAGCCCGCTTGTTCCGAATTTTGGTGCCATGCGCCTGCCTCAACCCTGTTGCCTCGCGGTCTTCTATCGGTTGGCAACGCAAACCGACACCAAAAAACCGCCCCGGTCACTTTGCATAAAAAGCACGCCAAAACCACGTCAAACTCGCCTCGGTGTTGAACCAAACACGCGAAGTTCTTGAGCCAATTCTGCGCCAAGGTTCACCCTTGCGCCGCATTTCCGTCACGGGCCAGCCGCCCTGTCACGCCAAGTTCTACGCAGGCGCTGGGCCGGTATCGTGGGGTAGTAAAATGTCATCTTTGTTTCATGTCACAACTGTTTTTTCCGAAGGCGAAGTTGATCATTCGCGGATCACCGATCTGGCGATCACGACACGTGGGGATGATGACTTTCTAGTGGGAACAACCCGGTATGACGGGTTTGCGACAAGTTGGTCCATCGACACAAGCGGGTTGCGCGCCGCTGATGCATGGGAACTGGACGGTGGTCATTTGCCGGGCAGTGATCCGACCCTGACCACGCTTGGGAATGGCAATCTGCTGGCGGGCGGCGGAACAGATGGCGCCGTGCAAATGTTGCAGGTCCTGCCCGATGGCACGTTCGGCACAATAAACGATCTATCCAGCCTGCCCCGCGCCATGAGCGGCTTTCAACATGGGGTCACCGCCACGCTGACAGACGGCACGCTGGCGGTATATGGCACCATTGCCGGTGATCCGGGGATGGCCGCGCTGTTTTTCACGTCTGCCGGGACGCTCGCCGCCCATGCGGTGATGCAACCTGCGACAGCCCCGGTTGAGCAGGTCGCGGCCCTGGCCACAGCGTCCACAGATACGCAGACATTCCTGCTCACCGCAGATACCGCTGAAAACGCGATTGTCAGTTGGACAATCGGCACGGATGGCGCGCTGGCCGTCGCAGACACCCTGACGCCCGAGGACGGCTTGTGGATCAGCGCGCCAAGCGTGATTGAAACCGCATCGGTGAATGGCAGTGATTATGTCATTCTTGGCGCCGCCGGAAGCAACAGCCTGTCCGTGATGGCAATTGGCCCCGATGGCGCGCTGGACCTGCGCGATCACATCATCGACAGCCGCGATACCCGGTTTGCCGGTGTCACCAGCCTAGAGGTCGTGACGCATCAGGATCGGACCTTTGTCATTGCTGGCGGCGCGGATGACGGTATCTCGATCTTCCTGCTTCTGGATGGCGGTCAGCTTGTCGCGCGGGATCATATTGCTGACACCACGTTGACAAGTCTGGATAATATCAGCGCCTTGGCCGCACGTGGCAATGATGATGGGCTTGATATCTTTGTCGCAAGCAGCTCTGAAACCGGCGTCACCCAGCTTCGCTATGATACTGGGCCGGCGGGCGTGACGCTTAGCGGCGATGCCGCTGGCGGGCTGATGACCGGGACCGTCGGCAACGACATCCTGCAAGGATGGAATGCGGCCGATATCCTGCATGGCGGTGCTGGTGCGGATATTCTGCGCGATGGGGCTGGCAGTGACACGCTGACAGGCGGCGCCGGTGCAGACATGTTTGTGATGTCGCGCGACGGGGACACAGACACGATCACTGACTTCACCCTTGGCGAGGACAGCATCGACCTGGGGCTGTGGCCGATGTTGCGTGACATCAGCCAACTGACCTTTGCGCTTCGGACCGACGGGATGCAGATCACATACGGGGACGAAACACTGATCGTCCAAAGCGCCGATGGCAACACCATCGACTACCGCACGCTGACTGCGACAGACATCATCGTCAGCACGCGCATCAATACCACGCTCGAGCCCGGTTATGCGGGCCCGGCCGTCCCGGTCGCCGATCAAATCACCCGCCCGGCAACCGGCCCAGACGCCGAGATGAACGCCAGCACCGGCATCGGCCTTCTCAGCGGCTTGGTTCTTGGGGATTTGCGCACTGCCGCAGCCGGAAGCGCATCTGCTGCCGCAACTGTGGGTTCCAATGCGGCTGACATCATCTGGGGCGAGACGAACAACGAAACACTTGATGGTGGTGAAGGTGATGATGTCATCATGGCCGGCGGCGGCAATGACCGGGTGACCGGCGGGAACGGTGCCGATATCCTTCTGGGTCGCGCTGGTCGTGACACGCTGGATGGCGGCGCTGGCAACGACACGCTGATGGGTGGATCGGGTCATGACACGCTCGATGGCGGCCTGGGCGATGATGTTTTGTTCGGCGGTGCCGGTGCGGACCATTTCATCTTTGTGGGCGGTCGTGACCACATCGCGGATTTCCAGCAAGGCGTCGATCAGATCACCCTGGATGCGTCACTCTGGACCGGGCTGACATCGGCGTCCGATGTGGTCCTCGCCTACAGCACCATCGCCGGAACCGACGTCATGATCGACCTCGGCGAAGGCAACAGCCTGTTGGTCAGCGGGGTCAGCAATTACAGCACATTTGCTGACGACATGGCGTTATTCTGAACTGGGTGCTGTGATCCCTGAAAACGTCCTCGTTTCTGGCTAGAGTTTTCCGCTAGATTTCCCTTGGCTGGGAGAGGAGCAGATGACGATGAAAGCATCCAAATTCACGGACGCGCAGAAGGCGTTCATCATCAAGCAAGGCGACGAAGGCACGCCAGTTGCTGAGATTTGTCGGAAGGCTGGGATCAGCCAAGCGACGTACTTCAATTGGAAGAAGAAGTACGCCGGTATGTTGCCGACGGACATGAAGAAGCTGCGTGAGCTGGAAGACGAACCGGGCAAAGCAGGGATGTTTTCTCCTACCTCTTGCAACCGATTGAAAACGCACCCGTCAACGTTCTTTCAGAAAATATCGGGAACTGGGGCCTCGTGTTTCGACTGGATGCAAAGGTTATGAGCGCCGTTTCGAAGATCCGAAACGTTGGTCAACAACTCAAGGATCACTTCCCGTTGATTTCCCAAGGCCTGATCGCCTACGACAAATACCAAGGGCAATCAGAAGAAATAATCAAGAATCGAGTATATCACTCAGAGCACGCAACAAGCACCAATTCTCCTTGGCTTAAAGGGGAAGACGTAACTCGGTTTTCCGTCAGGTGGAACGAGCGTGAGTATGTAGAGTATTCCCCAAAACTCGCGAACCCTAGAAAGCCAGAATTCTTTCAGAAACCAAGGATTTTGGTTCGAGAGATCACAAATCCAAGGGTTTTTGCGGCATACACTCAGGAAGAGCTATACAATGATCCTGCGCTCATCAACATCTTGGTCGAGAATGATCAGGCATTTGATCGGTATGCGTTGCTCGCGATCTTGAACTCTAAAGTTGCTAGCTTCTTCCATTTCAACTCATCTCCTAAAGCAACGAAGGGTGCATTCCCCAAAATTCTTGTGAATGATGTAAAGACTTTTCCATTGCCAGAACTGGCTGGAAATAAGGACCTACTATCAAGAGTTTCAACGCGGACGATCCAACTCATTGAGATGGCCAGTAGTGGTGATTTACCCGAAGAGTTCACAAAACTGGACAATGAAAATGAGCGCGAAGTTTTCAGCCTCTACGGCTTATCGGGCGCGGAAATTGCGATGATAGAGCAGTATTTTGAAAATTTGGGCACGCTAGAAAGAAGTTGACGCTACCCGAACAAGCGCGCCTACTCCCCTCAAAGCGTTCCGCAATAGCGGCGTGCCTCTATCAATCATTTAGGGAGTGGCTTCGCGTGAGCACTCCTTTTAGGCGGTCATAATTTCAATTTCTTGCTCGCCAAACCAGCCCTGCTCAAGGATTGCTGCGCGTGCCGCTGTCGGGTCATCTGAATAGTAAACTACGGCCAAGCTTTCTTCCGCTCGGCTACAAGTCACGTAAAAGAGTCGGCGGGTGCGGTCGATGCTGGTGTCCTTGCCAGCAACCTCATTATCCAAATCGGCTTTTGACTTTTCTTTGGTGCCCATGAGCTTGCCGTAGCTGAAGAGGAAGCCACGAGCCTCTGCATCACTGATGATTACCATAACCCGTGGAAACTCGAGGCCCTTGACGCCTTGGTGCGTATCGAACTGAGAGACCCCGCGCACATAGCGATCATACTTTTGAATCTCCTGAAAGGGTGCGTCCAGCGCCATTCGCCATGCTCCCAGCTCAGACTTTGCATCATCCTCGCCTTCTTCGATCACCTCGTCATTTTCGGGTACGAACGGTTTGAGAACATCTGGAATTTCGAACAACTTGGTTTGAGCGACATGACGCAGGATTGTTCGCAGAGTAGGAGGCGTCTCGTCCACCAAAAGCTCGTAAAGGCCGTCACATGCCAGCTTTGCTGCCTTAAGGGCTTCTTTCTGATCTTTGCCAGCTTCAGCAAGAAAACTGCGATCAAGCAACGGAGAGGAGCGGCGAGTTGCTGACGCGACCCCGAAATGATCTTTTGACATCAGCGCATGCGCAAGAGGCAAGAGTTCGCGAGTAAAGAAACCTATGCCACGGCCTGAACCATCGAGCAGGCCCGTTCGTATTGGCTCATAGCCATAGAGCGGTTCAAAAAAACGTTCGAAACCAAAACGGCGGGCCGACATCATGTGCTCGAGCGCCAGTGTTTTGACATCAGCATGTTCACCAGCCCAAGCCTGATCGCCAGTCAGTTGAGCCATCTGTGCCGCGGCTTTCGCTTCAATCACGTTTTTGTCGGCCACACCTTCTGAAATGAGGAACAACCTAACGAAACCTTCTGATGCATCGCTTCGCGCTTTTTGTTCCTGAGCGTCGTCGTCAGCGCGTATCTTGTTAATTAGAGTAACGACACGTTTGGGGCAGCGATGATTCATAACCTTGCGGGGAAACGCCCAGGTCGATGGAATTGCTTCTGCTAGACCAACTTTACCGTCTGCATAAATCCGCTGCATCGTATCGCCAAGGAGCCCTAAGCAAAACTGTTCAGCAAATGCTTCCTGTACCAAGAGAAAGGCGTCCATCAGGCGTTTAGTCGTATCCTGGCTTTCATCAATAAGCAGAACTGGATAGCGCGTCACAAGTTGGCGACGTAGCCCTGGTTTCTGGCTCAAGAAATCGGCTGTCATGGCTATTACTTCAGCATGATTGAGGGCGTCGCGTGTCCTGTTGTCACTCGTGGGGCTGTAGATGAAACGCTGGATATCCCCGAGCATGGCTCTGCGCCGCGTCTTGCTTTCGATGGACTGAGCGCGCTCAATCGTGGCTTTGCCAGCGCGTCCCTTCTTTTGCTTTTCTTCGAGTTCGGCGATGTCTTCAAGCAACCGCGCATCGATCCATCTACGAATGTCGTCGTCATAGCCTCGGATAAGGGACCATGCAAAGCTGTGAATTGTAGAAACATCAATGCGAGGGTCAAATTCAAGCCGCTGCTTAATTTCATCGCAGGCAGCGTTGGTGTAAGTAATTATTGCCACCTTTCGACCTGTTAGCACCAATTGGCGCCCTTGCTTTTCTAGCAGGTCGCGGATCGCAGTCACCAAGGAACGCGTTTTCCCCGAACCCGCCCCAGCATAAAGGAAAAAGCTCTTTGGACTATCCAACGCAAGGCATTCTCGAATAGTCTCATCCGCCAAAGCGTCGTGGCTATTGTCTGAAGATGCCGCAGTCATTCTGGCCCCTCAACTTTCGTGGGCAGAACTTCTACCTGCTTTTTCTGCAAACGCTCCTCGAGCCAGGTCAATCCATCTACGATGTAAGTAGGGACTTTCAGTGTATCAAATTTCTCAGAGTTGAGCACATCCAACGCAAACTCAGCCTTCTTGCCTGTTCTGAGATCTTTGAAAAACTTCTCTCCGACTGCCGAGGCATTTCCGCCGTCTTCGATAGCCTTACGAAACTTTGCTACCAACCCATATCCTTCTAATGCCTTGAAAAAATCGAGGTTTTCAAACGCGAGCGCGTCTTCAAATGTGTATGGGTATGCCTTGTCGTCATCGGGTGATTCAGGCATTTTCAGCTCTATCGGAAGTTGATACGCTGCGCGCACCGCGAACAGTGGATCTTCATCGCCTTCCAAAGTCCGCTCGGCAGGCGTAGCGGCCCACAGATCGTCGATTCCAGTTCTCTTGGGTACCCAATCGCGCAAAGTAACGTTGTCTGTGGTTTGCCCTTTGGCCGGGCACGGCTGCGCCGCCGCACTAGCTGGTTTCGCCGATAGGCTATCAAGATCAGTCACAATCAGAGTCAGCAAGCCAAGATGCTCAATCAGAGGTCGAAGTCTGTGGGCATGGCTGCCACCAATTTCCAGCATAGTAACATAGCACTTGTTCAATACAGGGAAATTGGATCGGATGAAATTTGGGACAAGCATGCGCTCAGCCGGACCCTCAACTAAAATGGCAGCATCAGCAAAGAAGAGATCAGCGTGTTGAGCACGCAGATACCGCGTGACAAAGTTTGCCGTCGCGTTGTTGGGTCCGAACACCTCAGTCAGATTGATCACTGTCGAAACAGGAATGCGACTTGCCATCCCCGCCGGAAGTCTTCGAAAATACCGCAAACAATCGAACGATACCTCATGTGCAACATGGCTCGAGTGCGTACTAACGACCAACTGGGTGCGGCGAAGTTTGGTAGAACCCAAGTCTTTATGAGCTCGGAGTACTTCGTAGGCCTTATTGATAAAAACTTGTTGTACTTGCGCATGTAAATGCGCCTCCGGCTCCTCGATCAGCAAAAGATGCAACGGTTCAAAATGCATCGCCTTGTCGTCGCTAGATGCCTTACCGACTCGCATCCAAGAATCCCTGAAACTCATTAAACGGAAAATCATTGAAATTAGATTCTGATAGCCCAAGCCGTTGTTGTTTTCGGGCAGGCGGAGCAAAGGAACCGCCGTCTCGCCCTTGGTCGGCGAAACATCGACAACAAACGTCACCGCTGAAGAATGGTTAAGGCCGTCAATTGTTTTCAGTCGAGTCGAAACTTTGGGCTTGGGGTCGGTAACGCCCGGATAGCCCATTCCTTCAACTTCATTGAATGCGGCGGCAAAGCTCTCTGTTAGCTTGTGATCGAACGCATCTTGGGCGGCCTCTATTGCCTGCAATGCGCCTAGATCGTTTGCATCTGGCCCTTTGGTAGGATCGAGATGCTTGGAATAGTAACTTCGGAGCTGATCTGAGAGCTTGCTCCCAGGCGATCCGGCGGGCGCATCTTCGTCTTCTTCGTTGGGGTTTTCCTCTCCAAAGCCTCGCTGTGCTGGAATATCGTGAATGCGCAAGAGGCCCCTGAGAGGATCACCCTCTAGGGCAGGGGAGGTCGATGGCAATACTTGTAGATTAGCCTGCCCGTTTTGCGGTGCCTTCACTTCGTTTGGATCAAGCGTATAAGCACAGACCTTAAAATGTTGAGATAATCGCTTTCTCAGGAAGTCGGTCAATGACGTTGGCCAAAGGGTCAATTTCTGGCGCAGTTGTTCGACGCCAGCCGCTTTCACATTCTCGTCGTGTTGCTTTGAGGCAGCCGCTTTAAGCTCCTCTGCGTCCTTCACTGCAAGAATGAAATCTTTGAACAAATCTTCTACGTTTGCCGGTTCGTAGCGGAGACGCACGCCAAGAAGGCCTCCTTCCCAATCAAGTGTTGGTATTAGGTCTCGGACATGGTGCATCTCGCCTGAATCCACATCAAGCCAGAGGTCAAGCGTCGGAAGAAATGGTAGCCATTGACCGAGTGACAGGTCGGTAGTTTTCTCCGCTTTGACGGCCTCAATCCATGTTTGACCGATGCGGTCAATTTCCGGCCAGTGGCATAGGGTCAAATCATGAATTTCGAATGGGCATCGCTTGGGAACCAGGAAACGTCTGAGCGCAAGCATTGCTGAGCTTTTTCCGCTGTTGTTGGCCCCTACGAAGAGCGTCTGCTTTTCTGATAGGTCCACTCGAACCGATAGAAGTTTACGAAAATTTGCGATCTCAAAAAACTTAATAAGCATACCTAGTCCCATACAATCGCCACAGATCAATATGGGTAGTCGTAACATCTTTAGATGGTCGCCAACACTGTCCAGACACGGCTAGGCTGAATATTCCATGTCGGATTGGCATCTGACTTAAGACTTTAATGGAGGTTTTAGCCTGCTCTGATCAATGAAAAGGTAACAATGCGCTCAAAAAAGCAACTTACATCAACATTCGACAAGTGGGGTGATGGCGGACTGGGGAGGATTCGAACCCCCGACCCCTTGATTCGTAGTCAAGTACTCTATCCAGCTGAGCTACCAATCCGCGTAGAGGCGATTTAGACCGACGTTCGCCTTGATGCAAGGGGCAATTGCCCATCGTGGCACTATTCCGCGGCGGGGCTAAGGGCCAGGTCGGCCTTGGGCAGTTGAATGGCAAATGTGGTGCCTGTCTCGTCAGTGCGCTGAAGTTCAAGGCGGCCACCGTGACCACGGATCAAATCGGCAGCAATCACCAGACCAAGACCGGACCCGCCTTTTCGCACGCCGCCCTGGAACGGCTGGAACAGATGCTCGCGCGCCTTGGGGGGCAAGCCCGGCCCCGTATCGGTGATCGTGATATGCCAGGCGCTGTCATCCTCTGTCGCCTGCACCGCAATTTCGCCGGGATTACCCGTCGCCATAATCGCCTGTCGGGCATTCCGGACAAGATTGAAAATCACCCGAAACAGCTGTTCCCCATCCGCCCGCAGGCTCAGCACCGCAGGGATGTCTTCGGCGAATGATAACGGGTAGTCGCCCGCAGCCAGCCTTTCGCTATCAATGACATCACCGACGATCGACCCAAGGTTCACCCGCCCCAGTGTCGGGGCAGGTTCATCAACGCGGCCAAAGGCCAGGGTGGTTTCGCAGAGATTGACCGCCCGGGTAATGGAATTCACAAGCTTCGGGGCCATCCGTTTGACAAGCGGGTCATCGGACCCTTCGATCCGATCAGTGAACAACTGCGCAGAGGTCAGGATATTGCGCAGATCGTGACTGACCTTGGCCACCGCGCCACCAAGCTGTGCGAGCCTTTCTTTCTGTTTCAGCGCGCCCGTCAATTGGGTTTGCATCATCTGCAGGGCTTCCTCGGCATCGCGCAATTCCGTGACGCCGGCCGAGGGCGTAATGATCTGGCGGGCGTCTTCGGGCGATTTGGCATAGCTTTGCATATGGGAAACCACGCCCTTGATCGGGCGGACCAGCAGGATCTGCACCGCCAGAAACAGCAAGACCGCTGTCACGATGGAAATGAACGCCGAGATGATCAGGATATTGCGCCCATAGGTCAGCATCGCGGCACGCAAGGGCATCTCGTCCATGGTGACTTCGATCAGCAAACCGCCATCGCGGACCGGGTTGCCGATGACCCTGATGATCTGGTCATCGGTATTGGCCAGGGTCATCATGGCATCGCGGATCAGCACCATGCCGGACGGGTCACGCATGTCATAGGTTGCGACAATGGGCGAAGGGATTGGCGATGACAGCGCCAATTGGCGAATTTCGTCCCGGCGCAGAACAACGTTATAGACCTCGGCGTTCTTGAGCAGCTCCCGTTCCAGCGCGGGGCTGATCATGTCGTCAGCCTCCAACGCGAGCGAAGCGATCTGCGCCCTCTCAAGCCGTGCCAAAAGATAGTCTTCGCGAAACCGCGCGACGGAGGGCACGAAAATGAAAACCTCGGCCAGCATCACGAAGATAATCGTGAGGATCAAGAAGCGGCCTGAGAGAGAGTTGATCATTGCAACGTCGCCTGTCTGTTACGGCAGCCAGCGCTGCACAAATCCGACAACCCGCTTTACGGTGGGGTTCTCGAAAAGTCTTGGGCTAAAATAGGCGCCCGCTGCGCGTTTGTTAACCTCGCTGACGGTCGGATAGGGTAAAACGGTGTTGGCAATGGCTGACATCTTCATCTTGTTGGCAATGGCCATGGCCCACATCCCGATCAGCTCGCCCGCCATGTGACCTGCAATCGAGGCCCCGACAGGTTTGCCCTTGACCACCATCACCTTAATCAGGCCCTTGGTCTTTCTTTCTGCAATCAACCGGTCATTGTGGTGAAATTCAAACCGCACCACTTCAAGTGCGGCGCCGAATTTCTTCTTTGCCTGCGCCTCGGTCAGGCCAACCTGCGCCAGTTCCGGATCGGTATATGTCGCCCATGGGATATGGTCCGTGCGCTGTTTTGACGGCAGGCCAAACAGCATGGACCGGATCAACACGCCCGCATGATAGCCGGCCACATGGGTGAACTGCAGCCCACCAGCAACGTCGCCGGCCGCATAGACCTTTTTGTTGGTGACAGAGCGCAGGTCGGGACCAACCTTAAGCCCGGCGCGATCATGCGCGACGCCGCCTGTATCAAGGTCAAGCTTGTCAGTGTTCACCTTGCGCCCGACGGCCATCAACAAATGGGACCCGGCGAAATCGCCCTTTGGCGTATGCACCGTGATGGCGGCATCATCACCGCTGATCTTTTCGGCCTGCGCCTCTTCGATGATATTGATCCCCTCGGCGCGCAGATTGTCGAGCACAATGGCGGCCATTTCCGGATCGTCCTTGCCAAAGGCCTTTGCGCCTTCGATGACGGTGACCTCGCAGCCAAGACGCCGATGCGCTTGCGCCATCTCCATCCCGATGGGTCCGCCACCGATGACGATCAGATGCTTGGGCTTCTCGCGCAGATCAAAGATGTCTTCGTTGGTGTAGTGCTTGACAGTATCCAGCCCCGGAATGGGGGGGACAAAGGGGCCGGATCCCGTGGCCACGACAAACCGGCGTGCTTCGATGATCGTGTCGCCGGCCTTCACTTCGGTTTTTGAGATAAAGGTCCCGAATTCTTCGATCACGTGCACACCCAGACCCGCAAAGCGTTCCACGCTGTCGACGGGTGCAATCGTTGCGATCACATCATGAACATGGTCTTTGGCAGCCGCATAATCGACCTGTGCCTGCACCTCGGCCACGCCCAGTTTTTCGCCATGCGACATGGCATGGGCCTGCTTGGCCGAGGCGATCAGGGCCTTGGAAGGAACGCAACCGTAGTTCAGGCAGTCGCCCCCCATCTTGTGGCCTTCCAGCAGCACAACCTTGGCCCCCATCTGAACGGCACCTGCCGCAATGGACAAACCGCCGGAACCACCACCAATGATGCAGATATCTGTTTTGATCCGGTTCATGATCTAGAGCCCTTTCTTGCCGCGGATCGTGTTGATCACGATTGGAAGGGCCGCAAGAACACACAAGCCGATGATGGGAAACAGGATCTGCGGCTCAAAGATAATTCCCAGGTTCGGGGTCTCGCCACGCGCGAAGACCTCACCAAGACCCGCACCGACGGATGTGTAGACCACCGACCCCGGAATAATCCCGATAAAGGTCGAAATCACGAAGCGGTGCAGCTTTACCTCAAGAAATGAAGGGATCAGGTTCGCAAGAAAGAACGGGACAGCAGGGACCAGACGGATCAAGAAAAGCATGGACCACTGGTTTTCGTCGATCCCGTCCTTAATCTTTTTGACGATCCCCTCGGAATCCTCCAGCCGTTTGCCAAGGCTTTCACCGAACCCCCACCGGGCGGCCAGAAAAATCGCCGTTGCCCCGATTGTGGCGCCGGTCATGTTGAACAGCGCGCCGGGGAAGGTGGCAAACAGGAAACCGCCGGTCAGCGTGGCGATGGATGCACCGGGCAGCGAGAATGCGACGATCAGCACATAGGCGGCAATAAAGACCAGAACGGTCAGCACATAGTTGTTGTCACGAAAGGCCAGCAAAGCCTCGCGGTTTTCGGCCAGCGCGTTGAAGGTCAGATAATCCCGCAAGAAATACGCCCCCAAGGCAGCGACCACGAGAATGGCGATCAACGGCAGCTTGCGTAACAAGGGATTGGCGGGGGTGTCGGGCATATCGGTCATCTTTCGGGTCCTGTGAGGATGTCGGGTTGCAGCCTAGATGGACGGAACCGGCCCGCCGCGATACCCACTTCACGGGCCATTGATGGAAAGCACCGCGGTTGTTTCAGTTTCAGGGCCTTTCGTCGTGATATTTGAAACATTTGGGGGCAAACAAGGGGTTAAATTGTTGCAATAAGCGGGCGTGATCCTCGTTGACACATCCGCATGCCCCCTCTAAACGACAGGTCTGAAATGTTGATCGGCTTCGAATCCCTTGTTGGGTTTGGCCACAGACCGGAGAGAACGCGATGAAGCGCACGTTCCAACCATCTAACCGGGTTCGCAAGAACCGCCACGGGTTTCGCGCACGGATGGCCACAAAGGCCGGACGCAAGATCCTGAACAATCGCCGTGCCAAAGGCCGCGCGAAGCTGAGCGCGTAAGCGCCGGACACGTCTTGACCGATTTCAAACCGCCGGTTGCGCCTGATAGGGGCACACCGGCGGTTTCTGTTTGTCTACAGGTGATGAAAAAGCGGGCCGATTTCGTGCGGGCATCCAAGGCGCGTCGGCAGGCCACGCCCGCAATTCACCTGCAGGCCCGCAAGCGCGGCGATGGCGACGCGGATGGGATGCGCGTCGGTTTCACATGCTCCAAAAAGGTCGGCAACGCCGTAGCCCGCAACCGGGCCAAGCGGCGTCTGCGCGCAGCAGCACGGATCGTCTTGCCTGAATTCGGTCGGTCCGGATGGGACTATGTGCTGGTCGGCCGCAAGGATACCACGGCGGATCTCCCCTTTGATCATATGCTGGCAGATCTGCGGCGGGCGCTACGCAAGGTGCACGAATGACACCATTGGCCCATCTCGTTGCACTGCCTGTCCGAGGCTACCGACTGATCCTGTCGCCATGGGTCGGCCATGGCTGCCGGTTTCAACCGACATGTTCGGCCTATGCGCTGGAAGCGCTGGAAAAACACGGTGCGATCAAGGGCAGCTGGCTTGCCGCCCGGCGGATCGGACGCTGCCACCCGTGGGGCGGGGCCGGTATCGACAATGTGCCGGATTGACCGCTGGCGGTCTATCAAAGCGCGCAGGGCGGGACACAGCGGTCATTGGGTATCTTGGCGCTAAAGTCAGCTTTCAACAATCTCGAGCCAGATAGTCGGCATATTCATCCTGCACAATGCCCTCGTTCACCAACGCTTGCGTGCATCCATGCCATCTCTCTTCCAGATATGAGAAGCAAGCAGCGAGATCGTCGAATTTCATCACCACGTCTGCATCTCCAAACTCGACGTCTGGATTGACAGAGCCAAACTCACCTAAGTCAAGAAAATCCGGGCTACCTAGGTCGGCTGTTTCAAAGACCTTGAGCTCAATCCTTTTTCCTGTGGCTTTCAAAGCAAGATGACGAACGCCCGTTCGGCCACTTGAAGAAAAAGGACCAATAAAGCACTCGATTGTCTTCCCCCTACCCAAAGCGGCTTCGACTTCATTGGATGTCAAATAACGGCGCCCCATTCTTGGTCTCATCCTTTCCTATTTCCGCATAGCGGACGTTAGCCTCAATGCAGCATCATCGACAATGTGCCGGATTGACTGCTGGCGGGTTATCAAAGCGCGCAGGGCGGACTTTGTTGCCATCCGTTGCGGCGATGCATTACGATCCGACTAGACTCTTGAGAGGGCCTTTTTCATGGCTTGGCTGCGCAAATCCACAGCATTGCTAGATGGCGACTTGATGAAAGAAAAATATGGCGAGGAACAGGACTATCCAAGATCAATTTCGATCGAAACTGGTTCGCAAGAAATTGAAAATGATCCGATAAACCCACCTGTAAATGTGGTGCTATACAATGATCAAGACCTACTTGAAGAACGCAACGACTACTTTTTTGAAAAAATGTCCGACGCTATATTATTCTGCGCATCAGACCACCACGTCGCGGAAGACAATTGGGTTACCACGGAAGAATGGACCGTGATCTAATGTCAAAGTCGGGCTCAGAGCAGAAATTTGCAATTCAGAAGCCGCCAGTTATACCTTTTTCTCAAACGAGATCGTCACAACACCGATGTCCAGTCCAAACCGTTTCACGTAAGCCAGATTGAGCAATCGGTCCTCCGCCAACAACCACATCCAGTCATCGAACGTGACACGCAGTGTTTCCGCCTCACCCGTGGCTGACGGCACCGGCAGGTCGATCTCGTATTTCCAGTTGAACCGATCGCCTTGCTCGATCCCTGTGGCGGCGCCAATCACGCCGGGCGCGGTGCCCGTCCAACTGTCGGGGCCGGTTTTGGTGAGGGTCCAGATCCGTTGCTCGGTTGAGCCATCCTCGTAGACGAAATCCTCAACCAACCGCAGCCGCTCCCCATCCCAGTCGCCATTTATGGTGACGACGAAACTGCGGCGCACGGTGCCTAGCACATCCTGAAACTGGCCATAAGCCACCAGCTCGCCGGCAAAGAACTCTTCAAGGTTCAGTTTGCGGTCACTCAAGGGCGGGTCATCAAATGACGGCTTGCCCGTGCAGGCGGTCAGAAGGGCGATGGCGCAGATTGCAAAGAAACGCATATGGGCTGAATTCCTGATATTTATCTATCAGGTAATACGGGGCGCGTCCTCGACCAGATCAGGTACCGCTGCAAGATGGACAAGCCGGGGGTCGGTCGCATCGCCAAATCGAAACGCCCGGGCAGTCCGGTAGCCGGGTCCGCCAAAAATGCGTACGGCTGCAAAAATCGCAAAGCGCCGGATCACCCCGACCCCGGCCGCCCGCATCGCAGCCAGCATCACCCGATCAGCAAAGCGGCGATCATCCGGCAAGGCGCCGCGCCCGGGCAGATCCTGCCAGGCCACGTAAAGATAGTCATGCAGAATGGCGGCCTCTAACCATGGCCCTGCCCGGCTGATCAGACCCCGCAGCGGTGCGGGAACGCTTGTCAGGTCAGTGACAAAGCCGGGCGTGACCACAACCTCGAACTGGTTTTGCTGATCATCCTGCCATCGGCAGACCAGCGGCGCACCCGTCAGATAGACGTCTTCGCCGTCGCGCGGGGTGGTACCGTCACATGCGACGATCCCCTCGACCGGACGAAACAGCACCAGACTGCTTTCAAAACTTGCCGCCGCAACGGGCGTTCCGGGTGCGGGATAAGGGTCGCTGGCTTGCAGCGGGCCGTGGTAACACTTCATGATTTACCTCTTGGCGGAAGGGCTGACGCGGGGTAGGGCTTGGGCATGCTTGACGATGCCGAAATCCATCCGCTTTTTCATGGCGCCCCTTCTACGACGGAGTTCAAGAAACTTCGTAAACGTATCGTGCGCGCGACCCGCGAGGCAATTGAACAATACGGCATGATCGCGCCTGGAAACGGCGATGGACAGGCGGGCAAAACACCCAAATGGTTGGTATGCTTGTCCGGCGGCAAGGACAGCTACACATTGCTGGCGGTGCTTTACGAATTGAAATGGCGCGGGCTTTTGCCGGTGGAGTTGCTGGCATGCAACCTTGATCAGGGGCAGCCGGGCTTTCCGGCGACGGTCTTACCTGAATTCCTTGAAAAAATGGGTGTCCCTCACCGGATCGAATATCAGGACACCTATTCAATCGTAATGGACAAGATCCCGCAGGGGCGGACCTTTTGCGCGCTCTGCTCGCGGCTGCGGCGCGGCAACCTCTACCGTGTGGCGCGCGAGGAAGGGTGCGACGCAATCATTCTGGGGCACCACCGGGATGATATTCTCGAAACATTCTTCATGAACCTGTTTCACGGTGGACGGCTGGCAACGATGCCACCCAAACTGCTCAACGAAGAGGGTGATCTTTTCGTCTATCGGCCATTGGCCCATGTGGCCGAGGCGGATTGCGAAAAATTTGCCAAGGCCATGAATTATCCGATTATTCCATGTGATCTGTGTGGCTCGCAGGACGGATTGCAGCGCCAGCAGGTCAAGCAAATACTCGACGGTTGGGAAAAGAATAGCCCTGGCAGGCGACAGGTCATGTTTCGCGCATTGATGAACGCGCGCCCATCCCATTTGCTCGACCCGAAACTGTTCGATTTCGCGGGCTTGGCATTGGGATCACCCCAGAAACGGCAAGACTAGTCAAAACGCCCATCGCAATTGGGTCATTTGGCCTTATATGAGGCAAAACCGCTTGACCTTTTGCCCCCTGACAGGTTGAACGGCGTCTAGATTTTTTGTGGGAAACGGGCGGTTTTCAGATGAACGAACAGAACAGGAACCTCATACTCGCCACTGTGCTGAGCTTTGCGGTCATCATGATCTGGACCGCATTCTTCCCGCCAGAAGACATTCCTGTCGCGCCCACCCAAGAAACGGCCGTCAGTACCGAAGGCGGGGCGCTTCCGGCTGCAGATCCGGTTGCAGGTGCGCCCACCGCGCCCACAGATGTGCCCGAACCGGTCGCTGACGCACCCCGTGTCGAAATCAAGACGGATGTGTTGAGCGGGTCGCTGTCGCTGCTGGGCGGGCGCATTGATGATCTGGCGCTGACCAATTACCGCGAAACACTGGATCCGGGGGCCGAGACAGTGCGCCTGTTGCGCCCGGTTGGCGAAGTCGGGGCCTATTTTGCGACATTCGGCTGGACCGCAACGGACGGTATTGATCCTGCCAATGTCCCCGGCCCCGACACCGAATGGGCGCTGGAAAGCGGCGATGTGCTGACACCCAGCACCCCGGTGACCCTGGTTTGGGACAACAGTGCGGGTCAGACATTCCGGACCGAAGTCGGGGTGGATGATGACTTTATGTTCACCTTTACCCAATCGGTGGAAAATACCGGGGCACAACCAGTCGCCGCGCGGCCCTACGGGCTGATCCGCCGGCATGGGCAGCCCGATGACCTGAAAAACTTCTTCATCCTGCACGAGGGTCTGGTGCGGATGACCGATGGCGAGTTGGAAGAGACCGACTATGACGCCATTACCGAATATGACATTGACCCACGCGAACGCACGCAGGCCGAGCGTCTGGATGTATCCTCATCCGGTTGGATCGGCTACACAGACCATTACTGGATGACGACCTTGATCCCCGATCAGTCATCACCATTCCGCTCGACCTCCAAATATTTCGATAACCGCGATCTCTATCAGGCCGAGGCTGTCATGGCCCCGCAGACAGTTGCGCCCGGGGCGTCGGCCACGGTCAGCACCCGCTTTTTCGCTGGCGCCAAGGAATGGGAAGCGATCCGTGACTACGAAAACGAAGGCGGCGTGCAGGGTTTTCTGGACAGTATCGACTGGGGTTGGTTCTTTTTCCTGACAAAGCCAATTTTCTGGCTGTTGCACACGCTGAACCTGGCCATCGGCAATATGGGTTGGTCGATCATCGCGCTGACATTCATCCTTAAGGCGCTGGTGCTGCCGCTGGCATATAAATCCTACGTCTCCATGGCCAAGATGAAAGAGCTGCAGCCCGAGATGGAGGCGCTGAAAGAGCGGTCAGGCGATGACCGGCAGGCCATGCAGCAAGGCATGATGAAGCTGTACAAGGACAACAAGGTAAACCCCGCCGCCGGGTGTCTGCCGATCCTGTTGCAAATTCCGATCTTTTTCTCGCTCTACAAGGTGATCTTCGTCACCATCGAATTGCGGCATGCCGCGTGGATTGGCTGGATCAAGGACCTCAGCGTGCCTGACCCATCTTCGATCTTCAACCTGTTTGGCGCCCTGCCATGGGCCGCACCCGAGCCTGGATCAATTCTGGCGCTTGTCATGATTGGCATATTGCCGATCCTGTTGGGTGTCTCGATGTGGCTGCAGCAGAAACTGAACCCCGCTCCAACCGATCCGACCCAGCAGATGATCTTTGCATGGATGCCGTGGGTCTTTATGTTCATGCTTGGATCGTTTGCGTCCGGCCTTGTGATCTATTGGATTGCGAACAACATCATCACCTTCGGGCAGCAGTATTTCATCATGCGCAGTCATGGGGCAAAGCCAGATGTGTTTGGAAACATCAAGTCCAGCGTCAGACGCAAGAAAGAGGCGAAAGACGCGGCAGAGCCTGCCAAGAAAGAGGGCAAGTAAATGACCCGTGTCGCCGCTTTGTGGCGGCATCCGATCAAAAGTCACGGGCGGGAGGCGATCGAGACGGTTGCGCTGACCGCCGGACAGACCATGCCATGGGATCGTCATTGGGCCGTCACCCATGCAGATCACAAGTTCGATCAGGCCGACCCGCGCTGGGTCATGTGCCGCAACTTCATGATCACCGTCGCCACCCCGGGGCTTGCCGGTATCTGGGCCACCCTGGATGAGGCTGCAGGCGAAATCACCCTGCGCCATGACGATTTGGGCAGCCACCGGTTCAACCCGGACGATCCGGATCAGATCGCTGGTTTTCTGGCCTGGGTGATGCCGCTTTGCCCGGCCGATCAACGGGTTCCCACCGGCATTGTTGCGGTACCGGCCCGCGGCATGACAGATACCAGTTTCCCGTCGATCTCAATCATGAATACGGCCACACACCGCGCGGTCGAAGGGCGGCTCGGACGCAAGCTTGAACCCGAGCGGTGGCGCGGGAATATCTGGCTGGACGGCCCCGCAGCCTGGGAAGAGTTCGAATGGACCGGCAAGACAATTCGGATCGGAACGGCCGAGCTTGATATTCAAGAGCCCATCCGGCGCTGCAAGGCGACGATGGCCAATCCACGCACCGGACACCGCGATACCGACACGCTTGGGATCCTGCGCGAAGCGTGGGACCACCAACATTTTGGCGTATATGCCACGGTGACGAAATCCGGCACCATCAGCCTGAACGATATAGCAGAGGTGCTTTAGAATGCAGATGCACTTCCCCGAAGCCGAAACTCCAGATGATCACGCGATTGAAAAAGGCCGCCTGCTGTTTGCGGGTGAAACCACCTTCGTCAAGGGCGTGGTCGCAATGGACGGCCTGCCCCCCGCCGACCGGGTCGAGGTTTGCTTTGCGGGCCGGTCCAACGTCGGCAAGTCGTCCCTGATCAATGCGCTGACCGGCCGAAAGGGGCTTGCACGCGCATCAAACACGCCCGGCCGGACACAAGAGATCAACTATTTCACCGCCGGGGATATCTATGTGGTCGACCTGCCAGGTTACGGTTTTGCCAATGCCCCTGTTGCCGTTGTGGAAAAGTGGCAGCGCCTGTTGAAACAATATCTGCAAGGCCGGCAAACCCTGCGCCGGGTCTTTGTGCTGATTGATGCGCGCCATGGCGCCAAAGCCGTGGACGAGGAGATCATGTCGCTGCTCGACAGCGCGGCGGTCACGTTTCAGGTGGTGATGACCAAAATCGACAAGCTTAAGGGTGCAGCCCTTGCCGAAAGCCTGGCCAAGACCCGCGCGGCCCTCGCCAAGCATCCCGCCGCCTTTCCAGAGCTTTTGCTGACCTCGTCCGAAAAGGGCGAAGGTATCCCGACCCTGCGCGCGATCATCGCGGGGATCGCATGAAGACAAGGAACCAAGATATGAGCCGTGACTGGATCGCCATCGCCCGCACCCTGTCCGAGGCCCTGCCCTATATGCAACGCTATTCCGGCGCGGTTGTTGTCGTGAAATTCGGCGGCAATGCCATGGGTGACGCGGATGCGATGGCGAATTTCGCGCGCGATATCGTGTTGATGAAACAGGTCGGTATGAACCCCGTTGTCGTCCACGGGGGCGGGCCAATGATCAATCAGATGCTCGACAAGCTCGGGATCCAGTCCGAGTTTGTGCGCGGCAAGCGCGTGACAGATCAGGCCACTGTCGAAGTGGTTGAAATGGTGCTGACCGGGCTGGTCAACAAGCGCATCGTGCAAGCCATCATGGATGAAGGCGGGCGGGCGGTTGGCCTGTCCGGCAAGGATGATGACCTGATGGTGGCCGAGGCAGATGACCCTGAACTGGGTTTCGTGGGCAAACCAACCGAGATGAATGTGCAGGTGCTGCGCGATCTCTTTTCTGCCGGGATTATCCCGGTTGTGGCACCCGTTGCCACCGGCATGGATGCCAACCAGACATTCAACGTGAATGGTGACACTGCAGCAGGTGCAATTGCCGGCGCGTTAAAGGCGGATCGTCTGTTGCTTCTGACGGATGTGGCCGGCGTCAAGGATGCCAGCGGCGAGGTGGTGACCCAGCTTAGCCCCGATCAGACACGGCAAATGATCAACGAGGGTACGATTGCAGGCGGCATGATCCCCAAGACCGAGACCGCGCTGGACGCGCTTGCGCGCGGTGTCCGGGCCGTGGTCATCCTGGATGGGCGGTTGCCCAATGCGAGCCTGCTGGAACTCTTTACCGAACACGGGGCCGGGTCGATCATTCGCGAACCGCGTTAGACCCTTCCGCAATGCAGATCTTGTGCTAACCTGCGGGTGACATTGTCACACAGGAGCTTTCAGATGCGTCTTACGTCCTTCACGCTGGCCCTTGCAGTTTGTGCATCGCCGGCGCTCGCGGTTGATGATTGTCTGATCGGCACCTGGCAGGCCGATTTGGCCGGGCTGGCGGATATCATGGCAGGTCAGATGAATGGCACCGCAACACCGGTCGGTGGCAGTGTGACGATGCAGATCACACCAGATGGTGTCGCCAGCATGAATGTGAACAATATGGTCATCAACGTGGTGGTCCCGAACGCACCGGCGATGGATGTTGGGGTCAACGGCGTCAGCAGTGGCAATTTTACCGCCGAGGGCGGACGCTGGACAGTTGCGACATCCAGCTACAACCTGGTTGGATCCGCGAATGTCATGGGCCAGACGATGACGATCCCGTTTGACTCTTCCACCGGTATGATGGGCGGGGGCAGTGGCACCTATGACTGCAGCAGTAGCGCGGTCACGTTCCAGACGGACGGACCAAACCCAACCATGCCCCCAAGCTGGACGCGCGCAGGCTGAAGACAGGGCAAGCCTGCCATGAACCCGCCGCGTCACGACGCATTGCTAGCAGAGCTGGCCACACATGGGCTGAAATCCATGGGGCATTTTGCAATCACCGCGCAGGACATGCTTCCGCTTGAGACTGGTACGCTGATGCTTATCGGGCCGGACGAGCCGCGGTTTTGGAGTGTTTTCACGCAAAGCCCGGCCTATCGGGATCAGGGCGCTGATCCGCTTGATCGCTGGTCCCGGCAAACCCTCGATAAAGTCGCAGCTGATCACGATGCCCTGGCACTCTACCCCTTTGGCGGGCCACCATTTCAGCCCTTTCATAGCTGGGCGTTGCGCAGTGGGCAGGCATGGACATCCCCTATCGGCTTTCTGGTACATGCGACCGCAGGGCTGTTTGCATCCTATCGGGGCGCGCTGTTGCTGAATTGGACCTTTGCCCAGGCGCCACCCCAAAGCAGCCCATGCGATACCTGCCCGACACAGCCCTGCAAAACGGCCTGCCCGGTTGGCGCATTTGACGATGGCTACGACGTCGATACCTGCAAGACCTATCTGCGATCCCCGGCTGGCAATGACTGCATGCATCAAGGCTGTGCCGCACGACGGGCCTGCCCGGTTGGCCAGGGCCGACGACTGCCAGCGCAAGCCCATTTCCACATGAAAGCATTCCTATGACCAAACGTCTGATCCTGATCCGCCATGCGAAATCAAGCTGGGATAATGCCTTTGCAGATGATCATGAAAGGGTGCTGAACCCGCGCGGCCGCGCCGCTGCGACGGCCATCGGCAACTGGCTGGGGACTGAAGGACACGTCCCACAGGCGATCCTTTGCTCTGACGCGGCACGTACGCAAGAAACAGCGGAACGGATCATCAGCACCCTGCCCGCACAGCCAAAACTGGAACTGACGGCAATGCTGTATCATGCCGCACCGGACACGGTCATTGACCTGGTCCGCAAGGCACAAACCGACACAATCGCCGTTATCGGGCATAATCCAGGGATCGGGATGGCCGCTGATATGCTGGTGGATACGCGCCCGCTACATCACCGGTTCGATGACTATCCTACATGCGCCACCACGGTCATCGACTTTGCCATCGACGATTGGCAGGACATGCAAAAGCAGGGCGGAGATTGTGTCGCATTTGTCGTACCCCGCGATCTGGTTGGCGCGGGGGGCGATATCGACTAGCGCAAAAGGCCCGGGGCGCATCGGCACCCCGAGGCCATTGCGGTTCCTAGTGGCCCAGGATCTGGCTAAGGAACAATTGCGTCCGCTCGGATTTCGGGTTGAGGAAGAACTCTTCTGGTTCATTCTGCTCGACCACCTGGCCCTGATCCATAAAGATCACGCGGTTGGCGACCTGCCGGGCAAAGCCCATCTCGTGTGTCACACACAACATGGTCATGCCCTCCTCGGCCAGCTCGATCATCGTATCGAGAACTTCCTTGATCATTTCGGGGTCAAGCGCCGATGTCGGTTCATCAAACAGCATGATGCGCGGCTTCATGCAAAGCGACCGGGCGATGGCCACACGCTGTTGCTGCCCGCCTGACAACTGACCGGGGTATTTCAATGCCTGATCGGGGATCTTGACCTTTTCAAGGAAATGCATCGCAATTTCCTCGGCCTCTTTCTTGGGCGTCTTGCGAACCCAGATCGGGGCCAGCGTGCAGTTTTCGAGGATTGTCAGATGCGGGAACAGGTTGAAATGCTGAAAGCACATGCCGACCTCTGACCGGATCTTGTCGATATTCTTGAGGTCCGATGACAGTTCCGTCCCGTCAACGATGATGTGGCCGGATTGATGTTCCTCCAACCGGTTGATGCACCGGATCAGGGTCGATTTGCCCGAACCGGACGGGCCGCAAATAACGATCCGCTCACCGCGCTGAACGGTCAGGTTGATGTCGCGCAGCACGTGGAAGGTGCCATACCACTTGTTCATGTCCTGAATCTCGATGGCGACCTCGTCAGAGACCTGCATCTGGCTGCGATCAATCTCGCGTTCTTGTGTCATTTCAACCATTGTCAGGTCTCCTTAGCGGTGTTCACGCTGAAGCTTGCGCTCGAGGTAAAGTGAATAGCGGCCCATGCTGTAGCAGAAGATAAAGAACATGATGCCGATGAAGAGGAAGAGTTCCCAATAGATACCGTTCCAGTCGGTTGAGGCGCGGATCAGGTTGGAAAAACCAATCGGGTCGGAAAGGCCGATGAAGACCACCAGCACGGTGTCCTTGAACAGGCCGATAAAGGTGTTCACGATGCCCGGGATCGAAATCTTCAACGCCTGCGGCAGGATGATCAGGCGCATGGCGCGGGGATAATCCAGACCAAGCGCATCTGCGGCCTCGTACTGGCCCTTAGGCAGCGCGGCCAGACCGCCCCGGATCACTTCGGCGATATAGGCCGACGAGAAGAAGGTCACCATGATGATCACCCGCAGCAGCAGGTCAAAACTGGTCCCCGGCGGCAGGAAGTAGTTCAACAGCAACTGCGCGGTGAAAAGCCACACAATCAACGGCACGCCACGGATCGTTTCGATAAAGATCACGCTGAGCTTGTTGATCACAAACAGGTCTGATTGCCGCCCAAGCGCCAACAGAATGCCCAGCGGCAGCGAAAGGACAATTGCGGCCACCCCGATGATAATGGCCAGCATAAAGCCGCCAATTTCGCGGCTGGCAACGGGTTGCAGGCCAATACGACCAACCTCGGCATATGTATCCCGCACAATCCCTTCCATGGCGGACAGGTCGTTGCGGGCTTTGTTGGCTTCGGTCCATGCGGATTTTGCGTCTGCAGGCGCGTTCGTATTTTCAAGCAGGTTAAGCGTATCAATATCGCGCACGCTATCCGGCAAGGCTTCTGTCAACTCATTGGCTGTGGCCTGCAGTTTCGGCAGGCTTTCCACCCGGGCAGGCAAGCCTGCGATATTGGCGCGCAAGGTCCGCGCCTCTGACAGTTGCTCTTCGCGGGTGAATATCGCGATGGACAATTCGTTGAACCGCTCGCGTTTGTCGGTGAGTTCCGCAAATAGCGCAATCAGCGCATCACGGTCCGCATCGACATTGTCGGCACCCTCCTCGACAGCGGCCGCAACCGCAGGGGCCAGCGCATTCTTTTCAGCCAGCAAGGCGTCGACCTCGGCGCCGATCGCCTCGCGCTCTTGCTCAAGCGCGGCGATCTCCGCGGGAAGTGTCTCGACAACCTCCGTCATCTCGGCGGCAACACTTTCCGAGCGGACGGCTGTCGACATCCGGTTGAACGTCTCGTTCAAAGCGCCGGCAACAAAGAACCACCAGACCAAGGCCGCGACAATAGCAAGGATGGACCCCAGTAACTGCCCACCAAAGCGGGCGCCGACAAGATATCCGACATACCCCGCCGCAAAGCCCGCAAAGACCAGCAATGGCGACCAGAACGCGCCACCCCAGATCAACCAGGTGGTCAGAAACGGGTACGCGAAAGAGAACCACAGCATCTGCCGCGGAAATTTCTCTGAATAGAGGACAGGCATCAAGGCGACAAAAAGCAGAACGAAGGCAAGAATAGGCCGCCAAACCAGCCCGGTCGGATAGAACCCAAAGATCAGCTGGAACCAGCGATCACGGACAACCGCATTGCAGGCCCCGTCATGTCCGCTTTTGCCATAAGCAGCCAGAACTTCGCGGCATTCCGTCAGCGACCCGGCATTCCATACCGACCCAAAGAGCCAAGGCAGAACGCCGCTTAGGACCACATAGATCACATAAAGCGAGATCACCGTCAGGATGATATTCAGCCAGCTGGAGAACAGGTTTTCGCGAACCCACTTGATCACGCCCACCTCGGTCACCGGCGGTGCCTGCTCGGGGATCATGGTGTCGCGGACGTATGAAACGGTCTGTGCGTGTGTGTCAGACATCCTAGCGCTCCTGCAACTGTGTGGATCGGTTGTAGATGTTCATCAGCCCCGAAATGGCCAATGACAGCGCCAGATAGAAGGCGCCCAGCAACAGCATCCCCTCAAGCTCGCGACCTGTCTGGTTGATGGTGATGCCGCCCAGCGTGGCGCGCACATCCATATACCCCACCGCAATAGCCAATGATGAGTTCTTCGTCAGGTTCAGGAATTGCGAAATCAGCGGCGGGATGATCACCCGCATGGCCTGTGGCAGGATCACGAGGCGCATGGTGCGGCCCGGCTGAACGCCCAGCGCAAAGGCTGCTTCGGTCTGCCCCTTCGAGATCGCCATGATCCCGGCCCGCACGATTTCCGCAATAAAGGCCGCCGTGTAAAGCGACAGGGCCAACCACAGCGCGATAAGCGAGTCGCTCATCTCGATCCCGTCGGCAAAGTTGAACCCTTTGAGGTAGGGTTTCACAATCGTCGCACCCAGCAGCAGCAACACAATCGCAACCGGCACGATCAGAACACCAAGTTCCAGATACCATTGGGTTGGCCGGTCGCCAGTTGCAGCCTGGATTTTGTCGGCACGTTTGCGCAAATAGCGCACCGCGAAAATGCTCGTCGCCAGAACGCCCAGGATAAGCAGCCAATCAATGCCACCTGACGCAACCGGGGTCAGGCCATCGGCCGAGGCAACGGGTTCGTTACCGCTTAGCGAGCGGGTGAATGCAATGCGCGGAATGTAGGCGCCGCGGTTTGTGATCGCCACGCTGTCGTTCAGGATCATCTCGGCAGCGGGCTCGTCACCGCGGAAATCACGTGGTTGCGGCATGCTTTCGTTGACGATTGCCATGATCAGGACAATCCACAAAAGCAGCGGCACATTTCGAAAGCCTTCGACATAAACTGCCATCAAGCGGCTGACGACCCAGTTCTTGGACAGGCGCAGCACACCAATGATCACGCCCAGGATCGTGGCCGTGATGCAGCCCAGAAAGGCAACAAGAAGCGTGTTGAGAATACCAACCATTGCCGCACGTCCGTGGGACATCTGGTTGTTGTACTCGATCAACATCTGGTTGATGTCATAGCCCGCCGGATTCCCCAGGAAACCGAAATCGAAATCCTTGCCCAGATTGGCCAGGTTTTGCACGGTATTGTTGATCAGCCAAAAGAACCCGGCAAGCATCAGGACCATCGCCACCACTTGGATGGTGATTGATCGGTAGCGGGTATCATAGATAAGTTGGCTCAGCCGAAACCCTTGTTTCGGAGCGTCCGTCAACGTTGACATGTATTTCTCCCGGTCGATCCCGCTGGCGTATTGCGCAGGCTTCGGTTTTCCGAATGTCACTGCGCGCGGGATGCGCGTATTTCTAGCATGGCGCTGTCAGGAAAAGGGCCCGGTCAGAACCGGGCCCTTCACCATTTTTGAGTTTAGCGGAAAGGTGGAGAGTAGATCAGACCACCTTCGGTCCACTTGGCGTTCAGGCCACGTGCAAGGCCGATTGGCGTATTCTCACCAATGTTCTTCTCGAACAGCTCGCCGTAGTTACCGCCAGCAAGGATTGCGTTCATCGCCCAGTCAGCGTCGAGACCCAGCATCGCGCCCAGCTCACCTTCGGTGCCCAGAAGACGGTTTACTTCTGGGTTGTCGGTTGCCGCAGCGCCCAGTTCCTTGACGTTTGTGGATGTCACGCCCAGCTCTTCGGCTGTGATCAGCGCGTTCAATGTCCAACGCACCACATCACCCCATTCGCTGTCGCCGTGACGCACAAGCGGGCCAAGCGGCTCTTTGGAGATGATTTCAGGCAACAGAACGTGATCGCCTGGTGCTTCGAATGTTGCACGTGTCGCGGCCAGACCGGATGCATCGGTTGTGTAGACGTCGCAGGCACCAGACAGATACTTCTGTTGTGCTTCGGCGTTGGTTTCAATCGGTGCAGGCTTGTACTCGATGTTGTTGGTCCGGAAGAAATCAGCCAGGTTCAACTCTGTCGTGGTCCCTGTCTGAATGCACACAGTCGCGCCGTCCAGGTCCTTGGCCGAGGTCACACCCAGCTCTTTTGGAACCATGAAGCCCTGGCCATCATAGTAGTTGATGCCAACAAATTCGAACTTCAGGTCAACGTCGCGGCTGAATGTCCATGTGGTGTTACGGGCCAGCATGTCGATTTCGCCGGATGCGAGCGCTGTAAAGCGGGTCTGACCGGTTGTTGGAATAAATTCGACCGCAGTCGGATCACCAAAGATTGCAGCAGCAACAGCACGACACACACCAACATCAAAACCGGTCCATACACCGTTGGCGTCGGGGGCAGCAAAGCCGACCAGACCTGTTGTCACGCCGCAGTTCAGCGACCCGCGTGCCTTGACGTCGTCAAGTGTTGCCGCAGATACCATGCCAGCTGCCAAGCCAGCGGCGGTCAGCGCGCCGAAGAATACGGTTGTTTTCATTTTTACCTCTTCCTGAGTTTCCACGGCCATGCAGCCGCGGTTTTTTTTGTCCGTCCCATTAGACAGTATGATTGTGAGAGCGGTCCCCCGCCCCAGCGCGCCTAGAGTGGGCGGAAACAAGGATTGACGTCAAGGGTCGACAGTGGAAAAGCGGGTGCATTTGCTCAATAAATCGGCATTTTTAGGGACAATGCGGGCAAACACTCCCTTTCGTTGATCATGACGTAAGGTCATAAAACTTTGCGGCGTGAAAAAAAGCGGCCCGTTTGACTTCGGCGGCGGCGCTGGCTTCGTCATCGGCGCCCCACTGACTGATTTGCCAATCCTCGTCCACGCGGGATCTGTCCCATGCATCTTGCGGCGCAATGTGTTCACGCATTACCGCACAGGCCAGCACCAGTGATCCTGACAGGCTGATCAAATCATGCGCAGCGGCAAGCGCGAATTCATCAAGCCCCGCTATTTCGCTGCGCAGACGCGCAACCGCCCCCGGATCCTGCGCGACATGCATGACACCTTGACCGACCGCCAGATGGACACCCAGCGTTTGGGCCGCCCATTCCAGCATCGGATCCCATGCCGCTGCCTGTTTGAGGACCAGACCCTCCGGCCCCGACGCGCGGTAGCATAGCAAATCGCTGTCGCCATACTCTGCCAGTAGGTCAATGACCTCATTGCGCTGGACGCGCACCTTGTCGATGGCTGCGTTCGCACTGCGGGTGACGGGCATGGTCCGCGGATCAACTTTATCCGCTTGTGCGTCCCATTCCTGTGCAATTGCACGCGCCATGGCGTCCGTTGGCACCACAAGCGATGCCTTTGCTGGCGTTTTGACCGGCCGACCATCCAGGTGGATTTCGTGGCCTTCTGGCCCGGCAACGACCTCTGCTACCTTCCAGAACCGTTTTGGCTGCCAATCGCTCATCTTTCTGTATCCATCACCTTGTTGATTGCCGCAGGAAGGGTGTCAAACGCATCAATCAGAACATCCGGACGCAAGCTGTCTGCGGGGTGATAACCCCAGCTTACCCCAACCGTATGCACACCAGCCGCACGCCCCATATCCATATCAAATGTCGTGTCACCCACCATGGCCGCAGACCGTGCGGCGACCCCAAGCTCGTTCAGCGCGGTCAGGATCATCGAGGGGTTGGGCTTGGACGGGTGATGGTCTGCAACCTGCTCGGTATGAAAAACGCCCTGCAGGTCATGACGCTCCAGCACCTTGTCGAGACCGCGACGCGATTTGCCTGTCGCGACGCCCAAAAGAACGTCGTCGATGGACTCCAGCTGGCGCAACACCGCCCTGGCGCCGGGAAATAGTGGGCCCATCTCCCTGTTCTCGGCACGCAATCCGGCAAAGGAGGCCTTGTAGCCATCCACCAGGCGCCGCCGCAGGGCGGCGTCGCTATCGGGGCAAAGCCGCGCAAAGGCTTCGTCCAGCGACAGGCCTACAATCGACAGCACCGCCGTTCGATCCGGAACCGCAAGCGCCTCGGCCCTGAACGCACCTGTCATGGCTGCGAAAATCTCGGTTTGACTATCGACCAGCGTGCCGTCGACGTCAAAGATGACAAGCCGCAGATCACTCATCAGGCATATTGAACGGATCCACCGGCGCATGGCCTACGACCCAACCGACAAAATCCCAGGTATTCTGCATATGTTCGGGCAGGTCCGCGGTGAGATGCAAGGTAGCACCCGTCGCGGGATGCTTGATGGTCAGGCTACGGGCGTGCAAATGCATCTTGCGCCCGATCTCTGATCCCATCCCGGCGCCCCAACCGTCGCCAAGGTTTTCCTGCCCTGATCCACCGTATTTGCCGTCGCCGATAATGGGATGCCCGATCTCGGCCATATGGGCGCGCAACTGATGGGTCCGGCCTGTGATCGGAACCAAGGCACACCATGCGGCCCGGCTGGCAAGCTGATCCATCACCGCATAGTCGCTCGTCGCCCGCTTGGCGCCTTCGGTGCTGTCGACATCGCGTGGATGCACGCAACGCATCTTTTCATTCTCGCCGCCTCTGCCGTGACCGGGGGCCTTGACCAGCCCGTATTTGATCGTCCCGGCACGCGGATGCGGCACACCTGCCACGGCAGCCCAATAGATCTTGCGGGTTTCACGGTGCTTGAGGTTCTCTGTCAACTGCTTGGCCATCATCCGGGTCCGGGCCAGCAGCAAAACACCCGACGTGTCCTTGTCCAGCCGGTGAACGAGGCGCGGCTTTTCCTCATAGCCAAAGGTCAACGCCTCAGCCATGCCGTCGACATGGCGGGTGGTCTTGGACCCACCTTGCGTGGCGAGGCCCGCGGGCTTGTTAATCGCAATGATATGGTCGTCCTTATAAATCACACAGGACTGGATCAGTTTGGCATCGGCCTTGGTCACGCCTTGCTTGGCGAGCGAACGCAGCGCATTCGCCTCTTCCTCGGTCGGGAGGGGGGGAATACGTATCTTTTGGCCCGCTTCAAGGCGGGTTGCGGTCTTCACCCGCCCCCCATCGACGCGCAATTCACCCTTGCGGCACATCTTCTCGATCCGGCCCTGGGTCAAATGCGGAAACAGGCGGCGCAAATAGCGGTCGACCCGTTGATCCCCATCATCAGGGCCAATGACCCGCGTCTGCACACCGCTCATGTCGTCATTCCTTTGGCCAACCACAGACCCAGCGCGCAGGCCAATAACGACAACATGACAGACGCCAGTACGTAGCCGCCTGCGGCTGTCACACGTCCAGCCTCAACCAGTCGCAACGTATCCAGCGAAAAGGCGGAAAACGTCGTGAACCCGCCCAGCAACCCCGTCATCAGAAAAGGCACCCAATGCTGAAGGCCCCGTGCGGCCAGCAGGACCCACAAAAGGCCAATGGCAAAAGACCCGATCACATTGACCGCCAAGGTGCCGAAAGGGAACGCCACCGCTACCCCAACAAGGTAACGGCCCACAGCGCCCAACGCGCCGCCCAAAGCGACAGAGATCACAGGTGTCATCATGCGCGTCCCATCGCCCTTTCGCAGGCCGATGTCAATTCTTGCGGCGTTTCGCACGCAGACCCGCAAAGTAGTCAACGCGTTTTTTCAATTCCCGCTCAAACCCGCGATCAACTGGGGTGTAATAGACGCCACGCTTCATGGTGTCGGGGAAATAGTTGGCCCCCGAAAACGCATCCTCGGCATCGTGATCATAGGCATAGCCCGCCCCAAATCCCTGCTCTTTCATCAAGGCCGTCGGGGCGTTCAGAATATGCGCGGGTGGCGGCTCTGATCCGGTCTGCTTGGCGGCCTTCACAGCGCCCTTATATGCCACATAGGTCGCGTTCGATTTCGGCGCCAGCGCAAGGTAGACAAGCGCCTGGGCCAACGCCAATTCGCCCTCTGGCGAGCCCAGCCGCTCGTACGTCTCCCATGACTGCAGGCACACGGCCTGCGCCTGTGGGTCGGCCAGACCAATATCCTCAACGGCCATGCGGGTGATACGCCGGGCCAGAAAGCGGGGATCCTCGCCCCCTTCCAGCATCCGCGCGAACCAGTACAGCGCGGCATCCGGATCAGACCCGCGCACGGACTTGTGCAAAGCGGAAATCAGGTTGTAGTGCTCATCGCCGGTCTTGTCGTATTTCACCGCCCGCTTCATCAACCGCTTTGTCAGATCATCGGTTGATAGCTTGGCATCCACTTTCCAGGCTGCGACCTGCTCGATCAGGTTCAGCAGGGCGCGACCATCGCCGTCGGCCATTTCCAGCAAGGCCTCGCGGGCCGGTCCGTCCAGCGGCAAACCCTTGCCCAACTCCTGTTCCGCCCGTTGGGCCAACAACTCAAGATCCTTCAGGTCCAGCCGCTTGAGGATGAACACCTGCGCCCGGCTCAACACCGCTGCGTTCAATTCGAAACTTGGGTTCTCGGTTGTGGCGCCGACCAGAAGGATGGTGCCGTCTTCCATATGCGGCAGAAACCCATCCTGCTGCGCCTTGTTGAAACGATGGATTTCATCAACGAACAGCAATGTCCCCTTGCCGTTCTGGCGGCGGATCTTGGCCGCCTCGAACACCTTGCGCAATTCGGGAACACCGGTGAAGATCGCGCTGATCTGGATGAAATGCAGGTCCGTCTCATCGGCCAGCAGCCGGGCAATCGTGGTCTTGCCGACCCCGGGCGGACCCCAGAAAATCAGCGATGATAAAGATCCCGACGCCAGCATCGTGCCAAGTGGCGCATCCGGGCCAAGCACCTGATCCTGCCCGATCACATCGGCCAGCTTGGCAGGGCGCAGACGATCCGCGAGGGGACGGGGTGCGGTGGGTGGCGTCGCGGCACCAGTGTCGAAGAGATCAGCCATCGACGCACGCTAACCAGCCACTGCGGGCTGCGGCAAATTGAACTGATGGGTACGCAAAGATCATGGCGCACCAGATATGTTCGGGCGGGGGTAGGATTGCAAGGGGCCGGCGTTGCATGGAAACCATCACCGGCGCGGTCGCCCATCAGTGGGTCGAGCATCGGGCATGCTGCTGCCCCGTCATCACTGTTTCGTGACGGACCCAAAAAAGGATCCCGAAAACGATGATACAATCCGGAATTGGGGTATGTTCGGCCAATAATGCGCCGCCAGCGTCAAAGGTCGCGCAATCGGTCAGGCGCGACTTGTGGAGAGAGACATAATGAACAACCGACTACTCGTGATCGGATTGGGCGGCACGATTCTAGCGGTTCTGTGCTGCTTCACGCCACTATTGCCGATTATACTGACGGCGCTCGGCCTCACCGGGCTGCTTGGCGTGATATATAATGACGCGGTCCTTTTACCAGTCTTGGCTGGATTTCTCATTTTGACGGGGTACGCACTATGGCGAATGGCGAAACAAAAATAGTGTTGAGCTCGACATTGACCTGTCCGTCCTGTGGACATGTCGAAACCGAAACCATGCCAACTGATGCATGCCAGTGGTTTTACGAGTGCAGGTCATGCAAAACAGTCTTGAAACCGCTTGAAGGTGACTGCTGTGTTTATTGTTCCTACGCGACTGTCCCTTGCCCGCCAATCCAGGAAGGCAAATCCTGCGGCACCTGACCTGCCCTTCAGATGATCAGTAGCGACGGTGCGGAACGGGATAGTCATTCGGTGCCTTGGTCGCTCAGGTCCGCAGTGGCGTCATCCCGGGCGATCTTGATATAGTTTGCCTGCCGGGGCAGTTGCTATTGATCCGGACGCTCAAGCAGCTGGCTGATGGCATCCACGCTTTCCCGAATGATTGCAACGGGAACCCGCGCTCTGGAGAGCATGCGCAGCCCAACATATTGTGTAACAAGCAAGTCGGCATAACTGTCTGGGTACTTGCCATCACCATCATGTTTCAGCGCGATTGAAAAACCATCACGCAATTTCTGTGCCTGAGCCGACGTGCTTGCCGCAATTTCCGGGTCGGTTGCCGACGGGCCCGACAATGTTGTGCAAAGCAGGCAGCCAATATGATCTCCGGCCTCGACCGCGTTGGCAATTGACGAAAACAAGAGTCTGATGCGCTCTGCTCCCGACGTGCCCGGCGTCGCCAGCGCATAAACAGCCTCTTGCACCTCGCGCTGGTCATAAAGCTCCAATGATTTAAGGAACAATTGTTTCTTGTCGCCGAAGGCCTTGTACAAGCTGCCGCGTGTCAGCTTCATCCCTTGCAACAACTGATCTGTCGTTGTGGCATCATAACCCAACGTCCAGAAAACGTTCATCGCGCGGGCGACAGCTTCGTCAAATTCGAACTCTCTTGGTCTTGCCATAGGGCAAATATATACAGGTTTCCCAATTTTGGAACCAAGCAGTTCCTAATCACGCAACCGTGTTTGGAACTGGTCAGTTCCTAATGCTAACGATGGCGCATTCGGACGATCAATGTCCGCTAGAAAATGCACAAAGGATCAAAATATGAAACTCTTCTCAACCGCACTCATCACACTTACCATTGCGACAATCGGCTTTACGGCGGCGTCAGCTGACGAGGTCACCAAACCCGTAGCCGGCACCTTTAGTGGCGCAAGCGAGCACATCACGACGGGCGGCGTCCAGATTGTTAAGACAGCAGACGGCGGCGCAGTTGTGATACTCGACAGCAATTTCAGCCTCGACGGTGCCCCTGATCCACGCGTGGGCTTTGGTAAAGACGGTGTCTACGCAGAGGCTGCAGATCTGGGCGAACTTCAGAATCTGACGGGCGTTCAGGTCTACATCGTCCCGGCTTCGGTCAATGTCGATGACTTCAACGAAGTGTATATCTGGTGTCTGGAATTTGGCGTTCCGCTGGGCGTTGCACAGATTTCCTGAGCTCAAAACAAACGACCTGGCGATGGCCACCAAGCATGGTTCGTGTCTGGTGGTCCGCCTTTTCCAGGTGCCCGCGACAGTGCGGCAACCGCCCAAACATAAAAGGCCCCGCAGCAATGCGGGGCCTTTTATGTGCAAATCGATCTGTAAGGCGACCTAGTCTTCGGCGGCCTCATATTCGGCCAAGCGGGCCTTGTCGGCGGCACCTTTGGCGTCCACGTCGCGATCAACAAATTCGATGATCGCCATTGGGGCCATGTCCCCATAACGGAAACCGGCTTTCATGATGCGGATGTAACCACCCTGACGCTCGGCGTAGCGCGGGCCGAGGACTTCGAACAGCTTGGCGACGTCCTTGTCCTGCTTGAGCTGGGCGGCAGCCTGACGGCGGGCGTGCAAATCACCGCGCTTGCCAAGTGTGACCAGCTTTTCAACCACACGGCGCAGTTCTTTCGCCTTGGGCAGTGTTGTTTTGATTTGCTCATGTTCGATGAGCGAGCCTGCCATGTTCGACAAGAGCGCCTTACGGTGCTCATGTGTGCGGTTCAGGCGGCGGTAACCTCTTGCGTGACGCATTTTTCAGTCTCCTAAAGTCTTATGCTTTGTCTGGCGGTCAGATGCGTGTCTGCCACTCTCCTTGGGGCGGAATTGCCCAGATGTTCCCCGCCTACGCGGGCATTTGGTAGGATGGGTTTAAACCCATCCTACGATCTTAGAACTGATCTTCGAACTTCTTCGCCAGATCTTCGATGTTGTCTGGTGGCCAGTCCTCGACGTCCATACCAAGGTGCAGCCCCATGCCTGACAGCACTTCCTTGATCTCGTTCAAGGATTTGCGGCCAAAGTTCGGCGTGCGCAGCATTTCGGCTTCGGTCTTCTGGATCAGATCACCAATATACACGATATTGTCGTTCTTCAGGCAGTTTGCAGAGCGGACAGACAGCTCCAACTCGTCCACTTTCTTCAAAAGCAGCGGGTTGAATTCCAGACCGTCATCGTCGGCACCAGCTTGTGCGGATTCAGGCTCATCAAAGTTCACGAAGATCGACAGCTGATCCTGCAGGATGCGGGCCGCGTAAGCGACCGCATCGTCAGGGGTCAGTGATCCGTCAGTTTCAACTTTCATGGTCAGCTTGTCATAATCCAGAACCTGCCCTTCGCGGGTTGGCTGGACATCATAGCTGACTTTCTTGACCGGTGAATAGATCGCATCAATCGCCATCATGCCGATGGGCGCATCTTCTGGCTTGTTCTTGTCGGCGGCGACATAGCCTTTACCGGTGTTGACGGTCAGTTCCATGTACAGGTCAGCACCGTCATCCAGGTGACAGATCACGTGATCTTTGTTCAGAATGTCGATGCCTGCGGTTTCAGAGATATCAGCCGCCGTCACAACGCCAGGGCCTTTGGCCTGAACGCTCAGCCGCTTGGGGCCTTCGACTTCCATGCGGATCGCAACACCTTTAAGGTTCAGCACGATATCGGTGACGTCTTCACGCACACCAGACACGGATGAGAACTCGTGCAGAACATTGTCGATCTGCACTGCAGTGATCGCGGCACCCTGCAAAGACGACATCAGAATGCGGCGCAGGGCGTTGCCCAAAGTCAGACCAAAACCACGTTCCAGCGGCTCAGCGATGACGGTTGCCTGTCGTGCCGGGTCGTTGCCCGGTTTTACTTCCAATTGAGTTGGTTTGATCAACTCAGCCCAGTTCTTGTGGATCATATGTCCCTCCATACCAGTCTGCCTTCATGTCCAAAAAGGCAAACGCCCGAGGTTTAAAATGACGGATTGGGGCCGTGCGAAAACACACGACCCCAAAGCGTTGGGTAATTATACGCGGCGACGCTTAGGTGGGCGGCAGCCGTTATGGGCCATTGGGGTCACGTCACGGATCGATGTGATGTTGAAACCAACAGCAGCCAGCGCGCGCAGCGCACTTTCACGGCCAGAACCGGGGCCCTGCACTTCGACTTCCAGCGTCTTGACGCCGTGATCCTGTGCCTTCTTGCCCGCATCTTCCGCAGCCATCTGGGCCGCATAAGGCGTAGACTTCCGAGAGCCCTTGAAACCCATCGTACCCGCAGAGGACCATGAAATGGCGTTGCCCTGCACGTCAGAGATCAGGATTTTCGTGTTGTTGAAAGAAGAGTTCACATGCGCCACACCAGCGGCGATGTTCTTGGAGACCTTCTTTTTGGTGCGTTTTGTATCACGTGCCATGGATCAAGCCCTCCCTTATTTCTTCTTACCGGCAATGGCCTTTGCGGGGCCTTTGCGTGTACGTGCGTTGGTTGATGTACGCTGACCGCGGACCGGCAGGTTACGGCGGTGGCGCAGGCCACGGTAACAACCCAGATCCATCAGGCGCTTGATGTTCATCTGCGTATCGCGACGCAAGTCACCTTCAACCATCAGGTTGGCGTCGATATATTCACGCACGGCCAGAACTTCGGCATCGGACAGTTGATTGACGCGGCGGGCGCGGTCGATCTTGGTTGCTTCACAGATTTCTTCGGCTTTGGCAGGGCCAATTCCGGTGATGTAGGTCAGGGCGATTGGAACCCGCTTTCCAGTGGGTATGTTTACGCCGGCAATACGTGCCACGTGTGCAATTCCTTTTCGTTGCGGGTCCGTCATTCCAGACCCTTTTTTCACAACGTAAGCCCGGAGCGTTTGGGCGCCGGGCTGCGTCATATCAGGTGGTCGTCAGTTTCAGGGCGCGACCCTTAACAGACAAGTTGATTCCCTTGCGGGATGGCGCTGTTTAGGGGGCATCGCCCTGATGGTCAATAGGTGCCCCGAGGGGCGATGGATTTTCGCGAAAATCCATCTGTCGGACAAAATTTTTGCAAAAATTTTGTTGGCTCAACCCAACGCTGTTGCGATGCTCGTTGCAACCTCATCCATGCTGGCCAGGCCATCAATGGATTTCAGATCACCCTTAGCATAATAGTACCCGACCAGCGGACTGGTCTGCTTGTAGTAGGCCATCAACCGGGTCTTGAGGCTTTCCTCATTATCATCCGCACGCCGTTCGATCTGGCGCGACCCGCAATTGGTGCAATTGCCGTCTGCCGGGATCGGTTTGGTGTTGTCATTATAGACTTCGCCGCAATCCTTGCATGTCGCACGGGCGGTAATACGGGCGACGAGGGCCTCATCGTCGACCTGCATCTCGATCACGCAATCCAGGTTTTCGCCCATATCAACCAAAAGGCGGCCCAATGCATCGGCCTGCGCCAATGTGCGGGGGAAGCCGTCAAAGATGTAGCCACCAGCCCCGGTATCAGCCTCCAGCTGCTCGCGGATCAAACCGATGACAATCTCGTCGGTGACAAGATCTCCACGGTCCATGACGGCGGCAACCTGCTTGCCCATCTCGGTCCCGCTGGTGCGAGCCGCGCGCAGCATATCGCCGGTGCTCAACTGCACCATATTGCGTTCATCTACCAGCTTGCGTGCCTGTGTTCCCTTACCCGCCCCCGGCGGTCCCAGCAGTATGATATTCATCGACGCGACGGTCCTTTGCGTTTGCCTGCACCGCGCTTACCACGCAATTGCGACTTCTCAATCAGACCTTCGTATTGGTGTGCCACCAGATGGGATTGGATCTGTTGGATAGTGTCCATCCCCACGGACACGATAATCAGCACCGAGGTACCGCCGAAATAGAACGGGATTGACAGCTCGGCCCGGATGATTTCCGGCAACAAGGCCACAAGCGCAAGATAGCCCGAGCCAAGGACCAGAATACGGGTCACCACGTAATCCAGATATTCCTGCGTCTTCTTGCCCGGACGAATACCGGGGACAAACCCGTTCTGGTTCTTGAGATTCTCGGCCACATCTTCCGTTTTGAACGCTACTTCGCGCGTATAGAAATAGGTGAAAAAGATGATCATCCCACCAAAGAAAATCAGGTAGAGCGGCTGCCCCGGCCCGAATAGCGCAAGGATGGTCGACATGACCGGCCCCGATGTCCCGCCGCTGAATGTGCTGATCGTGGTCGGCAGCAAAAGCAGGGCAGAGGCAAAGATCGCCGGGATCACACCGGCCGGGTTCACCTTGATCGGGAGATGGCTGGAAGAGCCATCATAGACCTTCATGCCGCGCTGCTGACGTGGGTATTGGATATGGATCTTGCGAAGGGACCTTTCCATGAACACCACAAAAGTCAGAATGACGATGACCATCAGGATGATGCCCACAATCACCAGCGGACTGATCGCACCGGACCGCCCTTGCGACAGAAACTGGGCCATGGCTGCAGGGATCTCGGCGATGATACCAACAAAGATGATCAGCGAAATACCGTTGCCGATGCCGCGGGCGGTGATCTGTTCGCCCAACCACATCAGGAACATTGTCCCGCCAACGATGGTAATCACGCAGGAGGCGCGGAAAAACAGCCCCGGATCAGCAGCAAGACCGCCAGCCTCCAGGCTGACAGCAAGGCCGTAAGCCTGCGCTGTTGCCAGAATGACCGTCCCGTATCGGGTATATTGGTTCAGCTTGCGGCGGCCGGCCTCGCCCTCTTTCTTGAGGTTCTTCAAGGGCTCCCACATGGACCCTAGCAGCTGCATCACGATGGATGCAGAAATATATGGCATGATCCCAAGGGTAAAGATCGCCATCCGGGACAGGGCGCCACCGGTAAACATCGACAGAATGCCACCGATACCCGCCTGCGCATCTTCCATGAACTGGGCGAGCGCGGCTGTATCAATGCCCGGAACAGGAATGAACGTGCCAAGCCGGTAGACGATCAACAGGCCGATCGTGAAAAGGATCCGTTGCCTGAGTTCAGTTGCTTTGCCGAAGGCGCTCCAACTGATGTTGGATGCCATTTGCTCTGCTGCAGAAGCCATAAGGGGCCTTTCATGCTCAACGCCGCCAACCGGTTCCCCGGGCAGCGGCGTTTTGGAAAACTCGAAGAATTATGTAGGCGACCACCCGGCCACCCACAAGGGTTTACTCAGCCGCTGCCGGTGTTGTGACGGTCAGTGAGCCGCCCGCTTTCTCAACAGCCTCGACGGCACCCTTGGATGCGCCCGTGACCGTGATCTTGGCTTTGGCTTTGAAATCACCCTTGGCCAGCACGCGAATACCGTCCTTTTTGCGACGGACCAGACCGGATGCCACCAGCGCATCCTCAGTGATGTCTGCTTTGGCGTCGATCTTGCCCTCGTCGATGAATTTCTGAATCAGGCCCAGGTTGATCACAGCAAATGCCTTGCGGTTCGGCTTGTTAAAGCCACGCTTCGGCAGACGCTGGTAGAGTGGCATCTGGCCGCCCTCGTAGCCTTTGATGGCCACACCGGAACGGGACTTCTGACCCTTGATACCACGGCCACCGGTCTTACCCATGCCGGAACCCGGACCACGGCCAATACGCTTCTTGCGCTGTGTGGCGCCCGGATTGTCGGAAAGTTCGTTCAGTTTCATGTCGCTTCTCCTTTGGCCGGAACTACCCCCCAGCGACGGGAGCGGGCAAACACGGCGTTTCATCTGAGTCGGGGCGTATGCCTGCCGACCAGCGGCGTATAGACGGGGTGCAGGAACAGGTCAAGAATGTAGGGGCACACTGTTGGTATGCCGTTATCGAACAGTTCAGGCTTCGGCAAAGGCGGGACACTAAAACATATGATGTCATCATGCATCGGCGGGCCAAACCTGTTCACCAAGAATACCCAAATGGCCTTTTTTTGGCCAATAAGCGCTGCTAGGGACTGCGCCGGTGGCGGGTATGTAACAAGTAGGATTTCACATGGCCACATTTCACAGGGCTTTCACAACCACATTATTCACCGGTCTTTGCATCGTTTCATGCGCATCTCTGAGCACTGCAAGCTTTGCAGGCGGGCTCGCAGACCCCATTATTGAAGCACCAGCGCCCCAGCCGGAGCCAACCAGAGGCTGGCATCTCATGGGCGCCGAGGCAGGCATCGAAGGGGCCGAGTTCGACGGCGCGCATCTTTTCGGCGGAACGCCACCCGCAGTAGATGAGTTTGCCGGAGCCGAGGCCAGCAACCTGACATTCGCCCTGAACTTCGCAAGCGGTGATCTGGGCCAAAATCAGCGCCGGTGGATCGTCAGCCCCTATTACAGTCAGGCCTTTGACGGGGCGTCCAGCGAAAACAGGGGCGTCATTTCCACAGACAATCCTGGCGGATATTTTGAATGGCGCGAACTGGGTGTGCGGGTCGAGCATGAGATGGCCATCAACGACACGTGGTCATGGACATCTGGCCTGCGCTGGGCCCGGATTGACCACGAAGCAAACCTGGCCGACGAAAGCGGAAACTTCCTGATCAAAGAAATGGACGGACGCCGGATCGGGCTGTCGCTCGGGGTGAATGCCGCGATTACAGATAATATCGCGGCCGTCTCAAGACTAGGCTATAGCTGGGTCGACCTGGATGAAACCGCCGAATGCACGGGCCCCAGCGCCGACGCCTGCACGCCATCACCTGCGGCATCCGCCGATGACACAACGGAACTTGACGGGTTCGATTTCGGTCTCAGCCTGCGATATACGTTCTGATCATCGCGATCTAGGGATTACCACAAACGCCGTCGGAACATCCCGGTGGCGTTTGCAGTTTGCAGGGTGACCTCACTGTCCGCTCACCCCCGTTTATAGACAGTCGCATCACTGCCCCCGCTTCGGGCACAGTGCCTTCGCGTCCAGCCCAGCATGATGTTCTTTTGTTTCCTCAGCTAGCGACCAGACCAACCTCAAATCGAGAGCCTTTTAGGGGCGCAGGTCAATTCCAATATCCGTAGGTTCCCGGAGTTCATCTCCACCCCATCTCCGAACAGAAAAACGCCCCCGATCTCTCGAGGGCGTTTATCTGTTTCTTAAGCGACGCACTTACGGGCGCCGCATCCTTAACCGCGTTCTTCGATGATCTCTACGAGGTGAGGAATAGAGTTCACCATGCCACGCACGGAAGGGGTGTCTTCCAGCTCGCGGGTGCGGTTCATTTTGTTCAGGCCAAGGCCGATCAGCGTGGCACGCTGCTTTTCGGGGCGACGGATGGGCGAACCCACCTGCTTGACGACGATTGTTTTAGCCATCTGTCAGGTCTCCTTATGCGTCAGCTTCGGCGGGGGCGGCGGCTGGTGCCTCGTCCCGCTTGGGCAGAATGTCAGCCACTTTCTTGCCACGACGCTGGGCCACATTGCGTGGGCTTTGCGACTTGGTCAGGCCGTTCATGGTGGCGCGGATCATGTTGTAGGGGTTTGCGGACCCGATGGATTTGGACACAACGTCCTGTACGCCCAACATCTCGAAGACGGCACGCATCGGACCACCGGCGATGATCCCGGTACCAACAGGGGCGGTCCGCATCACAACCTTACCGGCGCCATGACGGCCTTCCATGTCGTGGTGCAGGGTACGACCGTCGCGCAAAGGCACGCGGATCATCTGGCGCTTGGCTTGCTCAGTGGCTTTGCGGATTGCCTCAGGCACTTCCTTGGCTTTCCCTTTGCCAAATCCGACACGGCCCTTCTGGTCACCCACAACGACAAGGGCTGCAAAACCAAAGTTCTTGCCGCCTTTTGTGGTCTTGGACACCCGGTTGATCGCGACCAGACGGTCAGCAAACTCGGGGGCCTGTTCTTCACGGTTGCGGCCACGGCCGCGGTTTTCACGTTCTGCCATTGATGGCATCCTTTGTCATTCTGGGCTCCCGCCCGGTTGTCCAATCCAAGTGAGCATCGCTCCCGGATCATCGAGCTGACCCACATCGCGCGGGACAACTACAGGGTCGTAAGATGGGTTTTAACCCATCTTACCTTTTAGATTTTCAAGCCACCTTCACGGGCAGCATCGGCCAAGGCCTTGATCTTGCCATGAAAAAGGAAACCACCACGGTCGAAATACGCAACCTCGACGCCGGCTTTCTTGGCACGCTCTGCAATTGCAGAACCCACCTTTGTGGCCGCTTCGATGTTGTTCTTGCCAACCACGCCCAGAGCTTTTTCGAGCGATGAGGCCGACGCGATTGTCACGCCGTTTACATCGTCGATCAGCTGGACGCTGATGTTCTTGTTGCTGCGGTGCACGGACAAACGGGCCCGGCCTTGATTGGCGGTCACACCGCGCAGCTTGTTCCGAACGCGCATACGGCGCTTCAGAAACAGTTGTCTCTTGCTGTTTGCCATTTTTGCGGTCCTTACTTCTTCTTACCTTCTTTGCGGAAGATATATTCGCCTTTGTACTTGATGCCCTTGCCCTTGTAGGGCTCTGGCTTACGCCATTCGCGGATGTTTGCCGCGACCTGGCCAACAAGCTGCTGGTCGATACCTTCCACTGTGATTTCGGTGGGCTTTGCGGCTGTCACTGTGACACCCTCGGGCACTTCGAAATTCACGTCATGGCTATAACCAAGCGACAGTTTCAGGACATTGCCCTGCATCTGCGCACGATAACCAACACCAGACAGTTCAAGCTCTTTCTTGAAACCTTCGGAAACACCCGTGGCCAAGTTCGCAACCATCGTGCGGCTCATGCCCCACTGCTGGCGGGCGCGCTTGGATTTGCCGCGGGGTTCCACGGTGACGGCCTGGCCGTCAACGGTGATGGATACATCGTCGGTTGCTTTGAAGCTGCGGGTGCCCTTGGGGCCCTTCACTTCGATGGTCTGACCGCTGACAGATGCAGAAACACCTGATGGCAGCTCAACCGGTTTTTTCCCAATACGAGACATCTACGATCTCCTTAGAATACGGTGCAAAGCACTTCGCCGCCAACATTGGCTGCGCGTGCATTCGCGTCCGACATCACACCTTTGGGGGTGGAGACAATCGACACACCCAGGCCCTGACGGACTGATGGGATGTCATTAGCGCCCAGATAAACGCGACGACCGGGTTTAGAAACCCGCTTCACTTCACGAATAACAGGGGTGCCCTCGTAATACTTCAGCTCGATGTTGAAAGCAGGATGGCCGTCTTTGCCGTCCTTCTTTTCATAGCCGCGGATGTAGCCTTCGTCAGACAACACATCCAGAACCCAGCCACGCAGCTTGGACGCTGGTGTTTCCACCGCCGCCTTGCCACGCATCTGGCCGTTGCGGATACGTGTGAGCATATCACCGATAGGATCGTTCATATCAAATGCTCCTTACCAGCTTGACTTGACCATGCCGGGGATTTCGCCATTGGACCCAAGGTCCCGCAGCGCGATCCGGCTGATCTTCAGTTTACGGTAATAGGCGTGTGGACGCCCGGTGAGCTGGCAACGGTTGTGCAAACGGGTCGCAGAAGAGTTCCGGGGCAGTTTGGCCAGTTCAAGTGTGGCCTTGAACCGCTCTTCCACGGGCTTTTCTTTGTCGTTGATGATTGCTTTCAAGGCGGCACGCTTTTCGGCATACTGCTTGACCAGCTTTTCACGCTTCACTTCGCGTGCGATCATGGATTTCTTAGCCATATCTAATTTCCCCTCAGCTGTTGAATGGCATGTTGAAGTGCTTCAACAGTGCCTTTGCTTCAGCGTCAGTGTTCGCTGTTGTGCAGATGACGATGTCCATGCCCCAGTTCTCATCGATCTTGTCGAAGTTGATCTCGGGGAACACCAGATGCTCTTTCAGGCCAGTGGCATAGTTGCCGCGACCGTCGAAAGACTTGCCAGATACGCCGCGGAAGTCACGGATACGAGGCATTGCAACAGTGATCAGACGATCCAGGAATTCAAACATCCGGTCGCCGCGCAAAGTCACCTTTGCACCCAGTGGCATGTCTTCACGCACGCGGAAACCAGCGATGGATTTCTTGGCGCGTGTTGTCATGGCCTTCTGACCGGCGATGGTTGTCAGATCTTCCTGTGCGGATTTTGCTTTCTTGCTGTCACGGACAGCTTCTGCACCGCAGCCGATGTTCAGGACGATTTTGTCCAGCTTCGGGATCTGCATCTCGTTCTTATAGCCGAACTCTTCCTTCATCGCGGCGCGAATTTTGGAAGTGTATTCGGTCTTCAAACGGGGGGTATAGTTTGCGGTATCAAGCATCAGATCGCATCCCCTGTTGTCTTGGCGTAACGGACCTTGTTGTCGCCATCCATGCGGAAGCCAACGCGGGTCGCTTTGCCATTCTTGTCAACGATAGCCAGGTTCGACAGCTGGATCGGCATCGCCTTTGGGGTGCGGCCACCCTGCGTCGTCTGGGATTGCTTCATGTGACGGACAGCCATGTTCAGACCATCAACAATCGCCTTGCCTGACTTGGGGTCGACAGAGCTGATTGTGCCCTTCTTGCCCTTGTCCTTACCGGCCAGAACGATCACGTCGTCACCTTTGCGGAGCTTGGCAGCCATTACAGCACCTCCGGAGCGAGAGAAATAATCTTCATGAAGTTCTTGCCACGCAGCTCGCGCACAACCGGGCCAAAGATACGTGTACCGATCGGCTCATTGTTGTTGTTGAGGATGACAGCAGCGTTGCTGTCAAAGCGGATGGCGGTGCCATCTTCGCGGCGAACTTCTTTGGCGGTGCGTACGACGACGGCCTTACGGACGTCACCTTTCTTTACGCGACCACGCGGGATGGCTTCTTTCACCGATACGACAATGATGTCTCCAACACTGGCGTAACGACGGTGAGAACCACCCAGAACCTTGATGCACTGAACACGGCGCGCGCCGCTGTTGTCAGCAACATCCAGATTGGTCTGCATCTGGATCATTTGGTTTCTCCGACCTTTGGGGAGATGCCGATTTCTGACCGGCGCCCCAGGGTTTCATTAAACCGGGTGTGACCGCCTCAGGAGGCAATCACCTCCCAGCGTTTGGTTTTCGATTTTGGGGCACATTCCTGAATGCGGACTGTGTCACCAACGTTGAAAGCGTTGTTCTCGTCGTGGGCCCGGTACTTCTTGGACTTACGGACGGTCTTTTGCAGCAGCGGGTGCTTGAAACGACGCTCGACCGATACAGTGACGGTCTGGGCGTTCTGGTTGCTTGTCACAACCCCTTGCAGGATACGCTTAGGCATAGGTTAAGCCTCCTTGGCTGCTGCGGCAGCTTTTTCGTTCAGAATGGTTTTGACCTTGGCTGCATTGCGGCGGGCAGCACGCATTGCAGCGGTGTTTTCCAACTGGCCAGTGGCCTGCTGGAAACGCAGGTTAAAGGCTTCTTTCTTCAGATTTGTCAGCTCTTCACGAAGCTGATCGGGAGTTTTCTCCCGCAGTTCATTGGCATCCATGCCATTGGTCCTTTCAACATCACCGGTGGGCCGCGCAAAACGTCACCCGATTCCCGGTGGAGGGGTGTAGAAGTGCGCCGTATAGGGGGAGGAAGTTGGGTTGGCAAGGGCCATTATATCCACTCGTGCATCAGGTGGCGGGATCACCAATTCACTTGGACCTCAGTGGAATATCGGAAACAGTCACTTTCGGGTCCGAGGCGTCAACGCCCGCTCTTACTAACAGTTCTCGGAAAGCTTCGGCAGAAACGTACGGATATTCTGTGGGGCCAATAATGAGGCGGTCCAGAAGGCTTGGCAAATCGGCGTGAAAAAGACCATTGTCGGGATCGTGGCGCAACGGCAATGACCAAATTGTTTGAGGAACACCATCGAGAACAACAATCTTTTTGGAAAGAATACAGTCATCTTCGCCCAACTCAGACGGTCTAAAATAGATACGCCACTCCCGCTCCTCCTTGAAACCGGGGTGCTTTGTGGCCAAAGCCATTATCTTGAACTTCTCATGTAGAAATCCAACAAACTGATTTGTCGACAACTCTGATAAATAATCTGAGTTTTCATCAATCTTGAGAATGATGTCATCCAAGTGTGCTTTAAGATGCGTTCCGTCCCAGTAGTTCACCTCAGTTGAGTAAACCTTTAGTTTGTCAGTTACTGCACCGAACGGGGTGCTATTTAGTACGAGTGCAACATCGCCATACGCTCGCCACATTGAAAGTCGTCCACTCTGGTCTTCAGAAAAGTCATGTTCAGACACACACGAAATGTAGGTCTCTAACCGCCAATCTTGCTCCCAACCACGAAGGTTGTCCAAGGTAAGCTCTAGGACTTCTGGATTAAGTTCAGAAACTGCATCACGGAATTCCTGACCGCTATCGCGTAACAACGTTTCGGCGACGAACTCTAACCCATACGATATCTCGGAGAAATCGTTCATCAAGCTAGCGTTTCTCAACCACAGATGCTGATCTTGAATGATCTTCTGAGCGGTCTCCGCGGATGTGTAATAGACAAGTCGTTGGCCATCAGAGAGTTTTTGGGCGTTTCTCTCCAGATATCCGGGAAAAAACACATTCATGTAAGTGAGCATGTCCTTGTCGTATTCGTTCAAGCTGAGTCCCTCGCTAAATATGCAATCGCAAAACTATTAGCTACGGTTGCAGGTGTGGTATTAACTCCAATAGCTGACAAAGACTGGGGCGCTCAGGCAATAATTGCAATCCCTCGCCCGGCGGCACCGCCGGGCAGCGCCCGACCTCCCCCCGGAGCGCGCTCTTGCAACGTCTCAAACAATACAACACCAGCCCTCGTAGCACCATCACCCATAACACAATCCTAGCAAACGCCCTCCAGGTCGGGCGCTGCCCTCAGCGCTTTGTCGCGACGCAGCCCCGGACTTGGTCCGGGGCCTCCACCGCGCCCACTGTCGCGAATTCTTAATCGCGCCGCTCTAACAATATCGCTGCCTGATCTCGCGCACAGCTTCCGCCGGCACGTCGTCTTCACTCAGATATCCCCCCAGCGCGAGCCACCGGGAAAGCCGCGGCGTTGCGCAGTCCAGCCGCAGCACACCAAAGAAGTCGCCATTCTTACCGTCACCCTTGACGTAAATCTCGTGTCCGGCCTCGCCCGCATCGGTCAGGTAGGCCGTCCACCAATCCTGCGTGTATGGGCCGCCGATCTCTTGTGTGAAAACAAGTTCCATGCCCTGCGCGCGTGCATCGCCAGCAAAGAAAGGCGCGGCAGCAATCAAGGCGAGCTTCAATAGGTTGAACAAACGCTGTCCCCGATCTGTCATTATTCTTGAGACAATACCGTGCTCATCCGACAGACCGCAAACCTTTCGTGCCATATTCCCACTTTCGCCGCACACGCCCTCGGCCGAAAAACCGCGTCATCGATCTGGGTCCGACGCCTTCCCAATTTTACCTGCATCAACGACCGGTGTTTCGACGGCCCCTAGGGTCGACCTGAATTCGTCAGGAGGTCCCATGCCAATCGCAAAACAGACACCCGCCGCCGCGCAGAAAGACGCCCGCACAGCGGAAATCATCGGCTTTGAGCAAGGTGAATACCCTTACGCCAAGAAACTGCACCGGCAGGCATACGAGGCCGAGAAAGCCGCCTTGCAGGTCGAATTGCTCAAGGTCCAGCACTGGGTGCAGGAAACGCAGCAGAAATTCGTACTTTTGTTTGAAGGGCGGGACGCGGCTGGCAAAGGCGGGACGATCAAGCGGTTTACCGAACATCTGAACCCCCGCTTTGCCCGGGTCATCGCGCTGAACAAACCATCCGACGCCGAGAAAGGGCAATGGTTCTTTCAACGCTACATCAAGCATCTGCCGACCACGGGGGAAATCGTGCTTTATGACCGGTCGTGGTACAACCGGGCGGGGGTTGAGCGGGTCATGGGCTTTTGCGAACCGGCCGAATATCTGGAATTCATGCGCCAGACCCCGGAACTGGAACGGATGCTGGTACGCAGCGGGATCAAACTGTTCAAATACTGGTTCTCGGTCACGCGTGAAGAACAGCGACAACGGTTCAAATCACGCGAAACCGACCCCCTCAAGATGTGGAAACTTTCACCCGTGGATCGGGCCAGTATTGACCGGTGGGATGACTATACCGAAGCCAAGGAAGCGATGTTCTTTTACACCGATACCGCAGATGCGCCTTGGACGGTCGTGCGATCCAACGACAAGAAACTCGCCCGGTTGAACTGTATGAAGCACTTCCTGTCACAGCTCGACTACCCCGACAAGAACCCCGAAATCGCCACGCCTGCTGACCCCAAGATCGTGCTGCATGCCAATCATATCCTGCAGCGGTCGGAACATATTCTGGCGTCGTCGCTACACCCGCAAACCCGCAAACGCTGAAACCCGAAGGAACCAATACCATGTCCAACACACCCCATGAGCTTGCCGAGGAATTCCCCGAACATGTGGGCCTGATGCATCAATTGCGCACGGCCGACGCGCATTTTGCCAATCTGTCCGAGGCCTATCACACCGCCAACCGGGCGGTGCACCGGGCCGAAACGGATGTCGCGCCAACATCGGACGAACATATGGCCGCGCTCCGCAAAGCGCGGATGCACCTCGAGGATACGATCTACGCCTACCTCAAGAGCCAGCAAGCCAGCTAGCGGATCGTTCACCGCCCCAGCAACCACGCCCGGATGGCAACCTGCCACCGAATCCGTTCCTTTTTGCGTTGAAGCTGATAATCTGCTGTCATCCAGGGGTGGAGTAGTTTTGTGAGTGAAATCGACGTTTTCATTTCGTACAAGCGCGAAGAACAGGGCCTTGCCGAAACCGTTTCGCGTTGTCTGACGGATCTTGGGTACACGACAGTAACCGATCTCAATATCCAGAAGGCCGTGGATTTCGGCGATGCGATTGACGCCATGATCCGTCAAGCCAAGCTGGTCGTCGTCTTGTGGACGGCAGCGTCAGTCACGTCACGCTGGGTCCGCAAGGAAGCCGAAGAGGCAGAGCGACAAGGCAAATATTTTGGCTTGCGCATCGGCAAGCTGCGCCCCGGAACTCTCCCGCTGGCGGTGCGCGGCAATAACTGGCTTGATCTGTCCGATGGTCCGGTAACGGATCAGTTGGCCGACATTCAGGCCGAAATCTACCGGATCATTGGGCCACCGAGGCTGGCCAAGCCCGCCGCCGAGGTCCAGTCACAATTGGTAGAAGGCGATCTGGAATTCTATCAGGTCGCCGACAAGATCGGGCTGGCAGAGGCATATGAGAAATATGTTGAAGTCTATCCCGACGGTGTCTTTGTAGACGCGGCCACAAAGCAGGCCAAAGGTCTGCGCCGCTGGTATGCGCCCGTCAGGAGGCTTCCGGTTCTGGCGCTGACGGTTGCGTTAGGCACGGCCGCGGCTGGATATGCATCGTTTCAAAGCATGCCGTCAGATATTCGGCCCGATCCCGGCACAGACGAAAGGTTGCAAGTCACCCAGTCCCAATTATCCGCAGCCTACCAGGAACTAGAGGCGTTGCGCATCCGCCTGCGCGAGGCGCTGGCAACGCCGCCTGCCGAAACTGCCGCCGGCCGACGCGGCCGAGCTTGCATCCCTGCAGCAGCAGATCACACGCTACGAGGCCGCATTTGATGCGTTGGATGAAATGCTGTCTGATGTCCCACCCGGTCAGGAAACCGGGGTTGCTGTCTTGGCAGGGATGCTGCTGGAAACACACACCGATGGTGACGACAGCTATCTCAGGGTCCTGTTTATCAATCCGCTGAGCGAAGCCTATCGCGGCGGGCTCCGCGTTGGCGACCGCATTGTCAAAGCAGGCCCTGACGATGTGTCCTCGCTGGCTGACCTTGTCGCTGTCATTGCACTGTCAGAGCGGGTCGGCCTGAGCAGCCTTACCTTGCGGGCTGATCGGGATGGGATCGGTAAAAGGGTGTCCCTGTCGATCAGGTGACGGCACGCGCATCAGCCCGCAATGCGATTGGTGCAATTGCGCTTTGACCTTCGCGGATGCGCGGCCCATCCTGCGCCAAAAATACGAATACGAAAGTCGGCAATGCGACCAGGATTCTATCTGCCTTTTCTGACCTGCGCGATCATCGCTAGCGGCGCGCAGGCTGGCCCGAAATTTGTGGACCGGGCCGCGCATCTGCCGGTGGCGCATGTCTATGACGGCGGCTGGGCGCATTTTGTCGGCGGCGGCGTTGCGATCTTCGACTGCAACAACGACGCGCGGCCCGACATATTCGCGGCTGGTGGCAAGAACCCCGCCAGCATGCTGATCAACAGCTCTGGTCCGGATATTACCTTTGAACCCGTAGATATCGGCCAGCTAACGGACGTGACCGGCGCCTATCCGATCGAGATTGATGGCGATGGCCATGCCGATCTGATCATCCTGCGCAACGGCCCCAATCTTGTCTGGCAGGGACAGGGGGACTGCACCTTTCACGACGTGACCACCGACTGGAATTTTCCGGCGGGTGATGCATGGTCCACCGCCTTTTCGGCCATGTGGATGCCCGGCGACAGCTTTCCAACACTGGCGGTAGGGAATTATGTGGATGCAGATGATCCTGACGGGCCCTTTGGCACTTGCGACACAAATTGGCTGATCCGGCCTGATGGCCGCGCGTTTGCACCACCAACCGCGCTTGATCCGGGGTTTTGCCCTCTGTCCATGCTGTTCACCGACTGGCGTCGCACGGGCCAGGCAATGCTACGGATATCCAATGACCGCCAATATTATGTCCGGGACGGGTACGAGCAAATGTGGGATCTGAACCCGCTACGGGAATGGGGGGATGCGGACGGTTGGGGGCCGGTTCAGATATGGGGCATGGGTATCGCAAGCCGCGACCTGTCGGGCGACGGTCTGCCCGAGGTGATGCTGACATCAATGGGCGACCAGAAACTGATGACCAACAGCGGCACCGGCTTTGACATCGTTCCCTATTCGACAGGCACATTTGCGCAGCGCCCTTTCGTGGGCGATGACGGGCGCCCCTCGACCGGCTGGCACGCGGAATTTGGCGATATGGATAATGACGGGCGCGATGACCTGTTTATCGCCAAGGGCAATGTGGACCAGATGCCCGGCATGGCGATGGAGGACCCCAACAACCTGCTGATGCAGCAACCTGACGGGACCTTTGTGGAAATGGCCGATCAGGCAGGTATTGCCAGTGGGGCCAGATCGCGCGGGGCCGGCCTGGTTGATCTGAACGGCGATGGGCGACTGGATATCGTTGTGCTGAACCGGCGCGCACCGCTCGAAATCTGGCAGAACACCACCGAAGATGCCGGACATTGGGTTGGCATCAACTTACGCCAGAACGGCGGTAACACACATGCTATCGGCGCGATCATCGAATTGCGGACGGATCAGGGGCTGCAAACCCGCGAGGTCACAATCGGCGGCGGCCATGTCAGCGGGCAATTGGGGGCGGCACATTTCGGGCTCGGTGCGGCAAAGAATGCGCAGGTCCGGGTGATCTGGCCCGATCAGACCGTCGGGGACTGGACCCTTGTGTCCAGCGGGACGCAGATCACCCTGACCAAGGCACGCTGACGGGCCAACACACCTTATCTTTGTGCCGTTCTTCGAATGCGGCTTTCCAAATTGGCTGCGAAAGCGCAAAAAAGGGGTATGAGCTTGAACTTGCATACCAAGACCGCCGCATCTGACACGACACCCCACGACCCGCGCCGACAAGGCAGGCTGCGTGTCCTGAACCTGATCCGCCGGGAAAGTCAGATCGCGCGGATTGATATCTCGCGGCAGACCGGGCTTAGCCCTGCAACCGTCACGGCGGTGACTGCCGAATTGCTGGCGGTTGGCATGATCGAGCCCGTGATCAGTGCCGATAGCCTGCTGGCAGGTGCCAAGCGCGGGCGCCCACGCGAGACCCTGAAAATTCGCGGCGCCTACAAACGTGTCGCGGGACTGAAAGTCGCCACGGATTGCATCACGGTCCTGATCAGCGATTTCGAAGGCACCGCGCTGGGCGATTTCGAACACGCGCTGCCCGCCACAAAGTTCAGCGGCGATGCCCTTGCAGATCAGATCATGGCCGCCGTGCGTGGGGCCTGCGCCGCCCATGGTCTGGGCATCAACGACATATCCGGGATCGGGCTGGGGCTGGCCGGACAGATTGACGGCAGTTCGGGCTACGTGCATTGGTCCTCGTCCCTGCTAGAACGGAATGTGGATATGGGGGCCATTCTGGCAACCAAGGCCCCCTGCCCGGTCTTTATCGAAAACGACGCCAATCTTGTGGCCAAGGCTGAACAGCTTTTTGGCGAAGGACGGCATTTCGATAATTTTCTGGTCGTCTCTATCGAACATGGGATTGGGATGGGGATCGTCATTGATGGCAAACTGTACCGCGGGAAACGGGGCTGCGGCGCCGAGTTCGGGCACACAAAGGTCAATACCGATGGCGCGGAATGCCAATGCGGCCAGCGCGGCTGTCTTGAAGCTTATGCAGGTGAATACGCCCTGCTGGGCCACGCCAATCGCGGACGCAGCACACCGTTTACCGACATCAACGCCCTCAGCCAGGCCGCGGCCGACGGCGACGCTGCCGCTGCACAAACCCTGCAACACGCAGGCGCGTTATTCGCGGTTGGTCTGGCCAATCTGATCAATATCTTTGATCCCGAATTGCTGATACTGGCCAGCAAGAATACCATCAGGCACCCCTTGTGTGATCAGTCTGTCCTGGATGATGTCGCCCGGCTGGTCATGCATGTTGACAGCCCCATGCCGCAGATTTGCGTCCATGGATGGGGCGACCTGATGTGGGCCAAGGGCGCGGCGGCTTACGGGATCGAACAGATTTCGCAACTTTCGGTGCATGCCTTGGGCAAAGCGGAAACAAAGGCGGGGTAGCTTCGTCTGCCCATCATCAACCAGCACGTTCAGAGACAGCATGACAAATATCAGATCCCTTTTTGCGACCCGGCTATATCAGGCCGACCTGTCCGCCTTTGGGGCAGCAGTAGACCCGGCAGAGCTGGAAAATTCCTGCCTTGTGATCGCCGATGATGATGAAGCCGGCCAGGAATGGTGCGAGGCCAAGGCCTTTCCGGGCTATACCTCTTATGCGTCGCTGACGGATCTTCCGTGGCGATTTCCCATTTTTGCAGATCTTGTCAAAGCACTTGATGCCCATGTCGCTGCCTTTGCCAAAGACGCAGCCTTTGATCTGGGCGAGAAAAGACTGATCCTTGAGGATATCTGGATCAATATCCTGCCCCCCGGCGGCATCCATACCGGCCATATCCATCCGCATTCCGTGGTCAGCGGCACCACATATGTCGCCGTTCCCGAAGGGGCCGCAGCGATCAAATTCGAAGATCCGCGTCTTGCGATGATGATGGCCGCCCCCCCACGGATAACCGACGCGCCCGAGGAAATGCGCCAATTTGTCTATGTCGCGCCAAAGCCGGGGGATGTCTTGTTATGGGAAAGCTGGCTGCGTCACGAAGTGCCGATGAACATGTCAGAAGAGGATGAGCGGATCTCGGTCAGCTTCAACTACAAGTGGGAATAACCCACACACAGTGCCGACGCGATTTCCAGGTGCTTGCCAAAATGCCTGACGCGTGTATCGTTTTGAGGTCGCATAATATGTGCAGGGCATGAACCACTGCATCACATGACAAAGCACCGTTGCGGTGCAAGGGAGGAATAATGCAAAAGTCTTTGATCGGCGCACTCGCCGTAAGCACCATTCTGTCGCCAGTGGCAGCAATGGCCCAAACCGAAGTGCAATTCTGGCATGCGTTCACCGGCCGACTGGGTGAGTTGGTTGCCGCACAGGTTGAGGAATTCAACGCCAGCCAAAGCGACTATGTTGTCGTGCAAAGCCACAAGGGCAACTATTCCGAGACGCTTAATGCCGGGATCGCCGCGTTCCGCGCGGGCGAACAGCCGCATATCCTGATGGTTTTCGAGGTTGGCACCGCCACCATGATGTCTGCCCAGGGCGCCACCAAACCTGTCTTTGAAGTCATGGCCGAAAGCGGCGCCACATTTGACCCGTCAGCCTATATCGGATCGGTCAAGGGGTACTACACCACAACCGAAGGCGACATGCTGTCCCTGCCGTTCAATTCATCCACGCCAGTGCTCTGGGTGAACCGGAATGCGTTCGAGGCCGCAGGCGTCGACCCTGACACAGACCTGTCCACATGGCAGAATGTCGGCGAAACGCTTGAGGCGCTGAAAGCAGGCGGGTCTGAATGCCCGTTGGTCACCGCATGGCAAAGCTGGATCCACCTGGAAAACTTCTCGGCCTATCATGACGTGCCTTTCGCCAGTCAGGATAACGGTTTTGCCGGGCTTGATACCGAACTGATGTTAAACGGCGAAGCACAGGTCGCACATCTGACCGCGATGGGCGAATGGGCCCAGGATGGCAAATTCATCTATACCGGCCGCCGCAACGAAGGTGGTGCCAATTTCCGGGCCGGTGAATGCGCGCTGTTCACCGAAAGCTCTGCTGGTTATGCAGGTATCAAGGCCGAGGCCGAATTTGACTTTGACGTCCGCCCGCTGCCTTATTGGGAAGGCGTTGGAAACGGCCCGCAAAACACCATCATCGGTGGTGCATCGCTTTGGGTCATGGAAGGGCATGAAGCAGATGAATATGCCGGCGTCGGCGCGTTCCTTGCGTTCCTGTCATCCAGTGCTGTGCAAGCCCAATGGCACCAGGATACCGGCTATCTGCCCATCACGGCCGAAGCTGGTGAAGCCACGCGCGAAGCCGGTTTTTATGACGAAAACCCCGGCACGGATATCGCCGTGATCCAGATGACCGCGAAAGAGCCGACAGCAAATTCCAAGGGTCTGCGCCTTGGGTCCTTTGATCAGATCCGCGGGATCATCGACGAAGAACTCGAAGCGATCTGGGCGGGCGACAAGACCGCGCAAGAGGCCATGGACAGCGCAAAGGAACGCGGTGACGCGCTGTTGCGCCGGTTCGAAGCCGCAAACGGCTAAGGCAATCGAAAAGGCGGGCAAAACAGCCCGCCTTTTTTATCGAGGGGCGTGATGGAAAAACGGGTCAAATTCCGTGGCTGGCTTTTGCCGCTGCTACTGATTGCGCCGCAGGTTGTGATCTCGGCGGTCTTCTTTTTCTATCCTGCCGGGCAGGCCATCTGGCAATCACTGTTCATCCCCGACCCGTTTGGCCTGTCGATGCAATATGTGGGCCTGGGCAATTTTGAATTTCTGCTATCGGACAGGTTCTACCGCGCATCTTTCGTCACAACGGCGATCTTTTCGATCCTGGTCACGCTGTGTTCAATGATACCCGCGCTATTTCTGGCGGTCATCGCGGACCGCTTGATCAAGGGATCAGGGGTCTACCGCACCTTGTTGATCTGGCCCTACGCAGTGGCGCCCGCTGTTGCTGGCGTGCTGTGGTTGTTCATGTTCAACACACGGGTGGGCGTGGTGTCGTGGTATCTGGGGCAATTGGGCTACGACTGGAACCATGTGCTGAACGGGGGCGAGGCGATGGGGCTGGTCGTCGTTGCATCCGCCTGGGGGCGGATCAGCTATAACTTCCTGTTCTTCTTTGCGGCCCTGCAATCCGTGCCGAAATCAGTGATCGAGGCAGCCGCAATCGACGGCGCGCATTTCTGGCGGCGGTTCTGGACAATTGTCTTGCCGCTTTTATCACCCACCACCTTCTTCTTGCTGGTTGTGAACATCGTCTACGCCTTCTTCGAGACCTTCGGCGTCATCCACACGATCACCGCCGGCGGGCCGCAACAGACAACCACAATCCTGGTCTACAAGGTCTTTTCAGACGGGTTTGTGGGGCAGGATCTTGGGTCGTCCTCGGCGCAGTCTGTTATATTGCTGATTGTCGTGGGCTTGCTGACGGTGGTGCAGTTCAAATTCATTGAAAAGCGGGTGCATTACTGATGGCGCGCGAAACCCATGGCATGGTTGAAAAACGGGGGGCCGGGCTGTGGCTGACCCATGTGTTCATGATCATCGGTGTGCTGGTGATCTTCTTCCCGATCTGGCTGGCCTTCGTCGCCTCGACCGTCACACAGGCCGATATCATCCGGCCGCCGATGCCCGTATGGCCGGGCGACCAGTTCTGGACCAACTACAAAAACGCCTTGTTCTCGGGGGTGAATGTTCCGGTGGCCACCATGCTGTTCAACAGCCTTGTCATGGCAATCGGGATTGCAGTGGGCAAGATCATCATCTCACTGCTATCGGCCTTTGCGATTGTCTATTTCAAGTTCCCCGGGCGCACCGTTTTCTTCTGGCTGATCTTTTTGACATTGATGCTGCCCGTCGAAGTCCGGATCGTCCCCACCTACGAGGTCGTGGCCGGGTTCGGGATGCTGAATTCATATTCCGGGCTGATCTTTCCATTGATCGCATCGGCCACGGCCACATTCCTGTTCCGGCAATTCTTTCTGACGATCCCCGATGAACTGGCCGAGGCCGCACGGGTCGACGGCGCACGGCCTATGCGGTTTTTCTGGGATATCGTCGTACCGATGAGCCGGACAAACATCGCCGCACTTTTTGTGATCCTCTTTATCTACGGCTGGAACCAGTATCTCTGGCCGCTTCTGATCACCACCGACCCCGAAATGAATACCATCGTGATGGGCATCAAGCAGATGTTCCCCAGTGGGGATGACTTTGCGCATTGGCCCACGATCATGGCGACCTCAATCCTGGCAATGATCCCGCCGGTGATCGTTGTCGTCGGCATGCAGCGGCTGTTCATTCGCGGCCTTGTCGATAGCGAGAAATAGCAAATGGCCACCGTTTCCCTCAAAGACATCAAGAAAAGCTTTGGATCAACTGATGTGATCCACGGGATTACCACCGACATCGCGGACGGTGAGTTCATTGTCATCGTTGGCCCCTCTGGCTGCGGGAAATCCACGCTTTTGCGGATGGTTGCAGGTCTGGAGACCGTGACGGCGGGCGACGTCCTGATCGGTGGCAACCGCGCCAATGACAAAGAGCCGATGGACCGCGATATCGCCATGGTTTTTCAGAATTACGCGCTTTATCCGCATATGTCGGTCCGGCAGAACATGGGGTACGGGCTGAAAATCGCGGGCATGTCCAAGGATCAGATCAACGCCAAGGTCGGCGAAGCGGCCAAGCTGTTGCAGCTAGAACCGCTCCTGGATCGCAAACCAAGAGAGCTGTCTGGCGGCCAGCGGCAGCGCGTTGCGATGGGGCGCGCGATTGTGCGCGAACCGGCGGTCTTTCTGTTTGACGAACCACTATCCAATCTGGATGCCAAACTGCGTGTGCAGATGCGGTTGGAAATCAAGGAATTGCAGTCCAAGCTGGGGATCACGTCGCTCTACGTGACCCATGATCAGGTCGAGGCGATGACCATGGCCGACCGCATGATCGTGATGAATGGCGGCGTCGCTGAACAGATCGGCACACCGCTGGAGGTTTACGAGACCCCGCGGACCCTTTTTGCAGCGCAATTCATCGGCAGTCCGGCCATGAACATTCTGGATGCAACAGTCCGGGACGGCCAGATCATTCTGGGCGATCAGCCAATAGCCCCAGCCACCGGGCCGGATGGTCCCGTCAAGCTTGGCATCCGGCCCGAGCATCTGATTGCCGAAGACACCGGCCCTATTCGCGTGCATGCCAAAATGGCGGAACCGCTTGGTGCCAATACCCTGTTGCATTGTCATCTGACAGAGACGCAGGAAGGCTTTACCGCCAGCCTGCCGGGCGTGCATATCCTGACCAGTGAAACGGCGGCGATGCAGTTCTCTGTTCAACCCGGTCAAGCCCACCTGTTTGACGCGGCAACCGGCCTGCGCCGCACCGGCTAGTCCGCGATCATCAGAACTGCAGCCCAAGGCCGTAAAGGTTGAAGGAAAAGACGATCCACAGGATCAACAGCGCCGATAGCAGCAACAGGATGCGGCCAAGATGCGACAGCCAGGCGCGCCCCTTGTTGAACGACAGGATCAAATGCGCCGCCGACGCCAGAACAAGCCCAATTGCTGCAAGTGGCAGCACGATCCGCAGCGCGTTGATCAACCAATCCAGCCCACCACCCAGCAGCGTCACATCGGCCGAAACGGCGATTGCAAACACGACCCATCCGATGATCGCAATCAGCACAACCCACGAAAACAGGCCCGTCAAACGATAGGCCGCCAAATGCCCGCCATCCAGCGCTAAGGCAGCCCCGAACTTGCGGCGCACCAACAACCGTGTGGGCCACAGGACCGCCTGCAGCAGGATCGTGAGCAGCGCAACCACCAGAAGCGGCAGCAACGTTGCCGCATTCTGTGACGCAGGCGCCGGGGTCAGAACCGTCACCGGCGAAAAGATATCCGTGCTTAGCCTGACAACCTGCCCGTCGATCACCTCGGCCGCGATGGTCTGACTTGAATATCTGTCTTGCCAGATGAACGGTTCAACCTCGACCCAATCAAACGGCCCTATGCCGATACTGTCCAGCATCGGAAATGACAGCTTGCCATCGGCCGTCTTGCCAACCGGCGTCTGCCCCAGAAAACCTGCAAGGCTCAGAAAATTGGTGAATGACCCGCGGCTGCTGACATAGCTGCCTGCGACAAGATCAAGATGCGCGCGGGCCGTTTCGGCATCAACACCCGGAACCAGATCAATGGGGGCAACTTCCGGCAGGTAGCGGTCTGCAAAACCTTCCAGCAGCAATTGACGTATTGCAAAGCTCTCGCCAGCCGTGCCGCCGCTGTTCAGCGAGATATAAAGGCCAATGCCCGCGTCTGGAAAGAGCGTCAGATCGCTGTGAAACCCTTGGGTGTCGCCGCCATGGCCAATACCGCGATGGCCGTTGACCCATTTTTCGACAAAGCCCAGTGCCATGCGGTTCAGCCCGTCAATCCCCGGTGCGCGATAGTCATGCATCATCCGTGCAGTTGCCGGGCGCAAAAGGCCCCGCCCCGCATTCAGATGGGCGATCATGAACTTTCCCATATCCTGACCACTGGCTGACAACGCGCCTGCAGGCGCAGCCGAGATGATCTCGAAGTCACGGGGCGGGGAACGGGCATCCTGGTAGCCACGCGCCATCTGATCGGCCAGCGCCGCCGGCAGCGGTTGGGCGAATGTGGCGTTGGTCATGTCAAGCGGACCCAGGATATTGGCATCCACGTAGTCATTGAACGGCATGCTACTGACGCGTTCAACGATGTAGCCTGCAAGGGCAGATCCATAATTCGAATAAGCCGGGGTCGATCCGGGCGCAAAAACGCGCGCGGGCAGCGACTGTTTGATATAGGTCTCAAGCGGCATCAGATCCGCGGTGAAGAGATAGCGCAGCGCTTCTTCAAAACCGGGCGTATGGGTCATGATCTGACGCAGGGTGATCGGCTGATCCTGATAGGGTGGGATCTCGAAATCCAGATAGGTGTTGATATCCGCATCAAGATCAAGATGTCCCCTTTCCACCTGCTGCATCACAGCCGTCCACGTAAACAGTTTGGAGATGGACCCCGGGCGAAATAGCGTATCTGTGGCCGAGACAGGCTTGGCGGCGGCGATGTCGGAAAGGCCATATCCTTGCTGGAATACGATCCCGCCACGGTCAACCACCACAATAACAGCGCCGGCGATGTTCGCCTGCGTGATGGCAAGCGGCACAAAGCCGTCAAGCCATGCGTCGATATCCGTCGGGCCAAAGCGCGGATCGACAGCGGATTGATCCTGCCCCTGCGCTGAACCGGTTTGGGCCGCCAACGGCCCGCAAAGCATGAGGGCCAAAATCATTGCCAAACAACTGATCAGACGCATGCCAGCCCCTTACCCCCACTTTTAAACCCGTCATCATCAGGTAGGAACGGGTGGCGGGAAAACCAAGGTGCACTAAGGCAATGGGATAAATTCATCCTTGTCATCAGGTGGTAACTGAAACCGCCCATGCGCCCAGTCACCCGCAGCCCATGCCACCTTGGCCGCTTCAATCTTGTCCTTTGATGAGGCCACGAAATTCCACCAGATGTGACGGGGGCCGTTCAATGTCTCGCCGCCCAAAGCCATCAGGCGGGCACCGGCAGGGCCCGCTTTGACGGTGATCTTGTCACCCGGCCGAAAGACCATCATCTGTCCCACCTCAAACGTGTCGCCAGCCACGTCTATGCTGCCCTGAATGACGTAGAGCCCGCGATCCTCGTGGTCATCCGGCAACGGCAGCTGGGCATCGGCTTGCAATATGACATCAGCATAAAACATCTCTGAAAATGTCTTTGTGGGCGCACGTTCCCCCCAGGCAGTGCCGAGGATCAGCCGCACCTGCTTGCCCTCGCCCTCAAGAAAGGGCAGCGCGTCCTGGCCGTGATGCTCAAAGCCAGCATCGGTTTCCTCGTCTTTTTCGGGCAGGGCGACCCATGTCTGAATGCCGAACAGTTTGCTGGGGCCCGCGCGGGTGGCGGCACTTGTCCGTTCTGAATGGGTCACCCCATTGCCGGCGATCATCCAGTTCACCTCGCCAGGGTAGATCATCTGGTTGGTGCCAAGACTGTCGCGATGCTGAAACTCGCCCTGATACAGATAGGTGACCGTGGCCAGGCCGATATGCGGATGCGGACGCACATCAATCCCCTGATCGGTCAGAAACTCCGCCGGGCCCATCTGATCAAAAAACACGAATGGGCCGACCATCTTGCGCTCGACCGATGGCAATGCGCGGCGCACTTCGAAATCACCGATATCGCGCGCACGCGGCACAATGATCGTCTCTATCGCGTCAACGGCATTTGCGGCCGGGCAATGCGGCTCGAGGGCGGGGTTCCAGCTCATGTGAGGCCTCCTTGTGATGCAGGTGGGGTGACTGCCTATACCCGCATAAAACCACTCGGGCCCGGACATGTCACCAGTGACAAGCCCCCTCACTGCATAGCTGTCATGTCCGCGCGCCGGTACTCCTGAGGTAAGGCGCATCCCATTTAGGCCCGGAAAGGAAACGCCATGTTTGATCAATTCAACATCCGCACCGATGACATGCCAGCAGAAATGCAGAGCCTGTTGCAGCAATACCCGCGCGACGCGTGGGGCGATCACCCGGGCTTTCGCGAGAAGACCCGCCAATGGCTGGGTGCGCATCGCATGTTCCGCCACCTTAGCGCGACAATCGGCAAGGACACCGCGCTCTATCTGGATCGCGAGATCGACCCGCAGGATTATGCCGGCAGATTATCCGTTCGCGGCAATGCGCTGGTTGGCAACCTGCATGGGCATCACCATTGGGAAGATCACGCCTACTTTCCCGAATTGTCTGCGGCTGATCCACGTTTTGATGCGGGGCTCGAGATCCTGGAAAAGGATCATGCCGCACTGGACATCGTGCTGGATCATTTCACCCGGTCGGCAAATCGCACGATCAAACTGATCCAGCTGGACGAAAGCGCTGCCCGCGACGAGGTGGGCAAACTGCACAATGCGTCAACGACAATTGACGCATTTCTTGATCGCCATCTGGGCGATGAAGAGGAACTTGCGGTGCCGATTATCCTGCACCACCGCCTGCGCGGCTAGACGCGCCGCGCATCGACAATCAACCGGGCCAGATATGGCCCGGCTATGCGACACAAGGCGCGCCCGCATCGGGACCTCAACCAAGTAACTGAATGTCCGAACCGTCCCCGGCAAGCCCAGCCGTGGGCCGGATACCCCATAAATCAGTCAGCACAGCACGATAGACGTCCCGATAATCGGTCGTATGGGCAAGATCGCCATCCACCAGCGCATCCAGCGACGGCTGTTTGCCCGACAGACCACCCCTGACCCGCCCGCCCATCGCAAACACGGGGGCCGCAGTGCCATGATCAGTGCCAGCAGAGGCATTTTCCCGCGCGGTACGGCCGAATTCGGAATAGGTCAGGATGGTCACGTTCTCCCACAGCCCGATATCACGCATCGCGGCCGCAAAGCTGTCTATCGCGTCCGACAGATCCTGCAGCAAGGCCGCGTGCTGATCAGGTTGTGCGTCATGGGTATCGTACCCGTCCTGCACAACCTTCAGCACCGGAACAGTGACGCCTGCATCCAGCAGCCGGGCCGCCGTGCGCAATTGCTGGCCCAGATCAGTTTGCGGGAAATGCCACTGGCGTTCCCGGCTGGCTTCCAGTTTGCGGCGGATGGCATCGCCGGTGATCTGGGCATTCTCGTATGTCGCCAGAACATGCGCCAAGGGGGTGCGATGCGTGGCCGGCCTGACGGGATGCTGCATCCCGGATAAATCCTGCAGCGTATCCAGAAACTGCTCTTCATCCCGCATTGCGGAAAACCGACCCTGTCCGGCAAGCGGGCCCATTTCACCGCCCAGTACAAGACCGTCCGCATCCGTATCAAAACGATGATCCTCGTTGTCAAAGGCGTGTGATATCCAGCCCTGCGTGGTCTTGGTCTGCGCGCCCAGACCTGCATTCCAGATTTCAATCGACCGGAAATGCGATCTGTTTGGATCGGGATAGCCGACCCCCTCGATAATCTGCATCTCGCCTCTTTCCCACAGGTCTGCGGCGGCGCGCATTGACGGGTGAAGCCCGGTATCCGCGTCCAGTGTCAAAGTGTCGGATGAATGAAGCCCGATTTCCGGGCGCAGCAGGCGGTAGGTCGGGTTCTTGATCGGGATCACCGTATTTAACCCGTCATTGCCACCGGCAAGCTCCACCAAAATCAGGATATTGCCGTCTGCCGTGGCAAGGTTTTGGGCAAACCCAACCGCAGGCAAAAGCGGGAGACTGGCAAGCCCTGATCCAACTGCCGCCATGAAACGCCGGCGTGAGAGGTCTGAATTCCGCATTGATCATCTCCTTTGCATTATTTGAGCTGGTAAGCGGGGGACATGATCAACCGACGCAGCAGCGCCTCGGGATCACTGGCAATCAACGCGTCGCGCTGTCCTTGCGCCGGGCGCGCCACCGCAAGCAATGCCTCGGCCGCCCGGGTGCTTTCCGGGCCTGCGCCGTCAAGTGCATCTATCCAGTCGCGCGCGGTGGCATATGTCACGGCCGGTATCGCCGCGACACCGCGCCGGGCGTCATCAGCTTCTAGGTAATCGTCCACCTCATCCATGTTGATGGACATCGCGCGCCCGGGAATACCCAGCACCTCTGGATGGCTCAGCGCCTGCACAAAGGCCCCGTCATGGGTGCCAATATGGGCTGCCGACTGCGTGGCGAAGATATTCGCGGCCTCCTGAAACGGGGCAAATGCGGCGGTGTCCGCATAGGTATCATCGGTAAAGGGCGATTGATGCTCTGTGGCGGCAATGATGGCGGGCAGATGTGCCCCAAGGGCAGACAGCAACGCCTGATCAGCCTGGGTAAGTGCGGGACTTTCTGCCAGAAAATCCGCCCATGGTTCAAACGTGACCCAACCGGGGTCATCGGGGTCATCCGGCAGGCTGATCAGGCAGCCAGATCCGCAATCACCGGTAAAGATATAAAGCCCGGTGAATTCCTCATCCTCCATATATTCAAGCCAAAAGGTAATCGACCGCCATGTGTGCCCGTCGAACCCCACATCATAAAGGGTGAACAACCCGCCGAAGCCCTCGCCGGGGTCGCGTTCTTCGACATAGGTCGTAAACACCTGACCCACGCGCAGATCATTGGCGCCGACAGTTGCGTCGGTCGGGGTATCAGGGCTGGTCATCATCGGCGCCATTGATGCAGCGGCGTCGATCTCGGCACCCGATAGAAGATAGGCAAGCGCAGCGGCGCGGCCAGCCGCGGTTGCGTCATTGATCCACGCCACCCCCTCGGGCCAGCCGCCCACATTGGGCGGAAGGAACAGGGCCTGACCAAGTTCCGAACTGATCCATGCAAACTCGCGCCCGTCCGGTCTGGCAAGCCCAAGACTGCGCGAGGTGCCAACCAGCAACTCAATCGGGCTTTTGACCAACCGGCCCCGATTGGCCGGATCCCAGAACGCATCTGTTTCAAACAAGGCCGTCAGCAGCGGTGCAAGGTCGAGATCCTCAGCCTTCCAAAGTTCGGCAAGGCGGGCAATTTCGGCTGGATCCGGTGTGTCCGAAATAAAGTGTCGCCACAGTTTTTCGACGATATAGGGGCCGAATTCCGGATGGGCGAGCGTCAGGCGAACAAGATCATCAGCCCCAAAGCGCCCCTGCGTGCCAAAGATCGTTTTTGGCCCGTCATCGTGAACCTCTGGATCAAGAAACGCGACAGGCGCCCCGATTTCGGCAATGGTCAATCCGGTCAGCATCAGGGCCGCCGCGCGCACATCGTCCTGCGTGTACCCACGACCCTCGCCCAGGGTGAACAGTTCCAGAAATTCGCGACCCAAATTCTCGTTCGGAGCATCCGCAAAGTTTGACACATTGTCCAGATATTCGAGGATCGCAGGGTCGTTCAGCGCGCCATGGGCCAGATCGGCAAAATTGCCCCCCGCGTTGCGACGCAGGAACCGGTTCTGCCGCACAAGCCATTGCGCATTCTCGTGATCATCAAAAGAGTTCGCAAAGTGGTCCGTCCAGAACAGGACCAGACGTTCGGTCAATGGTGAGGGCGTGGCAACCATTTCAGCGATCCACCAGCCCGAGAGTTCCTCCATCTCTGACCAGCGCCGGGCGTAGAAAAGCTCGGCCGGGGTTTGCCCGAGTGTCCAGATTTGTTCCGCCGGATAGTCCCAGTGATCCGCCCATGCGGGCATTGGTGTATGGGCTGTGCTGCGCAGCCCTGCCATGATTTCAGCAATACCGTCCCGATAGGATTTACCGGTCATCGCGGCAATTTCATGCGGTGCGGCGCCAAAGCCCGTGCGGGCGATCAGATGCCGGGCCTCCTCTGCCGTCATGGCCTCGGGTCCGGCAAATGCGGGTGTGTGCATCAGACAAAATGCGGCCCCGATCAGCAGGATTTTTTGGTGGAGTATGGACATGCGAGCCTCTTTCGGTTGGGCCGCAACCAATGGGGATCGCGGCGCAATACCGTGCTAGCACGCGCATGCGGCGCGCGGTTTTACATGTCGCGCACCGGTTTCATACAATGCTGTAAAGTTCAGGCCTTAGGGTCAGGACCCAATAATTCCACGTCGCCAGTTTGACTGATTTTGGTCGTGACGAGGCGCAGCCCCGCAGTAATAGTGTTTCTATTTCAAGGGGATGCAACGATGGTCACGGCCAAAATCAGCCAAACCCTTCGGGCACAGATTTCACTTCATCTCAGCGGCGTGGGCCGCTTGTCCGTAGAGCAACTATGGCCTGCGCGTCCCAAACCGCTGATATTTCGTGAAATCTGCGCTGGCGGCATGGAATTATTGGGTCCTGACCCTAACCGGAAACCGCAGCGTGAACACGGCCCCCGGCGTATCATCGGCGACGGCGATATCAGCCGCGTGCAATTCGGCAATGGCCTGCACAAGGCTCAGGCCCAGCCCATTGCCGGGCGTCGACCGGCTGCTATCAGCGCGAAAGAAGCGCTCGAAAATACGCTCTTTGTCGAGGGGCGAAATCCCCGGCCCGTCATCGCCCACCTGCAGAACCACGCGTCCATCTTGGCTGGCAAGCGTGACAAACACCTTGGCCGCATCGCGCGAATGTTCCACCGCATTTTCCAGAAGATTGGCAATCATCTGCTGCAAAAGCTCGGGATCACCGGTGACGGACAGACCATCGCGAATGGTCACGGAAAAGCGTTTGTCCGCATCCGCAAAGACCGGTGCAAAACTGTCAGTCAGGTCCGTAAGGATCGCTGACAGGTCCACATCCGCAAAGGCCGCTTTCCGGCGGCCTGCCTTGACCTCACCCAGCCGCAACAACGCGTCAAACACGCGCATCAACTGGTCTTGCGCAGCTTCGGCTGCCTCAAGATGGGTTTCAATCGCCTCCGGGTTGGTGCGGTCCCTGCGGATCAGCTCCATCCGGCCACCGATATTCGTCAATGGCGTGCGAAGGTCATGGGCAACCCCGACAGAGACGCCTTCGATTGACCGGTTCAAGGCCTCCAGCCGGTCCAGCATCTGGTTGATGCTGCCTGCAAGCCTGTCGAATTCGTCATGGCGGGCCGATTGGGTGGCACGGGTCGCGATTTGGCCTGACCCCACCGCTGCAGCCGTCGCAGAGATATCTTCGATACGCCGAAAAACCCGTTGGCTGACCGCGTAGCCAGTGATCAGCGACAGAGGCAAGACAATCAATAACAGCGCAAACGTACCGAATTGCGCAAAGGCCCAAAGATTGGCCCGGTCCTCGGGTAGAAAGCTGGCAATCGTCAGACGGTCGCCACCGCGTAGTTCCTGTGTGTATGCCCGCAGCGTGTCGCCGATTTCGGGATGATCGAGACTGGTCATCTGCCAGCCGAAATCCGCATGCAGGCCGGGAAACCCGGCAATGGGTTCATAATCCGGGCCGCGCAGCACCCAGACCTGCTGTTCACCTTCCAACAGCTCGTAAATCAGGTCATCTGACCAGATCAAATCGTCGTCGTCCTGAATAGCCTCGGCGATCAGCTCGTCCGCGCCGCGCCCGTAATAGACATCTTCGGCATACAGCATCGTATCTTCGAGGTCGGCAATCTGGGCGCGGTCCATCTCCCAGACCAGCCAGCCGCAGATCAGCCATAGCAGCGCAAGGCTAACCAACACAAACACCCCGCAAGAGCGCAGGATTTGCTGAAAAACCGTTGATCCAAGTGTGTTGTTACGCATCCAGGATATATCCCGATCCTCTGACAGTGCGGATCATTTCCACCTCAAATGGCTTGTCGACCTTGCCGCGCAACCGGCTCATATGGGTCTGTACAAGGCTGGTCTTGGGATCAAACCGATAGCCCCACACCTTTTCAAGCAGGATCATCCGTGTGACGACCTCGCCCGGGTGGGCCATCAGATATTCCAGCAGCCGGAATTCCACCGGCGACAGGTCAAGCGGTTGTCCCGCCCGATCCACAACCCGTTTCATCCGGTCAAGGCACAGATCCCCGATGGTCAGTTCTGTGGTCTCGGCCACGCGCGGGGCGCGGCGCGATATGATCTTGATCCGCGCCAGCAGTTCCGACAGCGCAAAAGGTTTAAGAAGGTAGTCATCGGCCCCCGCCTCCAGCCCTTCGACACGATCTTCGATGCTGGTTCGGGCGGTCAGCATCAACACCGGGGTCATGATCCCCGCGCCACGGATCAGGCGCAGCGCATCGACGCCGTCCATGCCCGGCAACATGCGATCCAGGATAATCGCGTCAAATGTCCGCGACGATACTTCCAGAATGCCGGCCTGCGGGGTGCCATGCAGCACCGGGTCCCACCCGGCCTCGCGGAGCCCGCGCAGCAGATACTGCCCGGTCTCTGCATCGTCTTCGATGATCAGCACATTCATCCGCAAACCGTACTGCAACCGTCTTGGCTGCGAAATAGCCAATAGGAACCGGCGTTTGCCCCCGGTTCCGCGCTTTTCTTTCGGGCCGGAAACGGGATAGGTGGCCGGTATGGATATCAAGGCAATCATCATGGGGCTGGCATTCGCGCTGATGTGGTCGTCGGCCTTTACGTCCGCACGGGTCATCGTCGAATACGCCCCACCGCTTGGCGCGTTGGCCTTGCGGTTTCTGATATCGGGGCTGATCGGTGTAGGGATCGCGGCCTGGCTGGGCCAATCCGCCCGATTGACCCGGACACAGTGGATGGGGGTGCTGATTTTCGGGGCTTGCCAGAATGCCCTGTATCTGGGGCTGAACTTTGTCGCGATGCAAACAGTGCCTGCATCCCTTGCGGCCATCATTGCATCGACGATGCCACTTTTGGTGGCGGTGGCGGGTTGGCTGGTCTTCGGAACGCGGATCAGGCCGCTAGGGATCATCGGACTGGTTGCGGGGATTGCGGGGGTCGGCCTGATCATGGGCGCACGACTGCAAGGCGGGGTCGATCTGTTTGGTCTGATCCTGTGTGTCATCGGGGTGGTCTCACTGACCATCGCAACACTTGCGGTGCTGGGCGCATCATCGGGCGGCAATGTCTTGATGATTGTCGGACTGCAGATGCTGGTGGGCAGTGCGATGCTATGGATCCCTGCGCTGATGTTCGAAACGCTGGATGTCAGATGGACCTGGCAATTGGGTGTGGCCTTTATCTACACGACGTTGGTGCCCGGACTGGCGGCCACACTGGTCTGGTTCCTGCTGGTCGGTCGGATCGGGGCGGTGAAGGCCTCGACCTTTCACTTCCTGAACCCGTTTCTGGGGGTGGCAATTGCCGCCGTGCTTTTGGGTGAACAGATTGGCGGGCTTGATATTGTCGGGGTCGCAATCATCGCAGGCGGCATCCTGGCGGTGCAATTGTCAAAACAGGCCTAGCCGAGCCCGGCAGTCCCGAATTTCAGGATCACCGGAACGATCAGCTCCTCTTCATCCGTCAGGTGACGGTTGAGCAGCGCGGTAAGCGTCAGAACCTCACTGCGCAGATGTCCAACCTCGTTTTGCAATTTGTCGCGATCATCCAGCCCCTTGATCGTGCCATTGGCCGCAGCCACGAAGCTGTTGAGATAGTCATCAATATCATGGTGATCCCGGTCGAGTATGTCGAAGCCGCGCGAAATCCGGGTGTCGCGTTGCGACAATGTGGGAAAGTAGTAGGTGTCTTCAATCGTATGATGCTCGTGCAACCCATTGACGAACATCCCGCCATAGCGGGACAGGCCTGCCACATAGCGCTGCGGGTCCATGCGGGCATCCAGCAGGGCCTCGGCATCGTCCTGCAGATTTGCCAAAAGCTTTCGAAACATCAGATGCCGGTCCAGCCAGAACCGGACCAGACCGTCGAAACCGGGATCAGACGCCCATTGATCGCGCGGGTAATCTGCCAACAGAACACGCAAGGCGTCGGGCAGCCCATCGCGATCTTTCAACGCCAAATCCGTCATGCGATCATCATCATCCATCAGTCCCATTAGCACCGTGTCCGGGTTTGCGCGAATCGAATTGGATCAATACGCAGCCCCGTCGCCGGTCAGATAATTTTGCGAATTTAGCCGCTAACCTACGGATATTGCGCAAAATGTACGCTGGCAGACAATGGGTGGGGCTACCGCAGGGTCAAGCGGCAATTTACCTTGCCATTTCACCGTAGAGGCCAAAAGATACGACCATCCGTGCAACAATGTGCGCGACAATGATGAATTGTGCCGGTCAACGGCACATCAGCTAGGGAGTATTTTCATGACATTGAAGACAAAAATGATGGCAACCACCGCCGCAGTCCTGATCGCCTCGGGCGGTATGGTCTACGCAGATGGGCATGCCACACATCCCGAAACCGGCGAAACACTGGCCAGTGATCAAACATTCACCTATCGCGATCTCGACGAAAGCCCGTCGATTGATCCGGGCGTGGCCGAGGATAGCGCCGGCGGCGACATCCTGCGTGATCTGTTTGAGGGCCTGATGAACCAGGACGCTGATGGCAATCTGGTTCCGGGTGTGGCCACTGGCTATGAGGTCAGCGACGACAACCTTGTCTATACTTTCACCCTGCGCGACAACGCCAAGTGGTCCAATGGCGATCCCGTTACCGCCGGCGATTTCGAATATGCCTGGAAACGGGCCGCATCGCCTGAACTGGCATCGCCTTATTCGTGGTTCATCGAATTGATGGCGCTTGAAAACGCGTCCGAGGTTATCGCAGGCGACGTCGAACCATCCGAACTGGGTGTCACGGCCATTGACGACGCGACGCTCGAGGTCAGGCTGACCCAGCCACTGCCCTACTTCCCGCAGATGCTGACCCACTTCACCACATTCCCCGTCCCGCAGGCCACGATTGAAGAATTCGGGGCAGACTGGACCAAGCCGGGCAACATGGTGTCCAACGGCGCGTATGTCCTGACCGAACATGTGCCGCAGGAAAAGCTCGTCCGCGAGCGCAACGAGATGTACTGGGACAACCAAAACACCATCCTTGAAAAGGTTACATCGCTGGTCATCAATGACGAGGGTGTCGCACTGACCCGGTATCTGGCCGGTGAACTTGACCGCACCGATGTTCCGGCAGGTCAATTCCCGCGTCTGGCAGAGGAATATCCAGAACAGGCTGTGTCTGTCCCGCTGGCCTGTTCCTACTACTACATGTTCAATCTGCGTGACGGCGCCCCCGAAGAACTGCAGGATGCAAATGTCCGCAAGGCCCTCAGCCTGGCCATTGACCGCGACATCATCGTTGAAAACGTCCTCGCAGGTGGTCAGAAGCCAGCCTACACGTTCACCCACTGGGCCACTGCCGGGTTTGAAACACCCGACATTCCAATGGCGACAATGACCCAGGACGAACGCAACGCCATGGCGCAGGAATTGCTGACCGAGGCGGGCTACGGGTCTGACAACCCGCTAAGCGTCGATCTGGTCTACAACACCTCTGAAAGCCACAAATCGGTTGCCGTGGCGATCAGCCAGATGTGGAAACAGACACTTGGGGTCGAAACCACGCTGGCCAATCAGGAATGGCAGACATTCCTCGAGGCGCGCAGCAATGGTGACTTTGACATCGCCCGCGGCGGCTGGTGTGCCGATTATAACGAAGCATCCACCTTCCTGGATCTGATGCAGTCTGAATCCGGTTACAATGACAGCAAATACGTGAATGCGGACGTTGACGCGTTGCTGGCCGAGGCAAAGACCGCCGATAATCCGCAAGCCAACTATGACGCGGTTGAGGAAGCCATCGCCAAGGACACGCCGATCATCCCGATCTACCACTATGCGTCGGTCAAGATGTTCGCCGAGGACCTCAAAGGCTGGCCCTTCAACAACTTCCAACAAAACTGGTACTCGCGCGACCTGTACAAGGTTGCCGAGTAAGTCGGTCCACTGACCTGCCGCGCCCCATGCGACCGCATCGGGGCGCGGCACATTTCGTCACAAGCCCCGATTTGTGGACCCTGACCCATGTTCAGCTTCATCATTCGCCGCCTTGCCGTGGCCATCCCGACCCTGTTGGTTCTGGTCGTCCTGTCGTTCATCCTGATGTATGCGGCACCCGGCGGCCCGTTTAATTCCGAACGGCCGTTGCCGCCCGAAGTTCTCGCCAATATCGAGGCGAAATACGGGCTGGATCAGCCCTTCTGGAAGCAGATCGTCAACTATGTGGTCAGCGTGGTCACAAGTTTCGATTTCGGCCCGTCCTTTCAGTACAAGGACCAAAGCGTCAATGACATCATCGCCCAAGGCTTCCCTGTCACGCTGACCTATGGCGCCTGGTCGTTTGTCGTGGCCGTGGCTGTGGGTGTCTCGCTCGGGATTGCGGCCGCGATCCGACAGAATTCCTGGCTGGATTATCTGGCGGTCGGGATCACGGTCGGCGCGCAGGTGCTGCCGAATTTCGTGATGGCCCCGCTGCTGGTTCTTGCCTTTACCTTGGGTGGCTTCTGGCTGACCGGGCAAAGCTGGCTTCCCGGCGGCGGCTGGGAAGGTGGGGTCGTTGTGAACGGCTGTGCCGCCGCCAACAACCTGTGCTTCAACCTGCCATGGGGCGGGGCCTTGCGGTTTGACTATCTGGTGATGCCTGTCATCGCGCTGTCTACCTCGTATATGGCGTCGATTGCCCGGATTACCCGGTCATCCATGCTGGAGGTGCTGAACACCAATTTTATTCGTACCGCGCGGGCCAAGGGCCTTCCGATGCGCCGGGTGATCTGGCGGCATGCGATGAAGCCGACGATCCTGCCGGTCCTGTCCTATCTGGGGCCCGCCTTTGTCGGCATGATCACCGGCTCTGTGATCATTGACGTCTATTTCTCGACCGGTGGGATCGGGCAGGCATTTGTGAACTCTGCCTTCAACCGGGACTATTCGGTGATCATGGGGATCACCATTCTGGTCGGAACCCTGACTATTCTTTTCAATCTTGTGGTCGATATCCTCTACGCATGGATCGACCCCAAAATCCGCTATTAGAGGGGGCAAGCCATGTTTCCCAATGCAGCATCCGTCGAAAGTGTGGGCGAGGCCATGGAACTGGCAGAGGTGCAGGGCAGGTCGCTCTGGGCGGATGCCCGCACGCGGTTTTTCCGCAACCGGGCGGCGCTGGTGTCGCTGATCATCCTGATCGCCATCGCCTGCTTTGCGATGTTCGGGGGCGCGCTTGCGAAATACGAACCGGATTTCATTGATTTCAGCCTGATCGGCTCAAACGCCTATAAGGGCGTCCCATCCTTTGAAACCGGCCATTATTTCGGGACCGATGCGAACGGGCGCGATCTGTTTGCACGGGTTGTGCAAGGGACACGGATATCACTGATGGTGGGGGTCGTGGGCGCGCTTGTTGCGGTGGTCGTGGGCACCTTATACGGCGCCACTGCCGGTTATTTCGGCGGGCGTGTTGACGGGATCATGATGCGCATCGTCGATGTGCTGATGTCCATTCCGTTCATGTTCGTGCTGATCCTGATGCTGGTGATTTTCGGGCGGTCGATTTTCATGTTGTTTCTGGGGATAGGGCTGATTTCCTGGCTGGATATGGCGCGGATTGCGCGGGGGCAAACCCTGACTATCAAGAACAAGGAATTCGTCGAGGTTGCGGTCGCAACCGGCGTGCATCCGATCAAGATCATTCTGCGCCACATCGTACCGAACCTTTTGGGGATCGTGATTGTCTATTCCACCCTTCTGGTGCCCAGCATGATCATCTACGAAAGCTTCATCAGTTTCCTCGGTCTCGGCGTGCAAGAGCCGAACACATCGCTTGGCGCGCTGATCGACGAAGGGTCCAGCAATATGCAGAACGGTGTTTTGTGGCAGTTTTTCTATCCGCTTTTCTTTTTCGTGCTGACCATCTTTGCCTTCTTCTTTGTGGGCGATGGCTTGCGCGACGCGCTTGACCCCAAGGATCGTTGAATATGGCGTTGCTGGATGTAGACGACCTGCGGGTCATTTTCACAACCGGGGACGGTGACGTGAATGCTGTGAACGGGGTCAGCTTTGGGATTGACCGGGCCGAAACCCTGGCGATTGTGGGCGAAAGCGGATCAGGCAAAAGCCAGACCGCTTTTGCGGCCATGGGACTGCTGGCCAAGAACGGGCGGGCCACGGGCAGCGCCCGTTTTGATGGGCACGACTTGCTGCAGATGGATCAAAAGAGCCTTAACAAGATCCGCAGCCAGGAAATCGCGATGATCTTTCAGGATCCGATGACATCGCTGAACCCCTATATGCGGATCAGCGATCAAATGGCCGAGGTGCTGACCCTGCATAAAGGGGTCAGCAAGTCGGACGCCATTGCCGAGGCCGCGCGCATGCTGGACGCGGTGCGCATCCCCGATGCCCGCGCCCGGATCACCATGTATCCTCACGAATTCTCGGGCGGGATGCGGCAACGGATCATGATTGCGATGTCCCTGCTATGCCAGCCAAAGCTGCTGATCGCTGATGAGCCGACCACAGCCCTCGACGTCACGGTTCAGGCCCAGATCATGCAGGTCCTTGCCGATATCCGGAACGACTTTCGAACGGCAATCATTCTGATTACTCATGACCTTGGCGTTGTGGCCGGGTTTTGCGACCGTACGCTGGTGATGTATGGCGGGCAGATCATGGAAGAAGGTGCAACAGATCAGCTGTTCGCCGCACCAACCCACCCCTACACGTCCGGGCTGCTGCAGGCGGTTCCGCGGCTGGATCGGGCCGACGATACGCTTGCCACGATTGCGGGCGAGCCACCTGACATGTCGCGCCTGCCGCAGGGATGTCCATTCTCGCCCCGCTGCAAACAGGTGCTGGACAATTGCCGCGCGGAAAAGCCCCTGTTGGAAACCGTTGATGCGCGCCGCAGGGCCTGCCATCTGCCGGTCAGGGAGGTCGCGTAATGGCACCGATCCTGTCTGTGCGTGATCTGTCGGTCACCTTTGATGTCAGACGTCCGGGCGCATGGCCCTGGACGCCGCCGCGCAAACTGCATGCTGTCTCGGAGGTGTCGTTTGATCTGCAGCCGGGCGAATGTCTGGGGGTTGTGGGGGAATCCGGTTCCGGGAAATCGACCCTGGCCCGTGCAATTGTCGGCACCGTCCCCTCATCTGGTGGCCATATCATGTTTGAAGGGGCCGATCTGGCCAATATGGATCCGCGCCAGCGTCGCGTGCATCGCCGCGATGTGCAGATGATCTTTCAGGACCCGCTTGCCGCACTGAACCCGCGCATGACGGTTGGCGACATCATCGCCGAACCCCTGATCACGCACGAGCCCAAGACCCCCCGTAAAGAGGTCAAGGCCCGCGTCCGTGAATTGATGGAAAAGGTCGGGCTGCTGCCCAACCTGATCAACCGCTATCCGCACGAGTTTTCCGGCGGGCAATGTCAGCGGATCGGCATTGCCCGTGCGTTGATCCTGCGCCCCAAACTGATCATCTGCGACGAACCTGTCTCTGCCCTTGATGTTTCGGTGCAGGCGCAGGTCGTCAACCTGCTGATGAGTCTGCAGCGGGATATGGGGCTGTCGATGATTTTCATCGCCCATGATCTGAGCGTTGTGAAACATATCAGCAACCGCACGGTCGTGATGTATCTGGGCCGGGTGATGGAAACCGCCAATAGCGATACGCTGACAACCGCGCCCGAACATCCCTATAGTCAGGCGCTGATCGCATCCGTTCCGATCCCCGACCCCGTTCTGGAAAGGGCGCGGCCACGGCCCATTCTGGAAGGCGAGCTTCCTTCGCCGCTGGCGCCACCGTCCGGCTGCGTTTTCCGCACCCGTTGCCCCCAGACGCAGACATCTTGCGCGGGCGAACGCCCCGTTCTCGAAGATCTCGGCGACGGCCATCAGGTCGCATGCCCGTTCCATGCCGCCAAGCAGGTTCTTGCGGCAAATGCTTAGCGGCTGACGCGCATGTGGGTGGGTTTTGCGACGCTTGGTTTTCAAAGGCGGCTTGTCCCATTGTGGGCGGTGTGTTTTGCGTGTCTGACGGCACAGCCGCTTGGCGCGCAACAGGTGGTTATTCGCGAAAAAGAGGGTACAGGCGTGATCGCCGGGCGGCTTCTGCCCAGCGATACATCAAGCTTTATGGTGCAGACGACATTGGGCGTTATCCGCATCGCGCGCGAAGACGCGATATGCGAGGGGCTTGCCTGTCCGCAGCTTCCCGACGCGGCACCCATCGACATCGCGCCCGCTATCGCGGACACCGCACCACCCGCTGACCCGATTGATCCGGCGCAAATCCTGACCGATGTGCGCATCGCCGGATCGCGCGTCATGAGCGATGTTCTGATGCCCTTCCTTGTGCAGGGATATGCGGCCCAACAGGGGGCCAGCGCCCCCCGCCGGATCGCATTGGCGGATCAGCGCATGACACTGGTGGTCCAGAACACTGACGAAGCGGCCGAACCGCGCTTTGTCGTCGAGATTGAAGCGACAGATGCAGGTGCGGGCCTCGCATCCCTGCAACGCGGCGATGCGGATCTGGCAATGATGTCCCGACAGCCCACACAGACCGAGGTTGATACCTTCAGGGCAGACGGCCTTGAGAACCTACGCGATCCTGTGCAGAACCACGTGATCGCGTTTGACCGGTTAGAGGTCATCGTCTCGCCGGACAATCCGGTGCAATCACTGGCCCTCTCGGACCTGCAAGACCTGTTATCCGGCAAGATTGCCAACTGGGCCAGCCTTGGCGGGCCGGATGTTCCGGTTGCGGTTTTCGCCCCGAAAGCAGGCGCAGACAGCCAGCTTGCCTTTTCCACGGCACTCATGGGGCCGGCGGGCCTGACATTCGCCCCCGGCGCGGTGGCTGTTGAGACACCAGATGCCGTCGCAAGGGCGATTGCGGCCAATCCCGGCGGTATCGGTGTTGTGCCAACCAGCGCATCGGGACCTGCGACACCGGTGTCACTTACCGGGAATTGCGGGCTGCCCTGGCGGGCGACACCCTTTGCCATCAAAGCGGGCGATGATCCGCTGCGCCGCCCGCTTCGTTTACTGACAAGCAGTCAGACGCCGGGACCGGAGACTCGCGGGCTACTGGATTTCGCCACATCACCCGCCGCTGACATCCTGATCCGGCAAGCGGGCTTTATCGGGCCGCGGATCATTGCAAATCCCGACCCGGCCCCCCTGCCCGCCTTGGATGGCGCCGATCCGGCGCGCGCCGCGCATCTGACGCGAATGCGGGACACACTGGGAGAGGCCGTCAGGCTGTCGACAACATTTCGGTTTGACGGAAACGCGTCCCAGGCCGATATCGCCCGGCTGATCGCCTTCCTCGACCGGCCTGACTACGCAGGGCGGCAGGTCATTCTTGCGGGGTTCAGCGCAGCGCCGGGCGATGTTGACGCGGGCATCGCCGCGTCGCAGGCCGATGCGGATGCAGTCCGGGCCGCGATTGTTCTGCAGCAGGCCGCTGACACGGCGGATCGCGACAGGTTCACTGCGATCGGCTTTGGTCCTTTATGGCCAATCGCCTGTTCCGACACGCCCGGGGCCGATACCCGCAACCGACGGGTCGAGGTGTGGGTGCGCTAGACACCCCCAACCTCAATAGTCGCGTTCGAAAAACACGCCGATGCTGGTATCGCCCTCGTTATCGACCGTCCCCTTGGCCGTGATTTCATCGGTGATATCAAGGTTCAGATTAATCTCGGTCCCGCCCTCGCTGGTCACAGTCACATCGGTGTAGACGTTTTCGGACAGGTATTTGCCCGCACGCAGGGCGGTTTCGCCCTCTTCATTGGTGGTGACGTCAAAATCATCCAGCCCGATATTGCGGCGCAGCCGGTCGACGGCACCACCGCCCCGACCCGCCAATGTCGCCACGGCAGAGGCCAGCTGCACAGCCTGCAATGGACTGATGCTGTCAAGGTCGCGACCGAATATCAGCTGGGACAACACCTCGTCCTGCGGCAGCTCGGGGGTCGATTCAAACCGGACCTCGGGTTCGCTGGCGGGGCCTTCGACGATGATATTGATCGTGGTGCCTGTGCTGCTTTCCGTTGTGGCCACAAGACGGATGAAGGGTTCAAAATCCCCCTGCAGGGATGCGTTGCCCTCGGTCAATTCAAATCGCTGCTGCAGGATATCAATGCGGCCACGCAAAAGATCAAACCGACCAACCGGAATGACATTGCGCGAGGTGCCGCCAATCGACAGCCGACCGCCCAGTTCGGCATCCAGCCCACGGCCCCGCACAAAGATCCGGGATGGTGCATCAATCACGATATCAAGCGGAAAGCTTGGGCCCGGGCCACGGCTAGCATCCGCCGCAGGTTTGCCCTGACCATTCAACCCGGCCCGCTGCAGGGTTTGCTGCACAGCGGCGGATTGGCCAATGTGAATGACATCGGGAAGGTCACCCAATGTGCTGACACTTGAGGATGGCACCCGGATATCAGTTTGGCCAAGTTCCAGCCGGCCCACCACACGCGCCCCGTTTTGCAGCGGCCCCCGCAAGGTGATTGTCCCCCCGATAGAGCTTGAATACAGCTCCGGGTCGCGTAACCGCACATCACGCAATGTGGTTGTGATATCCGCGGTATTGGGTGGCAAAAGCCCCACCGGCCCGACAATGGTGACACCGCCGCCGGCCTCGACATTTGCGCGCAGGTTCACATCGGCCCTGTTGCCGCCCAGCGTAATTTGCCCGCCAATATCCGTCAGCGCCTGCGACAATGTAGGTGCCGCCAGACGACCCTCGGTGAATGTTACCCGCCCTCCAAGCGAACTGATCGCAGGTGGCCCGTTCACGTTCAGGTCGAAATTGGCCGTACCACTTAATCTGCGGGGTTCAATCGCCTTATTGGCCAGCGCCAGCGGCGCGCTGCCGTCGATATCCAGATCAAGCCGCCCGCCTTGCCCAACCTGTCCGCGTATCTGGGCGTTCAACCCGCCAGGACCGGTCCCGTTGGCATCCACGCCCCAGCTGCCATTGTCATTCAGGGACGCGCTGCCGCGGGCGCGGACCGGGCCGCTGATCTGATCGGTCAGAAGACCAACATCGCGCAGGCTTGCGTTAAAACGGCCTGTGCCCGTACCACCCGCGCCGTTGAGCGCGCCAACAATCGAGAATTGCGGTGTCGAAACCTCTAGCGTGCTGACCGATAGGACATCGTCCTGCAAGGCCAAGCTGGTATTCACCCGCCCGGTGCCGCGCAACAGAACATCAACGGTCGGGTTGCCAATACCCAGGTTCTGGCTTTGCAAACTGACCCGCGCGTCAAAGGCCGACAGATCGGCCTGCGCTGACCCGCTGAGTGTTGCGTCAACGCTGCCCGATACCGGCTGCCCGATCAGGGCGCGATAGGCTGACAGATCTGCCAGTGATGCGGTCAGATCACCGCTGATTTCATTGCTGGGGCGGGCCACAACCGCATCAAGGTCGATATCCGCGCCCAGCCCATCTGCGGCTAGTGTAATGGCAATGTCGCTGCCATCCGCCGGTCTGGCCTGCACCATCGCGTTGATCGGGCCGCTGAGGCTGGGATCAATCAGGCCTGCATCGGCGATCTGCAGGTCCAGATTGCCGCTTGTGGGCCCGTCCAGCCGCACCGCCGCGTCCCCGGTTGCGCGCAATGCGGGGGTCACGACCGACATATCCGACAGCAAGTAAGTGTCGCTTGTCGGTCGGGCAATCGCTGCACTGATTTCGCCTTCACCACGCAGAAACGGATCAAGTCGGGTGATGCCGGTGACGATATCGGTGGTCTGCGCCGCCACATCCAGGTCAAATCGCAGCCCGTCGGTCAAAACGACGCCACCGATTTCCAGCATCGCCGACCCGGACAAAGGACGCTGCGCAATGGTGGCATAGCGGGTCAGGTCGGACACATCCGCCACAACATTCGCGTTCATCGTCTGGCCGGTTTCAGCGGGGTTCACCGTGCCATTGGCCACCAACGTAACCGCCGGCCCATTGCCGGTCAGCGTAAAGTCAATGACGCCGTCGGGGGCTGCAAGCACATTGCCAACCGCCGAGGCCGGTCCATCCAACCCCTGCACCAAAAGACCAACATTGTTAAGGCGGGCCGCAAAATTGGCATCACTGCCATCGCTGGTCAGGTCAGCCTCTGCGTTGATTTCAGCGGCATTCGTCCGAATGCGCAGCATTTCCAGCCGGGTCCCTTCCGCGTCGCGGACGGCGCGTGCCGCGATCGTTCCGCGCCCGGCAAGCACGGCATCAGCCTGCGAAATCCCAACGCGCAGATCATTCGTCTGCCCATCAAGGACAATATCAAACAGCCCCTCTAGCGGGGTTAGTGTCGCGCGCAGGGCCAGATCGGCACCGCCACCCAGTTCCTGACCGATCAGGGTCGAGAACCGGTCAATCGCCGCCACCTGCAGACTTGCGTTGGCCTGGGTCCGCAGCCCGGCACCCGGCCCTTCGATCACCGCATCTGCGGCGATATCAATGCCCGCGCCTGACAGGGTGAGGCTGCTGATGCGGGTCGGCTCGCCCTCGGTCCGCTCCGCTGCAAACATCCCGCTGACTGTGTCGCCCAGCGCCTCGGCAGCCCCCGCATCGGCAAGCTGCAGACCGCGCGCGCCGTAGTTCAGCCGCGCTGTCACAAACCCGGTTGCATCGCCTTCGCCGGGGCGCAGGATGCCGCCGCCTTCCAGCGACAGCACGTCAATGGCAAGACCCGGCCGCTCGAATTCCGCAATGTCGATCTCAGCACGCCAGTCATCCGACACGGCCGCATCATAATTGATCGCCAGACCAACCCCGGTCACGTAGGTTTCCGGCCCCGACAACGGCAAGAGGACCGGATCGCCATCGGCCGAGATCCCGCCAGTCAATTCGATCAGTTCCGGCCAGCCCTGCGCACCGATCTTGACCGCACCAGCCAGGTTCAGACGCTGGGATGTCAGATCAAGGTCCGAGACATCAACACGCCCATCATCAGTCAACTGCGCTTGCGCGAACAGGCGGGCATTATTGCCAAAAAACGCGCCATAAGCCGGATCGAACAAGGGCGAGATATCGCCCCCGATATCCAGCCGCACCTGACGTCCCGCATCATCACTTGTCAGCGCAAATTCACCATTCAACCGGTCCGTCCCGTCAGTCGCGATGGCAAGTGTGGCCTGATACTGATCCAGCGGTGCGGTGCCTTCAATTTGCAGCCCGATGGCCGGTCTGCCGGGCAGATCAAGGATGCGGGCCGCAATGCCGTCTGCGCCTTCTTCAAGGTTCAGCGCCAGACCAAGCACCTTGGTTTCATTGACATAGCTGCCGTCTACTTCAAAAATGCCGCGCTTGCCGCCCAGCCGTTCGGCGACGACATTGGCGCTCCCTTCGCCGCCACTTAACGCGGCGGTTCCTTTCAGGCTGAGCGCGACTTCCTCACCAAGGAACGTCTCGCCCAGCACAATTTCTGCCACTTCAAGTGTCTCAAGGCTGATGCTGACGGGCAACTCGGGCAGGGAAAACGGGGCAGCCTCTGGGCTGGGTCCGGTGTCTTCTGCGATGGGTGCGCGCGCCACGACGATACGGCCCGCGCTGATTTCCTTGATGTCGATGGCGCCGCGCAGCAGGGCGCTGCGGTTCCAGCTGAGCACGATATCCTCAAGGGTCAGCCAAACCCCGTCTTCATCCGCGACTGTCAGAACGTCAATTGTTGCCTCGGAACTCAAGGCACCGGCAAATCCGATGATGTTCACCTCGCGGCTGACACCAGACAGGTTATCCTCAATCAATGATGCGATATATCCCTTGTCTTCCTCTTCCTGCGGTTGGGCAACCGCAAGGACCGGCAGAAGAACAAGGATGATGATCCCAAAAAAATGTCTCAAAACGCTTGTCCAATCCCGATATAGACTTGCACTGACCCACCCGCATCATCGCCACTGGCTGGCGTGCCGATATCCAGACGTATCGGGCCGATGCCGGTATTATAACGAATGCCAAGACCTGCCCCGGCATGGGATGCGCCATCTTCGAGCGGCGTTGCGGTTTCCCCAACATAGCCGGTGTCATAAAAACCCACCACAGACAGGTTTTCGTTCAGGCCAAATCGCGCCTCTAGCTGCGCGCCCGCAAAGGAGAGGCCCCCGGTGCGGATTGTCTCACCCCCGTCGACCCGGTCCACCCCCAGCGATTGGTAGGTCTGGCCGCGCACTGTTCCGCCGCCACCGGAATAAAACAGAAAGTCTGCTGGTGCCTGATCCAGATCGGCACCCAGAACGCTGCCGACCTGCGCCCGCGCGGCAAGCGTCAGACGCTCACCAAAAGTGCGGTAGGCGCGCGCATCCACAAAGACCCGACCGCCTGCGAATGACCCATCAAGGCTGACAAACGGGGTAGCGGTTGTATCAAGATAGTAGCCAGCAGAGGGGTTCGCCGCCTCATCGCGCCGATCCAGTGTTGCCTTCAGCGGCAATGTCAAAAGGGTATAACCACGCTCGCCAACTTCGCTTGTCTCGCGGGCGCGCAACAGGCCCACCCCGGCCTCTACCGTCAGATCATCGCTGAGAATGCGGCTGAACCCGGTTTCAATCGAGATTTTGTCCAGCAGGAATGTCGGTTCGTCGTCGCGGGAAATCTCGCTGCGGATGAAGAAATCAGTGTCGGCCCCAAAGGTGGCAGGCCGCGTGAAATTGGCCCGCAAGGCATAATCCACACCGCCGGTTTCGCCACCAATACCGGATACTTCACCGCCAACGCGGAACCGCTCTGCACCACCCAGAAGATTACGATGCAGCCAGAAGGACGACACCGTCAGCCCCTCAATCGACGACAGTTCAAGGCCAAAGCCAAAGCGCCGCGGTTTGCTTTCGACAAGTTGCGCATTGATATCCAGGGTATCGCCCGGCCCAATCTCTGCCGCCTCAGAAAAGGCGACGCTGTCAAATGTGCCCGTGCGCCGCAAACGGCGTTCCGCGCGGGTCAGTTCCTCGGGCGAAAACACCTCACCCGTTGGCAGGCCCGCGATCTGGCGGATGCGGTTGGTGCGCACATCCTCATTGCCGGAAATATTCAGATTGCCAAAGGTCAGACGCGGCCCCGGATTGACCCCAACATTCACATTCAACCGGCTTTCGTCATGCTGTGCCGTCACCCGTTGATCCGTGACGCGTGCCTTGGCATGACCCACATCGCGCCAGCCCCCGATCGCGGCGGACACCGCGCGCCTGATTTCGTCTGCTTCGGCCGCTTCGCCTGTGGCAAAGCTGTCTGGTATCGCCGTCGCGGGCGCGACTGGTTCAATGTTTGTCTGGCCAAAGCGAAAGCGCGGGCCGGGATCAACCGTGATGACCACCTCGTTAATCGCGCCAGGTGCTGCAAGCGGTGAAAGCGCCGCAGCTTCTGTCCCGTTTACCGTGATCGACACCGTCCCGCCGTAAAACCCTTCGGCGTAAAGGGCGGTCAGCAGCCGTCTGTAATCAGCACGGGCGGCAGCCACATAGTCCTGCGGATCCGCGTCATCATCAAGCTGGCGCAGAAGGGACGCGTCGTCCAACGCATCGCGGGCGGCATCAGTCTTGAGCCGGACTTCCTGACTGATTGCCGTTGTTGATCCGGCCAATATGGCCGCAAACACAAATATTCGTCTCAGCAATGCCCACCCTTTCACACGTGCCACTGTTTACAATGCGGCCGCCCCGCAATGGTTCCATGTCGCCAACGGCCTGCCTAGTCGTTTTCGGACTATGTGGCTATGCCAGATCACGATAGTCTGATTTGCATGAAAGACCACCTGCCAGTCAGTCCCCCCCTTTGCGGCGCCCGGATACAGTGATGCGCTTGCGGCGTATGGGGGCTGCATTTCCAACGCGGCTGTCTTTTTTGCGCAGCCTGCTGCGGGCGCTGGCGGCGGAAAACGTGCGGGTGGAACGGCCCGTCTGGCACATTGATACTGCCGGATTTGGGCATGCGGTCTATAGCCTGCGCTTTGGGGGGCATGACTATTCATTGATCGCCGTTTCCAATGATTTACCCGATGCGATGCGCACTGATCGGGTGATCGCCACCCGTTGGGACACCGCCTATGTGCTCTATGACGGCATTCCTGACGCGGATGAAGTCGCGCGCATCGTGCGTGATGCCCCCCTGCAAGAGGCCGCGCGCTTTACCCCGCGTGACATCGTGCTGAGCCGCGCAAACAAATCGGTGCGCCTGTTTAACCATGTGGTCGAGGCCTTGCGCAGCGGTCAACAGCCGGATCCCGCGCGCGTCCAGCAAACCGGCTACCTGATGCGCACAACAGCCGTCTACGGAAACGGCAAATTCGGCATCGCTGATCGTGGGCATATCGCGGACAGGCCGGGTCTGGGCGGGCCGTTCATGGCCGAGATGCTGACAGTCTGGTTGATCCGCGGATTTACCCATGACCTTGTGGAACATATCGGCGGTCGCAAGCTTGACCCGGCAATCAAGCGGCATCTGGGGATCGGCAATGCCACTGGTCTTGGTATGGCGCCTTTCCTGGTAAATCACCCGCTTCTTCTGGATGCGTGGATGCAGGCGCGCGAGACAGCCATCGCGCGCATCCGCGCAATCCGCCAGCTTCAGACAGCTGATATTGAAAAGATCTACGCGCTGACAGCCCGCGCCGCCCAGCACTTGGCAGAATGGCAGGTTGCCGACGAGGTTGCGGCCACGCGTCTATCCGTACTGCGACAGGAATGGCAGCATTTCGCCGCCACACTGACGCCAGAGATGTTGTTGTCGAACCGGCCGGTGGATCAGATTATCCTCGATAGCGTGCGCTATTCCATTGATACGCAGGAACTGATTGTGGCCATGTTGCTGGAACCGTTCGGCCCATTGGTCGATCCGCTGACCCATTGCATGGCGACCCCGTTCCTGCCGCAGCTGGACCCGTCAATGTCATGCGAAAGCCTGCGGGCGGCGATTTCCGCTGATTGGGACTGGGCCTGCGCAATTGACTTTGAGGCCCCCGAGGCCTGCGCGCAATTCTGGTACGTTTCCGAAGAAAAGCTGGAACCCCGGCTAGGCCAAAGGCATCACGAAAACGGGGCAGATCAGGAAACCCCGCTCGATATCGCCCGGCAGGTCAAGGCATTGGCGCAGGATCTGACCGGCGCATCCGGCGAGGTGGCCGGTTTTCTTGCGCTGTTTCCACAACACAGGGCCGCGGCGCGCCGGGTGCAAAGCCTGATCAATCATCCCTATGCCGAAATCCGCGATAATCTGATTGCGGCCGATTGCCTGCCTGTCGACATCCTGCGCTGCAAGCTTGCCTTTTTCGGGGCGGCGAAATTCGACCCAAAATCGGATCGCTGGACCCGGATCACCCTCGCACAAGGCGCCCCCTGCTTTGACGAGTTGGACAATGCCGATGATTGGTGGCTTCCGGTGGCCGGGCTATGATGCGATCCCTCAACGAGGTGACTGCGCTTGTGTTAAAGGCCGGGCTGGGTGCCGGGTTGCCCGTGGGCCAGGCCGAGGATCTTGCCCGCACGGCAAGTCATCTGGTCACCCAAAACGGCGACCTTCGGGTCATACTGGATGCAATCAGCGAACCAAACGCCCCCATTGATGTGGCCTGGGGCGGCGACAAACTGGCGGTCAAGGCAGGCAACGCGGCGATGACGGCCCCCATCGTCAAAGACGGTTTCGCAACGGGCGTCACCAAGGCGCGTCTGGCGCAAACATCGCATGCACCCCTTGTTCTTGCCATGCTGGCTGCAGCCGGCCTTGATGCCCGCGCCGATGGGCCCTTGATCACGAGAACCGGCAACATACCAGCCAAACCTGGCAACGGCCCTGTAGAGATCGCGGACGAGGTCTGGGACGCGCTGCAGGTCTTCGCCGCGCGCACCTATGTCAAGGCCAGCGACGCATCACGCGCTGCGGGTGCGGGGGCGGGGCTGACGGATAACGACTAGAAACGGGTGCCCTCTGTGGTGAAAGGCGCATCTGGATAACGCACACCGGCAAGATACAAGCCCATCGGCGGGCTGACCGGGCCGCAGGCCGCACGGTCCTTGGCGGCGAGGGCTGCGGCCACATCATCGGGGCGCCAAGCCCCAGCGCCGACCCGTTCCAGCGTGCCAACAAAGCTGCGGACCTGATTGTGCAGGAATGATCTGGCCCGCACGTAAAACCGGTATTCCACCCCGATATCGCGGGGCACGACAGATATCTGCAACGCATCCAGCGACTTGATCGGGCTTTTGGCCTGACAGATCGAGGACCGAAATGTCGTGAAATCATGCTTGCCGATCAGGTGATCCGCGCCCGCCTGCATGGCCTCGGCATCCAATGGATGATTCACCCGCCACATCTGACCCGCCTCGGTCGTCAGCGGTGCCCGGCGCGCAATCAGCCGAAAAACATAGCGGCGTTCGGTGGCGTCGAACCGCGCATGCCAGTCATAAGCCACCCGGCTGCAGGCCAGAACGGCAACAGGGGCCGGTTTCAGGTGATAATTCAACGCCTCCGACAGTCGGAAAGGATCCCAGTCTTTCGCAAGATCGCAATGGCATACCTGCCCTGTTGCATGCACGCCCGCATCCGTCCGGCCAGCCGCCGCGATCGTGTGGTCACCCGGCTCCAGCTTGCCCAATGCGGTTTCGATTGCGCCTTGGACCGAAGGCTGATCAGCCTGTCGTTGCCAGCCCGAAAAAGGGCCACCGTGATATTCAACAAGAAGCGCGTAACGAGGCATCCGTTTCGATTAGGGGCCTTGCTGCGCAAAATCAATCCCTACACAAGTGCGGCGACCGCCCCTATCTTGTGGCGAAAGCAAAAAGGGGCCGTCATTGGTTATCGCAACTCTTGCCGATCAGATCACGCGCGGTGTCGACAGCGTGGCTGATGTATTGACAGCCCCCTTTGCGGACCCGGTGATCCGACTGGGCGTGACGGGGTTGTCCCGCGCGGGCAAGACGGTGTTCATCACCTCGCTTGTTGCCAATCTGATGGATCGGGGGCGGATGCCGCAGCTGACCGCTGCCGCAAACGGGGCGATCCGCACGGCCTATCTGCAGCCCCAACCAAATGACACAGTCCCGCGCTTTGCCTTTGAGGCGCATCTGAGCCAGCTGACCGCGCCCGCGCCAAGCTGGCCGGAAGGCACAAGCCAGACCAGCGAGTTGCGCCTGTCCTTGCGTGTGCAGCCCAGCGGCCTGCTGTCCGGTCTGTCCGGGCCGCGCACGGTGCATATTGATATCGTGGATTATCCCGGTGAATGGCTGCTGGATCTGGGGCTGCTCGACCAAACCTACGAAGATTGGTCTGCCGCATCACTGGACCGCGCGGCTGGCCGCCCGCAGGGCGACGCCTACCTCGCGAAACTGGCCGCGGCGGACGGCGCCGCGCCACTTGACGAGCCGACTGCTCAAGGACTGGCGCAGCAATTCACCGCCCATCTGCGCGCATCGCGCGAGGCCGGTTTCTCTGACTGTTCTCCGGGGCGTTTCCTGTTACCCGGCGATCTGGCTGGATCGCCGGTCTTGACCTTTGCACCATTGCCACCGGGCAATTACGGCCGCAGGTCGTTGGGTCGCGAGTTTGCCCGGCGGTTCGATAGCTACAAGCGCAATGTAATCAAGCCTTTTTTCTATGACCATTTCGCCAAGATTGATCGCCAGATCGTTCTTGTCGATGTGCTTGGGGCCATCCACGCGGGGCCTGCTGCACTGGATGATCTGCGCGGCGCAATGGCGCGGATCCTCGGGGCGTTCCGGCCGGGGCGAAATGCGTTCCTGACCCGCATCTTTCAAGGCCGGCAGGTCGAACGCATCCTGTTCGCCGCCACCAAGGCAGACCACCTGCATCATACCCAACATCCGCAACTGACCGCGATCACGCAGGCCCTTTTGCGCGAGGCACAGGATCGCGCGGATTTCGCAGGTGCGCAGACCAGCGCGATGTCGATTGCGGCACTCAGAACAACGGTCGAGGATACTATCGACCATCCGGACGGACCGCTGGATGTTGTGCGCGGGCGTCTTTTGGAAAGTGGCAAGCAAGCCGCATTCTATCCCGGCAAGCTCCCGCAAGACCCGTCGCATCTGCTGGCCCCGGCCCGCGACGGGGCAGAGAACTGGCTGGATGCCGACTATAGCGTGATGAATTTTGCGCCTGCGCCGCTGACAATGCGCCCAGGCGACGGCCCGCCACATATCCGGCTGGACAAGGCGGCACAGTTTTTGTTGGGCGACCGGCTATGATCATACGCCCAGCCACCAGCGCCGATGGGGATGCAATGGCCCGGATCGTGGGTGACTGGCGCCCCGAACTAGACGGGATGCCTGTTCTGCATACAGCAGAGGAAGATCGCTGGTTTTTCGGCGAGGTTATCAAAACGCAGGATGTGCTGGTCGGGGCAAGCGGCATTGGGGTCGAAGGCTTCATCGCCCGCGACGACCAGTTGATTACGCAGCTTTATTTGCAGAAATCGGCCCGTCGCAAGGGTCTTGGATCGCAATTGCTGAACAAGATGAAGGCCCGCGCCGATGCACTGGCGCTATGGTGCTTTCAGGCCAACCTGCCAGCGCGCAATTTCTATGAAAAACATGGATTTGTAGCGGCAGAAAAAACCGACGGGCACGGCAATGAAGAGCATCTGCCGGATATCTACTATACATGGAAGGCCACGACATGAGCCGGGGACCCGTTCTGATCGAACTTGACGATGACGCGGTGGCACAACCCCATGTCGCGCCCGCGGTGCCTGATCTGGTTGCACCACAGGGTGCGGCGATGCAGCAGGTTGCGGCCATTGCGGCCCGCCGCCCGTCGCGCCTTGCCAAATGGTTCTGGTCGCTGGCCGTTGCGCTGGTTGGGTTTGTGGTGTCGCTGGCCGCATGGGACTATGTGAACGGGTTGCTGGCCCGCTCGCCTGTTCTGGGCGGCATCGCCACGGTTCTGATCGGGCTGATCCTTTTGCTGTTGGTTATCGGGGCTTTGCGTGAGCTGGCCGCATTTGGCAGATTGCGCAAACTCGACACTATCCAGAAACAGGCGGCAGAGGCGCTGGAAACAGGCCATCTTGCTGACGCCAAGAACGTGGTCGGCAAGCTCGACAGGCTCTACCGTGACCGGGAAGATACCGCATGGGGCCGGGCAGAGTTGCGTGACAGGCAGACCGATGTGCTGGACGCTGACGGATTGCTGGGACTGGCAGAAACAAGCCTGATGGCCCCGCTGGACGCGCGCGCCACCCGCGAGGTTGAGGCCGCAGCCCGTCAGGTGGCCACAGTCACGGCCATCGTCCCGCTTGCGCTGGCGGATGTATTTACCGCGCTGACCGCCAATCTGCGGATGATCCGACGCATTGCCGAAATCTATGGCGGCAGGGCCGGTACACTGGGAAGCTGGCGCCTTACCCGCACGGTCCTGACCCATCTGGTCGCCACAGGCGCAGTTGCGATTGGGGATGATCTGATCGGGTCGGTCGCTGGTGGCGGGGTCTTGTCGAAAGTCTCGCGCCGGTTTGGTGAGGGGGTCGTGAATGGGGCGCTGACGGCCCGCGTCGGGATAGCGGCGATTGAGGTCTGCCGCCCGCTGCCATTTCACGTCGCGAAAAGGCCGTCTGTCACGGCACTTGTCCGCCGCGCGCTCACCGGTCTTTTCGGGCAGGGTTAAGCCTACCAGAACCGCGGCGCCGGACCGGCAGGAATAGGGCCAATCGACATCAAACCGCCCTGAAAGGTCACCGGCAGATCAAGGCTGCCATCCGGCCCAACCATGCTGCCCGCCAAAATGGTCAATGTGGGCGCGGCACCCTGATCCATCAGACCCGCATCGACCATCAGCGTGATCAGCTTTTGCCATTGTCCTGTGCGCAACGTAACCCGCCCCTGGGGTGTTCCGGTTGCGTCAAAATCCAAGGTCCCGTCCAGCTTTAGTATCAAATCGCCCCAGTTCAACGTGCCGGACTTTACGGTGATCTGTTCAGGATATGGCAAGGTGCCACCATCCGTTGCGAAATGCCGGTCCAACGGCCTGTCCAGCGATACGGATCCATCAACAACGACGCTGTCGATCACATCGCTAAGGGTTGCCTGATCGGCAATCTGTGCAAGCAGACCCGGCGGCAAAGCCACCTCCTGAAGATCAACATAGACATCATAGGCCTGCGGGGCGTCACCTGCTGCGCGCACAGCACCCAGCAGGTTGGCAACCCGTATATCGAGGCCCAAATCCGAAACAGCACGTATAGCGCCACCCTCAATGGTCAGATTTTGCAGTGGCAGGTCAGGATTAGGACGGACAGCCGCACTTGCCCGCAAACCGTCGCTGGAAAGTAAGATGTCCTGCTGTCCCCAACGCAAACTATGGTCAGGGGGCAGGACCGCGATGACCTTATGCGGCTGATAGCTCAGCGCAAAAAGCTGGACAAAAGGCCCACGCCACGCCCAACGGGCATCCGGTGATGCCACGGCGATATCCTGCACTGTTGTATCAAAGCGGGACGGAAACCCGATTGTGTTCAGCGACGCATAGTCAATCTGCCAACCCTGACTTTGGGCATTTTCAATCGCACCCCGGGCGCCCTGTTCCACCGCGCGCGCGCCGAAAAACCAATAGCCGCTATACAGCACGGCCAAGGCAACAACCAAAAATGTCAGGCGCTTCATTGCGTACTCCGCATATTCAGACGAGCCGGGTGTAGCGCCTCGAAATGCCAAGTGCCAGCGTCAGCGGGATCAGGGCGGGATGTCGCCCAGCCCGCATCCCACTAGATCGCTTAGACGCCGGTATGTTTCAGGTGAATACGCACGTGAAGCCCCTTGAACATGTCCGAAACACTCAACTGGATTTTTCCGCCATAGGCATGTGCAAGATCTGACGCAATCGCCAGCCCAAGGCCCGTGCCGGGCTTGGATGTATCCAGCCGCTGGCCGCTGAGCGTCGCACTGCCGTAGTCATCCTCGGGGATGCCATCACCGTCATCTTCGACACATATGTCAACAAAATCGCCGACTTCCCGCGCCGAGAGGTGGATCATGCTGTGGGACCATTTCAACGCATTGTCCAAAAGATTGCCAATGATCTCGTCAAAATCACTTGAATCCATCCGGACCCGCAGACCGGGCGGAATATCGGTTGTCAGTATCTTTCCGTCATTGCGCGCCATGGCGGCAAAGGCGCGGGTAAAGCGGCCCAACGATGTATCAAGATCGGTAAAGGTGTGCATCGCAGCATTCCCACCATCGGCGCGCATCCGGGCAAAGGACCGTTTCAGCTGCGCATCCAGCCGGTCGAGCGCGTCAATAGATTGCTGAACAGGTTGCCCGGCCGCTTGCATCTTTTCCAGCTCATTGCGGACGATAGCAGACGGCGTCTTGATCGCATGGGCCAGATCAGCGGATTGTCGGCGCGACCGGTTCACGATCTCGCGGTTGCGTTCGAGCAGCACGTTGATGTCCTTGACCAACGGTGCAACCTCGATGGGGTAGGCCTCTGGATCCAGATCGCCATCTGCCTCCCAGCGGGCCAGGACATCCCGCCGCAAATCGTTCAGGGGGCGCAATGTAGCCGAAGCCTGCAGGAATGCGGCCATGACACCGATGATCGTGATCACGCCAAAGGCCAGCACAAGATTGCTGCGTAACTTGGCACGATCCGCCAACAGGCTTTGTACGGACGACGCCACCTGCACGTGCCAGCGCGACCCGTCATCAAGCGTCACCCATTGGGTGACCGCGCGCATTTGCGCGCCCGTTGGGCCCACATAGTTGCTGATCATCAGCTCACCCGATTCCGGCACAGGCCGGGGCAACAACAGATCGACCAGGGACCGCGATACAAAAAGTGCCCCATCGCCGTTCTCGATCTGCCAGTACTCGCCGGAAAATGGCCGCAGATAGACGGGATCACCAATTGCGGCCGCAATATTTGCCGGCGCATCAAAGTGGTTGCCAACGGCGATGACGGCCTGCGTGTGCCGGTTCAGCAGCAGGTCATCAAATCGCTGCTGTGTCTGGGACTCGAGAAATGAGGCCAGGCCAAACACGCCCAGCAGGATCGAGCAAACCGCCCAGACCACCCCACCCGCGACTGCGCGTGTGCGCAGCGATGTCATGCAGCGACTTTAATCACATATCCGCGCCCGCGCACCGTTTCGATCAAATCAGGGCCCAGTTTCTTGCGCAGCCGGTTTACAAAAACCGCAATCGTGTTCGAGTCCCGGTCACCGTCATATTCATAAATATGGTCGGACAATTCAGTTCGCGAGATGAGGCGATCAGCATTGTGGAAGAGATAGGACAGCACGGCAACTTCCTGTGCCGTCAGGCTTATGGGAATACCATCCAGCGTCACCTGATTGTTTCGGGTATCAAATACCACATCATCCTTGGCAAAAACCGGATTGGTCCGGCCCGACTGACGTCGGATCATCGCCCGTATCCGGGCAGAGAGTTCCGGCATATGGAAAGGCTTGGTCAGGTAGTCGTCTGCCCCGGCATCCAGCCCGTCAACCCGGTCTGACCAACCATCGCGCGCAGTCAGCAAAAGCACCGGCGTTTGAATCTGGCGCGCACGCCAATTTTTCAAGACCGTGATGCCATCACGCTGCGGCAATCCGATATCAAGGACGATAACGTCATAAGGTTCCGTTTCGCCCAGAAACTGGGCTTCGGCGCCGTCGGCAGCCACATCCACGACACGCCCTTCAGATGACAGGACGCTTTTGATTTGCTGTGCGAGGATATGCTCGTCTTCTGCAAGTAGTATTCTCATGGATTGAACCTTAGATCGCACTCATGGCAATTTTTGGGCAACCCCAAACAGGCGCGGCGCTGTTTGTCGGTAAGCCGCCGGCTTGATTATTTTCAAACCTTGCTGCGTCGTCGAAAGCTCAGATCACTTGCCTAGTATCGCCGGCACCCGAGCACGAGCCGGTGTCAAACACACTGGTGTCAATTTGCGCTTCCGCGACCACTACGGTTGCCACTGGACCCACCGTCCTTGTTTCCTGTATCGCCGCTGGACCGGCTGCCCCTATCATTTTTGGCAACATCAGAGTGATCACCGCGGCCATTGTTGCGGCTCAGGGTCGATTTGGTGGAATCGCCATTGCGCAGGCCTGCAGAATTCGTGCTGCTATTGCCGATCGAGCCTACGCGACCACTGTTACCCGACCCCGGCGAACGCGCCAGCTGATCGTTGTTCGCAGCTGTCGAGGACGCTGCCGACGACACCCGGCGTCCCACGCTGGTATCCGGCGCCACGGCATGCCCGGACACGCCATCAACAAGCAGCGCGCCCAAATGACCGTCATCATGGCGGACCAGAACCCGATATGTCAGTGCGCCATCAACATCAAAGCCGCGCACCTCGACCACCCGACCACCGGAAAAATTCTCGACACCATCCACCAGGCGCGACGTCGAAATCGCCCCGAGGGTGGAAACGGCATGACGCAGATCGGATTGCGACATCTCGCGGACGTCGGCAGAACCTATGGTCGGCACCATAAAAGCAGCAAGGCTAAAGAAACGGAGATAACGGCGCATCATTTCCACAATATAAAACACGACAACCATATCGCAAAACACAAAATCAGTGAAAGCGCTGCTTAATTATCAGAATGACCCGACAGCGACGTCACTTGTGTACGCGTATTTAGCCGATCAACGATTTCATCGACCTGCGGAAAGCGATTGTTCGACGAAGTTCGGGTGTTTTCATTGCGTTCTTTGGTGGCCTCTTCGTTATGAGACCGGTCGGTTTTTGAGAATTTCTGGTAGAGTGCCAACAGGCGGGAAGTTGCGCTTTGGTCGATCAATACGCCGTCTTTTGTAGGGATATGTTCGATAAACATACAGGTCGCTCCTTTGTCCCAGTCCTCGCGTCACCCCACAGACGTTAAGAAATCATGAATTCCGATATGAGGCCCGTTATATTAACATGCCCGAAACGGGCTGTTCATTTTGGGTTCATTTTTTGCAAACCCGTCTTTTTTTCCCTTATTTGCACGGCAATCCTTGCCAAATACCAACATACTTCATTGAAAGTAGACATAAAATTTAGTTTTGCATTATGATAACACAGTTTCGAATTAATTTATTTGACCTTGGGTCAGCTAACAACTAGGCAGTTTTTCGCCTACTCAACTTACTACTTAAGGTTGTTTTTCGGTAGTCCGAGCTCCGAATCACGCGATCAGTCTGGGCGCCGCGCTGGCATCCCCACGACACCCCCATCGCCAACGAGAGCCCCATCAAAATTCGGCAATTCCGCTACCCAATGTGCGTTCTGACACAGACCGGGCCGGCCCCCGCAGCGCATGTTGCTTTTGTCATCTTTGTGTTGCGATGCAGCATATATTTTTCTTGGAGGGTTTATGGAGCCTTTGGTTGGTCAAATCACGATGTTCGGGGGCAATTTTGCTCCCCGTGGTTGGGCCTTTTGCGACGGCCAGCTGCTTGCCATCGCGGAAAACGAAGCCCTGTTCGCCATTCTTGGGACAACCTACGGGGGCGACGGTCGCAAGACATTTGCCCTTCCCGACCTGCGCGGTCGCGCGCCGGTCCATGCCGGGCATGGCGCGGGGCTGACGCCCCGCAAGATCGGGCAGAAATTCGGCGAGGAAGGTGTTGCGCTGACCTCGGCCCAGCTGCCCGAACACAGCCATGAAATGTTCGTGTCAGAGGCCGCCCCAGACCCATCTGGTGACACCGGGGACGCCTTTGGCCGCGCCAATATCTACGTCAACGCGGCCGATCCGGCCACAGCGCCAAGTGTGGCACTTAACAGCAAGACCATCGGTCAGACGGGCGGAAGTGCGCCCCATGACAATGTGCAACCGTCGTTGTGCATTAACTACATCATTGCATTGCAAGGTACGTTCCCGTCCCGGAACTGACTTTGCATAGGAAGGGTAACAAGTACCGGCGCGTCGCTGTCACCGACGCGCCATTTTTTACAAAGCGGCGTGGCTATGCGTCGAAAACAATGTGCCAACCTGAACATGGGCAGGGGCCTAACACGCCCCAAAAAGGTTTTGGCAGAGAAAGAAAGCAAAACGCATGTTCCGCCTAGACCCAGCTATACCTGCCCGTAGTGATCTTGATTGGTGCTGGTATCTGCGCCGCCAAGGTGCCTCGGGCGAAGTCCTGGAACGCGCATTGCATGATATTGGCGTGATGCAGCCCGGCGGCTGGGCTGCGTGGGGACCCAGCGAACTGGGATCAACAGGCGCGCCCGTGCAGATGGTCTTTTCCACCGCAACTGATAGCCTTGCCCTGGCAACAGAGGTTGATGATCCCGCAACATGCAAGACTACACGCGTCGATCAGGTTTGCCGGTTCATGCGCCAATTTGGCAGCGTGTTGCCATCTGATGCGCTGCGCGAGGTGATCAGTTCCGCGCAAGGGGGCGAGCCGCTTCGATTTGGGGCATGGCTGGGCCTACGCCACGAAAAGGCGGCAGGCACAAGCACTTCGCTACTGGCCGAGCTTCCTGCGGGTGCAACCGATCTGGCCCCGCTAATCGGAACAGACGTCCTGCAGGGCCTGCTTGACCAGTTGGATGGGGCGGCGCGGCCAACAATGATCGGGTTTGACGGAGCGACCGGCAACTCGACCATCTACTGCGCCGCCGTCGCGACATCCCGGGCGATCTTGCCAATTCTCGCCGAACCAGCACAGGTTTCACCGGATGTCCTGTCTTATGCGATTGATGGTCTGGTTGATATCACGCCCACCCCGCGTCTTCCGGTTGATAACTTCTATTTCAGCTATGAATTGGACGCGGATGGCCGCCAACCACCTGCGCTGACAATCTGGTTGCGTGCGGCAACCCTGTTCCAATCAGATGCTGCGATTGCGGCACGGATCCAATCATGCGGCGGGCGGCGCCTGTCTGGCTATGCGGCATTGATCGAAAACAACCCCCCGGCACCCGCAGGCCAAACCCATCACGGCTATATCGGGCTGCGCGCACGTCAGGGCGCAGCACCCGATCTGACGGTCAGCGTCGCCGCCCCATGGCACGCGCATATCGACTGACAGCACCTTTCGCGCGCGTCCGGTACATCCGCCGCGTTGCGCCAAAGTCGCAGACATCCGCACGTAGGGCCATGTGCGAGGCGAAACACTTGGCAAGCCACAACGAATGGTTGACCCTGCGGCATGTGGTAGGGGCAAAAAACAAGACCAGCTTTGGGGAGTGAAAAAGCATGTCTGTGAAAAAGAAGAGAATCGCCGTTATCGGCGGGGGCGTTGGCGCGATTACTGCGACCTATGCCATCACCATGCAGCCCAATTGGCAGGATGAATACGACATCACCCTCTACCAGCTGGGATGGCGTCTGGGCGGCAAAGGCGCCAGCGGGCGCAATATGAAGAAAGGCGGCCGGATCGAGGAACACGGATTGCATATCTGGGCCGGGTTCTACGAAAACGGCTTCCGCCTGATGCGGGATTGCTATGAACAGTTGAACGTCACCGGGCTGCGCAGCCCGGATGCGCCGCTTGGCACGCTGGAAAAAGCCTTTACCGGCCTTAACAGTTTTCTGCTGGCCGAAGAAATTGAAACCGACGGCAAAAAAGAGCTGCATCCTTGGCGCATCGAATTCTTTGGCAATGATGACAAGCCCGGATCGGGCGGTGTATTGCCGACACCTTACGCCTATTTTCAGGAAGTTCTGAAATTCATCGCGTCGCTGCTGGATAACATGCTGGACGAGGTTGATCTGACGGCAGATCACGCCCTGCCCCCGCGCTTTCATGTTCCTTTCAAATCACTGGGCCTGCCGATCAAGAAACGCTCGCCCGTCCACCATATGCGCGATTATGCCGCCAAACTGCCCCAAAACGCGTTTGATCACACCCATTCGCAACTGATGACCTTGGGCGACATGGCCAGACATACGCAAATCTGGTTCGACGAGAATGTCCAGAAATCAGATCTCAAATCAGACGAAAGTCGCAGACTGCATTACCTGGTCAGCCTGTCACTGGCGTTCTTCCGCGGCACAATCGACAACGGCGTTTTCCGACATGGTTTTGACGCGATTGACGACGCTGAAATCAGCCAGTGGCTGCTGGATTATGGGGCGTCGAAAGAGGCCGTCTATTCCGCCGTGTTTCGCGGTTGTTATGACTATGTGTTCGGCTATCCGGCAGGTGTCACCGATCATCGCAGCGTTGGCGCCGGCACAGCCATTCGCGGGCTGTTGCGCCTTGCGTTCACCTACAAGGGGTCGCTGTTTTTCAAGATGATGGCTGGTATGGGCGATACGATTTTCGGCCCCTATTACCAGATCCTGAAACACCGCGGCGTGAAATTCAAATACTTCAACGCGGCCACCCATTTGGGGCTGGACGAGACCAAAACCTACATTGACCGCATCGACATGGTCGAACAGGCCGAGGTGCTTGAAGGCGAATATGATCCGCTGGTCCCGGTCAAGGATCTGCCGTGCTGGCCGTCCGAGCCGATCTGGGAGCAGTTGAAAGACGGTGAGCGGTTGGCCCATGAAGGTGTCGATTTTGAATGCGAAAAGGAGGCCCCCAAGGGCCGTGCCTATACGCTAAGACGCGGCGAAGATTATGACGAGGTGATCCTTGGTGCCTCGCTTGGCTCGCTTCCCTACATGGCGCAGGAATTGATCGACGCAAGCGACCGCTGGCGCATGATGATGGAAAAGGTGCCAACCGTGGCCACCCATGCGGCGCAGTTCTGGATGGACCGCACTGCCAAGGAAATGGGCTGGAATGATCTGGTTGCCAAACACAATGTCGGTGAAATCCCCGACGACTTGCGCACCGTGATCACCAGCTTTGAAGAGCCGCTGGACACTTGGGCCGACATGACCGACCTGATCGGGCGCGAGGATTGGGACACCCCCGGTCCGACCTCTATCGCTTATTTCTGCAGCCCGGCGCATGACGCCGGTATCGACAAGGCGCCGTTTCCCGATCTGGTCAAGGACTGGGCCGACAACTGGCTGGTGCAGATGTGGCCGGATGCTGTGAAAGACGGCAAGTTCGACATGTCCCTGCTGCATGCGCAAGGTACTAACAGCGACCACGAAAAGTTCGCATATCAGTATTTCCGGCAGAACTTCTACGGCTCTGAACGCTATGTGCTTTCAGTGCCCGGCAGCGTACAATACCGGCTGCCGCCAGACGGCGCCGGTTTTCAGAACCTGTTTCTGGCTGGCGACTGGACCCGCTGCGGCATCAACGCAGGCTGTGTTGAGGCGGCGACAATCTCGGGGTTGGGGGCAGCGCGCGCGCTGACCGGCGCTGATATCGAGATTGTGGGCGAAGGCGACATTGCCCCCGATGCCGGACCGTCTGATCGCGCCAAGCTCGCCAGTCCGTACGCGCAGAGTGCCGATTGGCCGCTGACCCCGTTCTTTGGCGTTGGAAAGCTCGACGGGTTCTTCAGTTTTCATGCTGTTGATAGCAAGGAACTGGAAAAATGCCTGCCCGCCGGCATGACATTGCACCCGCAAACGATCACGCCCGCCGGGACACATCCCGTGTCCATTCTGGCCAATCAGCAAATGGGGGTCCGCCCCAGCATCCTGCCGCAATTGATGGGTTTCAAAGACTACTATGAGGCGATCATCGCCATAAACTATGTGCAGGTAGAAGGGCAGGAAGGCGCATTTGCCTATTTGCCGAACCTCTATCTGAACAGTCGCATGCCGCAATTGGCCGGAGTGTGGTTTTATGGCTACAACAAGCGTCTCGGCAAATTAAGCATGGCCAATGACCGCTACAGGGTCGCCAATAGTGACGGCACCCCTGTCTGGTCGGGTCAATACGCCCAGCGCGACTTTGCCAGACCGCTGACCGATTACGAGACTTTCGGTGCGGTCCACAGATTGGCCGATCAGGTGGTTGTCACAAAGAACAAGCTTGGAAAATGGCAATATTCCAACCTGGACTTCGGGTTAGGTGCCGCCTACGGCGCGGGCATTCATGCGGAAATTGACGTGCACGATGCCGGGCTGGCCAACCTGCCCGCCGGCAAAATAATCGCGCAGCCGCTGAAACTGGAAAACCCGCAAGCGTCGAAAAATCTGGCGTTGCCCGGCGCGTTTCGGATCTGGAGCAGCTGGACATTGTCCAATCCATTTGACAGCGGGCGCATTGCGCGCTTGGAAGCGGAGAAAACACGCCTATAATGCGTCCCTGCGAATAGGGAGAGCGCAATGACGGTGCCAGAGGTATCCCCTGCCGTACACGGCAGGGGCGAACGAAAGCAGATCACGGCTGTTTTCATCGACGTGGTTGGCTTTAGCGACATCGCCAGCACCGCCGACGCCGAAGACCTCGAAGTCTGGCTTGAAGACTATTACGAGCAATCCCGCCAGATCGTCGAAGCCCATGACGGCGAGGTGACCGAATATCTTGGTGACGGGGTCGTGGCCCTGTTCGGGCTTTCGCAAGCTGACGAATTGACCGCGCCCAAGGCGGTGAATGCCGCAATCAAGGCGGTGACCGAAATCAACACCGGCTATCAGGGCAAGATCAGCGTGCAATTGCGCGCGGGCGTCGCCACGGGCGAAGTGGCCGTGCGCGCCAATCGCGGCGGCAGCCTGCCCCGCGCCACCGGCATGGTGACCACATTGGCCCAGCGCATTCAGGAACGGGCGACGCCCGGCACGGTCATGATCGCCGAAAGCACCAAGCTGCTGCTACGCGGCGGCCTTGCGATCAAGGCAGTCCCTGATCAGCAGCTCAAAGGCTTTGCCGAGGCCCAGACCCTCTATCAACCCAGCCACACCTCTGCCGTGGCGCAAGAGGCCGAGGCCTCTTCCTTCTTTGTGGGGCGGCGTGCGGAACTGGATCGCATCGCGGCAAATAACCGGCCCAGCCTGATTATCGGGCAGGCGGGCATGGGCAAAACCGCCCTGACCCAAAAGGTCGCTGCAGGTGCCGACGCCGTCACGACCATCGCGGCAGACGGTGTTCACACGCGTGCCAGTTATCAGCCGTTCAACGATTGGCTCATTGCCCGGATGGGCGGTGGGCTGCCAAGCTTTGACGATATCAAGAAAAAATTCCCGACCCTTGATCTTGATACCCAGCGCGCGCTGGCACTGTCACTGGGCCTGCCCGATGGGCAACGTCTGCTGGCGGAAAAGTCGAATGTTGCCGTCAAGGCGCTAATCGAAAACAGCTTTTGGCAGGCAATACAGATTGCGCATCCCAAGGGCCTGCTGATTGTTGAAGACCTTCACTGGCTCGACAATGCCAGCTTTGGCGTTCTGGTGGCAATTTTGAACAGCGCCGATCCGGCTGTGCATCAGATCCTGATGACCAGCCGCGAGGATACCAAGATCAGCAAATATCTCGAGGGGCTGCCCATCGACATGATCCCGCTGGACAAGATGGACGATGCCGATGCCCGCAGCATGCTTGCGGCCCTGTCAAACGGCGCCGTTGCCGAAGACAAACAGGCGGCCCTGATCGAAAAGGCGGCGGGTGTTCCGCTTTTCCTGTCCCAGCTGTTTCAGCGCAGCCTGACCGAGGAGGGCGAGGATGGTGCGATCCCCGGCTCGCTGATGGATTTGCTGGCCGCGCAAATTGACGCCACCGGGCCATCCAAGCAAGTGCTGCAATGTGGGGCCGTAATCGGCCGGAACTTTGACCTGCCGACACTGCGCGCCATCGCGTCCGAGCATGAACCATTGATCCCGCATCTGGACAAAGCCTGCGCGCGCGGCGTTCTGGATCAGGAAAGCACCGACACCTGGACATTTTCGCATGCCTTGCTGCATCAGGCTGCCTATCAGGGCCTGCTGCGGCGCACCCGGATCGCCTATCACAGCGACATTGCATCCTATTTGCAGGAACATCGTGCTGATGCGGTCCACCGCAATCCAACAATTCTTGCCGATCACCTCAGCCTCGCCCAACAGCATGTCCCGGCGGTTCAGAACTATCTTGCGGTCAGCCAGTGGGCCTTGTTCCAGGGCGCGTTTGATGATGCCGAGGCCCATGTGCTTGCGGCACTCTCGCTTTGCGAAGAAGCGCCTGATGATGTCGATATGACGGATTTGGAAATCGCCTGTCATACCGCACTTGGATCAATTCATGTACAAACCATGGGCTTTACGGCCGATCCGGCCAAACAGGCCTTTGAGGAAGTGGAGCGGCTGGCAACCACCAAGGCCAAGTATTCCGCCGCCAACTGCCCAGCGTTCTATGGCAGTTTCAGCCATGCTATTCTATCTGGCGATCGGGCGGGCGCGGTCCGGTTCGGCAACATGTTTCTGGACACGCTGGCAAATGTACCTGACGCCGACGAAGACAGCGAAATCCGCATTGGGTCCTACAATGTTCAGGTCGCGCTGAACTTCTACAGCGGGAACTTTCAACAACAGTTCAAGGATTTTGCGGCCCTGCGCGAGGTCTATGATATCACCAAACACGGGGCGATGATTACCAATTACGGCGTGGATATTTTTGCCGCCGCGCAAATGTTCGAACCCGTAGGCCGGGCCATCGTGGGCGATACGCATCTTGTTGACCCGCTTAGCGCCGAGACGGATGAACATCAGGTCAAGCTGAACATCCCGGTGATGGAGCCTTATGCAAAGATATGGGGTGCCGTCCCGCTCTATTACGCTGGCCAGACTGACAGGGCGATTGCCCGCGTCAAGGAAGGTATTGCAACCGCCCACAGCCAAACGGCAGCCTTTTGGCAGATCACCGGCGCTGCCTGGCTGAATGTGATGGATCCGGCGCAAAGCGAGACCGACGAAGGTCTTGCCGGGTTCGACACCGTCATCAAGACGCATGAGGCCGTTGGCGCGTTGGTAGGGCTTCCGTATTTCCGGGCGCATTATGCTGTCGCCCTGGCCCGCCACGACCGGTTTGAAGAGGCCTACCAAAGCTCCTATCGCGCTGTGCGCGAGTGCGAGGCATCGGGGCTGCATTGCTGGTTCCCCGAAGTGCTGCGCCTGCACGCAAAGGTCTGCCAGATGTCCCGCCGTTTTGATGATGCAAACATCTATGTCGCCCGGGCAATTGACGTGGCCAAGAAACAGGGCGCCCTGCTATGGAGCCTGCGGGCGCTGCTGGATCAGCACGCGCTTGGCGTTGATAACACCGCCACCTTGCGTGACATCTGTGACGCGCTGCCCAAACAGGCACCACCCCCGGAACTTGCGCAAGCCCAAGCCATCCTGGATGCGGCATGACGCCGGAAAAGCTCTTATCCTACAACCTGCCTCTTTTTGACGGGGTGAGAGAGGCGGATCTGGACGGCATCACATTGTCGGTCAGCGAACACAAGCTGACGCCATGGCAAACGGTGTTTGACCAGCAAGACGCCTCGTATGATCTCTATTTTCTGCTAAGTGGCGCGATCCTTGCCGTGTTCTGGACAGCGGAAGGCAAGGAAATCGTGTTCTCGCGTTTTCCCGAAGGCGCGTTTTTCGGCGAACTGGCCGCACTTGACGGCATCCCAAGATCGCTGGCTGTTTTTGCAAAAACAGATGCACGGGTTCTGACGATGAACCGGCAGTGCTTTTTGCAATTGTTCAATGACGTCCCGCTGATCAGACAGCGCATCGTGAACCAGCTTGTCGCGCGGATCCGGACCCTGACGGAACGCAGCATGGAAATGACCACTATGTCCGTCGAACAGCGTGTGGCGACCTACCTGATCCGATTGGCGGCCGAACATGGCAAGCTGAACCGGGGCGGGGTCATCGAAAATGCGCCAACCCATGCCGAAATCGCGGGTACCATTGGCGCCAACCGTGAAATGGTCAGCCGTTCCATCAGCAAGCTGGCCAAGCGCGGCGCGATCAAACCATCGCGGCAAAGGATAGAAATTTGCGACCCGGAAGGGCTTTCTGACGGTTTTTCATAAATTGTTAACCACAAGTGCGTTATCGCACATTCATGAACATCTCGTGCATGCTATTGTCGGCGTGGCATAACATTTGGGTGGCAGAATGCGCATTATGAGTATCCTTGGACCAGAAGCGACAGTGATTATCGCTGGTGCTGCGCTGACCCTTTTTGGTGCTTTGATCAGCACTCAGGCCACTGGTGTCATGCCCGGACAGCCCGGACCGGCCCAAAGCCCCCTGGTCACTGTTTCTCACTAAGCCTGCGTTTCAGGGCGCGTGCCCTGCCCGACACACAGCTGATCCGCCTTTTTTCAAGTTCACTGAAAAACCATTTGGTCCAGAAGCTGACCTTGGGTTATCCCACAGCCATTCGAAAACGAATCATAGGAGACTGCAATGATCAGAAAGGATTTCACCCTCGCGTGGCATTGACCCACGGCGCTGCAGCATGATCGCGACCCAAGATGCGCGATTGTTCCCTCCTAAAAAGACCTCGTTTGATCGGATACTCCCATGCATCCCCCATTTTATCATGTTGATCACAAGATCAGCCCTGACATTGACCACCTTGGCGACACGCGCCCGGCCCGGCGCAGGTCGCTGCCGCAAGTGTTGCGGCTAAGCCCGGTCAGAACGGGCTGGCCGCCAGTGCGTCTGCCCTTTGACGATCCGGATGGGGTCGGCCTGCCCTCTGGCACAACCCCGGATCGGCCGCAATTGCAGCTTGTTCCGCCACCGCGCCGCGGCATGCGCGACGCCCTGGGGCGGTTTCTGATCCGGATGGGTCAAAAATTGATCCTGCAAAACGGGCTCGGGTGATTGACCCGGGTCCGTTCATTCTTACGTTGAGAACGACAATGTAAGGATCGTCACATGTTTCTGCGCGCCGCCAGTTTTGCCCTTTGCCTGTTTGGTCTGCCCGCTGCGGCGCAATGTGTTGGTGATGGCTATCTTGACCAGTTGGACGCCGCCGAACGGGCCAGTCTGGATGCGGCGGCGGCGCAAACGCCTTTCGGGCAAGGCCTTGTCTGGGATGCGACCAAGGACGGCAAGCGCGCCCTGCTGATCGGAACCATGCATATCTATGATCCGCGCCTGGAAGCGATCCGCGATCAGGTGAAATCGCGTGTCCAAGGCACCGACCTGCTGCTGGTCGAGGCGACAAGCGATCAGGAAGTCGAGTTGCAGAACCTGATCGTAACCGATCCCGGCATCCTGTTCATCACCGAGGGTCCGACCCTGCCGGAACTGCTTGACGACGAAACATGGGAGGCGATTGCAGACGCAGCCAGCGCCCGATCCATCCCGGGCTTCATGGCGTCCAAGATGCAGCCCTGGTATTTGTCGATGATGCTGTCGATCCCGCCCTGCGCAATGCAGGACCTGACCCAGGGCAATCGCGGCCTGGATCATATGATCATGCAAGATGCCGCTGCGGCTGGCGTCCCGATGCAATCGCTTGAATCCGTCATGACCTTGTTCGAGATTTTCCAGCAGGACCCGATGGACGAACAAATCGACATGTTGCGGGTGAATATTCTGGCGCCAGAGCAGCAAAGACAGATGTTCGTTTCCATGCTGGATCGTTACTTTGACGGTGACATCGCGACCTTGTGGGAAATGTCGCGTCTGGCCATCAGCCAGACCCCCGGCATGTCAGCGGATGAGGCGAGCGCCTTGTTTACGCAGACAGAAAATGCGCTGTTGATTGACCGCAATCGCAACTGGATGCCGGTTATCGGTGACGCAGTTGACCAGCATGATGACGTGGTCATTGCGGTCGGTGCCGCCCATCTGATGGGTGTTGAGGGATTATTGCAGTTTCTGTCGGATGATGGCTGGACACTGGATCAGCTACCATCCACATCCCCATAATCCGCCAGCCCCTTTCGCCCTGCATCGGTCAGGCCATAAACCCCGCGCGCGACACGCGTGAACCAGCCATAGTGATCAGCGGCCATGATCCGGGTTGCGTCCGGAACCTCGGCCCATTCCTTGACCTGCGCCCCTTTTGACGGCCCATGCACCGCCAGAAACCGCGCGCAGCGCAGCGCATCCTGACGGTAGCCGGTGACAATCCCGTGCCGGGTTGCCCCGCCGTCATTGGGATCGCCCTTCAGCCGATCAAAAGCGCGCAGCAGCCTGGCCGCTTTCTTGGCTGATTTCCGCGGCGCGTAGGGGCCCGGATCCGCGTGGACCACCACATGCCCATCGCGTGGCCGCACGGTCATCACACCAAGACCAATGCGGCGGGCCAGTTTCACGTTGTCCTTCAAGGCGCGGGCAAAGGGCTTGCCCGGCTTATGCGGCACCGCCAGATATACAAGATCACTGACCGCAAGCCGGTTGATCCCCTGATGAAACAGGGTCAGCGAAAATCCCAGCTTTAACTCGATCACAACAGGTGGTTCGCCGGGCCGGCATGCGACGACATCTGCGGCGCCCACCTCGCCCTTCACCTCGTATCCCTGGCCTTGCAAATAGGCCTTGATCGGCGGATAGAGCGCGGTTTCCTTTTGCTTTGCCTGCTTCGTGCCAGTCATGCCGTGCCGATCTGCCCAAACCTGGTGACAACATGCGGTGACGTTCCCGCCGTCCCGCGTTTGTGCATGCTAGCCCGAATGGCCGCGCGCTCACAACCGCCCGAAGATCGCGTATATGCGGGCGATATATGTCGCATCACCCACCACGCAACGCCCCGTGACATCCCCCGATGCCCTGCTATAACCGCCGCAAACAGAGTAGAGATGAAGGTAGATCGCCATGACCACGCTCATTTTCGGCCACAAGGCTCCTGACACTGACAGCACCGGATCGCCGCTGATCTGGGAATGGTATCTCAACCATGTGGATATCCGTGCGCAGGCCGTCTTGCTGGGGACACCCAACACAGAAGCGAAATTTGTCGCGGATCGGTGGGGTTTTGAGCTGCCCGACATCATCGAGGACGTCGCCGCAGATGACAAATGCATTATTGTCGACACCAACAATCCGGCCGAACTGCCCGCCAGCATCAACGACGCCGAGGTCGTGGCCATTATCGACCACCACAAGCTGACGGCCGGGCTGGAAACCAAGAACCCGATCAACATCACGATTCGCCCGCTGGCCTGTACAGCCACGATCATGCACCAGATGATGGGCGACCATGCCAGCCACATGCCTGAAGGGGTCAAGGGGCTGATGTTGTCATGCATCCTGTCGGATACGCTGGAATTCCGGTCACCGACGACAACCCCTGTTGATCAATCGCTTGCCGAACAGCTGGCCGCGGACCTCAAGATCGACATCCCGACCTATGCCGCCGAGATGTTTGCCGCGAAATCCGACGTCTCTGCCTTCTCGGAGGCTGAGTTATTGCGCATGGACAGCAAGGAATACGAAGTTGATGGAACAAAGTTCCGGGTTTCCGTGCTGGAAACCACATCCCCGCAGCAGGTTCTCGACCGCAAGGATGCGCTGATCGCCGCCATGCCGGATGTGGCCAAAGAGGATAGCGTCGATCAGGTGCTGCTGTTTGTGGTCGATATCCTGAATGAAGAAGCCACGATGCTGGTTCCCAACGACCTGACCAAAACTGTCGCAGAGAAATCATTTGACGCAACCGTTGATGGCGACACCGTGGTGCTGCCCGGCATCATGAGCCGGAAAAAGCAGATCATCCCGAACCTCAAGGTCTGATCACGCTGCATCCGGACGACCGGTCGGGGCATACGCCCCGCCCATCTCATCTTTTTGCGAAAGAAGCTTTGTCATGACCGAGATCATCGCGTCATTTGCCACCATCTCGGATCAGTATGACGCGGCATTTGTCGATCTGTGGGGCTGCATGCATAACGGCGTTCAGGCCTTGACCAGCGCGGTGAAGGCCATGCAAGCCTACAGGGCGCGGGGCGGTCGGGTCATTCTTGTCACCAATTCGCCGCGCCCCTGGGATTCGGTTGCGCGCCAGATTGATGGTTTTGGCATTCCGGCCGATGCATGGGATGCGATTGCCACATCCGGCGACAGTGCGCGGGCCGGAATGTATCGCGGCATCGTCGGGTCAAAGATCTGGTTCATGGGCGAAAGCCCGCGTGATGACGACTTTTTTAAACCATTGCAGATCATTGATGACCCCGTCCCGATTACCAAGGTTCCGCTGGAAGAGGCCGAAGGTATCGTGTGCTGTGGTCCCTTTGATCCGCTGGCCGACCTCGACACAAACAGGGCCGAGTTTCTATACGCAAAGCAAAAGGGGCTAAAGCTGCTCTGCGCCAATCCCGATATCGTGGTCGACCGTGGCGATATACGCGAATGGTGTGCGGGTGCGCTGGCCGCACTTTATACCGAGATGGGGGGCGAAAGCCTGTATTTCGGCAAACCGCACCCGCCGATCTACGATCTGGCCCGCCGCCGTCTAGCGGCCCTGCCTGATGCGCCAAGCGATCCGCGCATCATCGGGATCGGCGATGGCATTCACACCGATATTCTTGGGGCAGTCCAGGAAGACATTGATGCCCTGTTCATCTCGGGCGGGCTCGCCGCCGCCGAGACCAAAACGCAGACCCAACCAGACGCTGCAGCGCTGGAAACATACCTCGCCGCACAACAGATGAGCGCGACTTACACAATCGGACATCTTCGGTAAGGGAATCGCTTGATTTCGCTGCATCCGCGAGGTAATAAAATTTCAATATCGGTTCGGTATGATGAATTTTATTACGAGGCGGAGATAACATGTTGGACAATGCCCCCCGCGGTACGATCTGCATTGAAGATATTGAGATCGGCATGGTCCGGTCCCTGCGCAAGGTCGTCACTGACCGGGATATCGAACTTTTTGCCGAAGTTTCCACCGACCGGAACCCCGTTCACCTGGACGAGGATTACGCGCAGGACACGATTTTCTGTGGGCGCATCGCGCATGGCATGCTGACCGCTGGCCTGATCAGCGCGGTGATCGGTGAACAGCTTCCCGGGCATGGCACTGTCTATCTGGGCCAGAACCTGATATTCCTGGCCCCCGTGCGCCCCGGCGACATGGTTCTGGCCGAAGTTGAGGTCAAGGAAATCGACTTTTCCAAACGCCGCGTCAAGATGGAAACCCGCTGCCTGGTTGATGACAAAAAGGTCCTTGTGGGCGACGCAACCGTCCTTGCCCCATCGCGGAAGTTCGACTGATCTTGCACGCCTGCGCGGGCCGCGATACCCAAAGCCATGCGCATTGTCAGAGATACAGTTTTCATGGACCCGGCCGATCGCGGTGCAGCCGCGGCCATTGGGAATTTTGACGGCATCCATATTGGCCATCAAGCCGTCATCGACATCACGCGCAAGGCGGCCAGCGCCGTAAATGCGCCGCTTGGTATCATGACATTCGAGCCGCACCCGCGCAGCTATTTTGACAAGAGCCACAAGGCGTTCCGCCTGATGAACGCCGAAGCCAAGGCAAACCGGCTTGAAAAGCTGGGGGTCGAAAAGCTGTATGAGGTTCCGTTCAACGCCACACTGGCCGGATTGACCCCGCGCGCCTTTGCCCAGGACATCATCACCGATCAGCTTGGCCTGAAACATGTCGTGGTGGGGGCTGATTTTTGCTTTGGCAAGGGACGTGCCGGCACCACAGCCGATTTGCAGACCTATGGTGCCGAGATGGGGTTCGGCGTGACCATCGCCCCGATCATCAGCAATGATGCAGGCGCTGTCTCGTCCACGGCAATCCGGCGCGCGCTGACAGATGGGCGACCACGGGATGCGGCCCGTATGCTGGACCACTGGCACCGGATCGAAGGGGCCGTTATTCGCGGGTTTCAGCGTGGCCGCGATTTGGGATACCCGACCGCAAACATGTCGATTGCGGGTCTGCATCCGCCAAAATTCGGTGTGTACGCCGTAAAGGTCGATGTCTTGGCCGGCCCGCACAAAGGCACATATGATGGCGCGGCCTCTATCGGGGTCCGGCCCATGTTTGGCGAAAATGCTGCCAATTGCGAAACCTTTCTCTTTGATTTCAAGGGTGATCTGTACGGAACACATCTGTCCGTCGCCCTGATCGACTATCTGCGGCCAGAGCTGAAATTTGACGGGCTTGAGGCGCTGATCACGCAAATGGATGCCGATTGCGCGCAAGCCCGCGAAATCCTCGCCGATGTCCAGTAAAATAGATCGCGCAGGTCTGGCGGATCGGTTTTGGGAAACCAAGCCGATGGACAAGCTGAACAAACAGGAATGGGAAGCGTTATGTGATGGCTGTGGGAAATGTTGCCTGAACAAGCTGGAAGATGACGATGGCGAAGTTGCCCTGACGCGCATTGCCTGCCGATTGCTGGACGACAGCACATGCCTGTGCAGCAACTACATGATGCGGCACGAATTCGTGCCGGAATGTATTGCGTTGACCCCGACGACCCTTGAAAAACACATGTATTGGCTGCCGGAAACCTGCGGCTACAGGCTGATCTACGAGGGCCGCCCACTGTTTGACTGGCACCCGCTGATCAGTGGCGATCCGCAATCCGTTCATGATGCCGGGGTATCCATTCAACATCGGACAATCGCGGAAACCGATGTGGATGAAGACGACTGGGACGACCATATCATCGAGGAGCCAACATAGTGTTTTTTGCATCCGACAATGCGGGCCCTGCCCATCCAAGCATCATGGACGCGCTGACAACCGCCAATCAGGGCTATGCCATGGGATATGGGGCTGACCCGCTGATGGACGAGGTCCGCACCCAGATACGCGATCTGTTCGCGGCACCTGAAGCGGCGGTTTACCTGATCATCAACGGTACGGCAGCCAATTCCGTCCTTCTGGGAACCATGTCACAGCCCTGGCAGACGATCTTTTGCTCGGATGTTGCGCATATCCACGAGGATGAATGCAACGCGCCCGAGTTCTATACCGGCGCAAAACTGACCCTGGTGCCAAGTGCAGATGGCAAGATGGACCCTGCCGATCTACGGACCAAAATCCTTGCCGAGGAAAATCGCGGCGTTCACGGCCCCCAACGCGGGCCATTGTCACTGACGCAAGTGACCGAGAAAGGCACGCTATACACGCTGGATGAGATGAAGGCACTTACCGATGTCGCGCAGGCCTTCGGGATGCAGACCCATCTGGACGGCGCCCGCTTTGCCAATGCGCTGGTGGCGCTGGATTGTAGCCCGGCGGAATTGACATGGAAGGCCGGCATTGACGCGGTCAGTTTCGGCGGCACAAAAAACGGCGCATTGGGGGTCGAGGCCTGTGTGATCTTTGATCCTGCCCTGGCATGGGAATTTGAACTGCGCCGCAAACGCGGCGGGCATCTGTTGTCAAAGCACAGATATCTGTCGGCCCAGATGCAGGCCTATCTCGCCGATGGCCTATGGCTAACGCTTGCCCGATCCGCCAATGATCGCTGCGCGCAGCTGGCCCGAGGGTTACGCGGCCACAACGCGGTCGAGATACTCTTCCCGCCGCAGGCGAATATCATCTTTTTCCAGATGGCCCGGCGGGAACATAAACGCATGCTGGATGGCGGCGCTGTCTACTACGTGATGAATGGCGATCCCGCTACCGGTGATCCCGACGCCCCCTTGATCGGCCGTCTGGTCACGGATTGGTCCATGACCGCAGAGGGCGTCAGCCAGTTTCTGGACCTGCTGCACGGATCGCCCGGCTGACATCGGCCATATGCGTGATCGGCACCATATGCCCTGCATCAGGGACGATGATTTCGCGCGCATTCGGCAAACGGTTCAATAATCGGGTTTGAATGGCAGCGATCACCGGCTGCGTCGCCGCACCCCGGATCAAGGTGACCGGGATGCCTAAGGTCCCAAGCCGTTCAGGCGAGGTGATCCCCAACGCGTCCTCTTCAATCGCGGCGCCGCTCGCCACGATCAGGTGGATCCGATCAACGAGGTATTTTTGCAGCCGTCCGGGAATGGCCGCCCACGCGGTCGCACCCCAGAGGTCATTGAATATCTCGGCGGCGCGGACGTCATCACCCGCCAGCATCGCACTGACAAAGGGGCGAAAGGCCGTGGCGTGGGCCGCATGCTCTGGCGTCCCCTTGGCGGCGGCAAAATACACGGGCTCGATCAGGGTCAGGCGGTGCACAAGATCGGGTTGCTCCACCGCCAGGCGCAACGCGGCAGTTGCGCCAAAGGAATGCCCAATCACATGGGTTGGCCCGTTGCACAGGGCCGCCGCGCTGTCTGTTACCAGGGTCTGATAGTCGTGCTGACCATCCCAATCCGCGCTGCGCCCATGTCCGGGCATGTCAAACAGGCTGACCTGCCCGCCGATAGCCGCGGCCAAGGGCAGCAGGCTTTCATGGCGCGCAAGGGCGCAGTGGATCATGACCGCCCGTGACCCGGTGCCGGTGGTCGTGGCATGCACCGCATGCCCCGAGATCGTCGGCACTAGATCTTGCCGGCCAGATACGCATCCAGATCGTCAATCCGGTCTTCGCCCCAGAACCGCTGATCGGTATCTGTGATAAAGAATGGCGCACCAAATGCCCCGGCGCTGACCGCATCCTCAAGGTTTTTGGCGAAGGTATCGGCGCTTGTCATCATGTCCTTGTCTGCCAATGCCGGATCAAAACCCGCCTTTTCAAGGCAGTCCCGCACCACGTCATCCTGACTGATATCGCGGTCCTCGGCCCAGCAGGCGGCGCCGAAGTTCTTGACCAACGCGGCCACATCGCCCCCGGCATTCTGCGCCGAAATGATGGCATAGGCAGATGGGGCACCGTTAGTGGGCCAAAAGGCCGGCTTGGGGTTCAGCGGCATCCCGACAAGTTTCGACCGGCGCTGCAGCTCTTGCAGGCGGTATTCCTGACGGTTCGGATGCCGGTCCTTGGGTGGCGTCCCCCCGGTGCGCGCGAACAGGGCCATGATATCAAGCGGCTTGTAGGTGATTGTCGCACCGTGCTTGTCGGCAATCGCCTGCGGGCGGGTCCCGCTCAGATAGGTAAAGGGCGATAGTGTCGCGAAGTAGTAGTCGATATGGGCCATTTGTCACCTTTTTGGACGCGTGAATTCTTTGCGCGACGGTAAGCTTGTGCTACCCGGTGTCAACGTCACGATTCTGTTAAGAACAGTTAAGCCTTCTGCCAAAGGACCCCCCATGCCCACAATGATCGAGCCAAAGCTGATTTCCGGCAACGCAAACCAGCCACTGGCCAATGGAATTGCCCGCCGCATGTCGATGCACCGGGGAATGGAGGTCGGCCTGTGCGACGCAAGGGTCGAACGGTTCAACGATGGCGAGATTTTCGTCGAGGTCTTCGAGAACGTGCGCGGCGAAGACATGTTCATCGTCCAACCCACATCAAACCCGGCCAATGACAACCTGATGGAGCTTTTGATTATCGCCGATGCCCTGCGCCGATCCTCGGCGGCGCGCATCACGGCGGTGATCCCCTATTTCGGCTATGCCCGACAGGATCGCCGCTCCAAGGCGCGCACCCCGATCACGGCCAAGCTGGTGTCGAATATGATCGTGGAAGCCGGCATTGAACGCGTTCTCACCCTGGATTTGCATGCCACGCAGATTCAGGGTTTTTTCGATATTCCAGTGGATAACCTCTATGCCTCACCCATCTATGCGCTGGATGCGATGCATAATTTCCGCGGCAAGATGGACGAGGTGATGGTCGTCTCACCCGATGTCGGTGGTGTGGCCCGCGCGCGTGATCTTGCGCAACGGATCGGGGCACCGCTTTCCATTGTGGACAAGCGACGCGGCAAACCCGGCGAAGTGGCCGAAATGACTGTCATCGGTGATGTCAAAGACAAGGTCTGTGTCATCGTGGACGATATCGTCGATACGGCTGGAACCCTGTGCAAGGCCGCAGGTGTGTTGATGGAAAACGGCGCCAAGGAAGTTCATTCCTACATCACGCACGGGGTGCTGTCCGGGCCGGCCGTGGACCGCATTCAGAAATCCGTAATGAAAACGCTGGTGATCACCGACACGATCCAGGCGACAGAGGCGGTCAAATCGGCCAAGAACATTCGGATCGTGCCGACCGCGCCAATGTTCGCTCAGGCGATTCTGAACACGTGGAACGGGACCTCGGTGTCATCGCTGTTCGATCACAAGACGCTGGGGCCAATCTACGAAGGGCTTTATGCCGCGGAATAGCCGCCTGATCCAGCACATCGCCGTGACCCGGCAGGCGCCTATCTTTTGAGGTAGTGCGGCCTAAGTTCCGAGGGGCGGGATGCGCAATATGCCAGAACCGATCGGCGTTTTTCAGTACCGCGCACCTCGCCTGCACAAGAACTGCTGTCGTTCCAAAACACATCCGGGTGCACATCAAGGACGTGATCATATATTCTGGACCACCATTGCTTGATGGCGTCTCTTGACACACCCAGCGTGTCCGCGATTTGCTGATCGGTCTTGCCCGTGCTCGCCAGGCTGACAATCTCTTGCTCGCGCGGCACCAACCGCAAGCGCGGCGGAATTGCCCGCGGTCACAGCCGGCCGTCAACGCCTCAGGTATCCAATCGTATCTGTCATCACTTGCCGGTAGATGCTGTTTCCAGACACTGAATAGTAACTCACCGTCACCGGCATGAATTTCGCGCGCCCACATATTTCGCCCCAAACCTGGCTGGTTCCCCAAAATGGGGTTCCCATAAAAACGGTAGTCTGTCCAAATGTGGGCGGGGTTCGGACCTTTTGGCAAGGCTCGACGCGTAAAATGCCACCCTATTGCAGCGCGCCCGGTTGGGCCAAAGAGCGCGCCGCAGTCGCACAAATAGAAATTTCAATAGGTTGGATTTATCATGCTGATTGAATTAATGGCGGGATTGGTGGGCTTGGTGCCACCAGCAGTGAAATTCGCCACCGGGTTCGTTGCAAATGAGGCATTGGAACGTCGTGCCACGCGATTGGAAAACAAATATGGCGATCTTTTTGACAACCAAAAGGCCAATTTGATCGGGCGCATTTCATCGGCATCCGCTTTGCTGGCGCGTTTTGACATCATTGCAAAGAATATGGAAACGCCCAAGAAGACGAAATCATCAGCAGTATCCGGCGTTGCGTTGGCAATTGTTTTTTACGTGGTGTTGACATTTATTTGGTCAGAGCTTGCACAGCCGATCTGGTTGATCGTTGGACTAGCCGCGCTTTTTATCGTGCTGGCACTCGGCGCCAGCACGATATGGGATCGTTTTTTTGACCTGACGCGCGATGTCCTTTCCTTTGATATTCAGTTGCCGCTGGGTATCGGCCCCGAAATGGAAGAGACCCCGATCATCGGACGCAGAACAAGCTACAAGGCGGCGAGATCCGGGCTCGAAAGCAAAATCATATCGTCGATGTCCGGTATAATGGACACACTGGCGAAAGGCACAATGCTGGGGACAGCGGCTAGCAAAGGTATTCCGCCAGCGCCCGCAGGTTTGAAAGACGAGGATGGCAAGCCCATCAAACCTTATGCAAAAGATGTCGCAAACTTGATCAGCACACACCCAACTCTCGACGGTGCGGAGGTTGCATTGCAGTTTGTCGTCTCGCAGCGAGCCAACCCCAGATTTCAGGGTGAATCGCTTAACTTTGCGTTTCGTGACGACGTCTATAGTTTCATATTCGACGCAGCAGGCTCCATTCGTTTGCGAGGCGATCCGGTGCCCTACGTAGAATTCACACCCCGAAGAATCTTGGCTGGACTTGGGCCACTGGCGTATCGGCGCCAGGCATCGGTGGACAGATGGCGTCGCGATAACATCCATGTCGACTTTGAAAACCAAGCAACATACTGGATGCCGCCAGAGGTGCGGATAGCCGCCGCCCCGACCGCAGAGCCCGCAAAGGCAATTGCCCCTTCAATAGGTCCCGGGTGGCGTCAATAAAGTTCCCAGCCGTCATCATTGGGAAGCTCACCGATGGCCGTCCACGAGACGCGTATGCGCGCGACCTGCGTATCTGCCCAGGTCCGGAACACGATATCGAAACCATTGGTCGTAACACTTTCGGCCTGCACATCGGCCCGGATATTCGTGTTGTTCGAAATGTCCCACATGGAGATCGAAACCTGCACATGAGGCGGGCTTAGGAATGGTTGCGAGAATTGAACAGCCTCGCTTGCCTGCCGTGGCCCAGTCCCCCGCCACATCTCGCCGTCATGTTCGAAATCCGAGAATAGCCCCACATCCCCATGATCAATACCAATCGTACCACTGTTTAATCTACGCATCGCCGCTGACGGCCTCTTGAATAACTTCGAGATAAGCTCTCGCCCCTGAATTTATACGACGCCAAGAGTAATAAAACCCCTTCTGGCACGATCAGATGGTCGTTGGAACTGTGCCTTGTCGCAATGCCGGACTGTGTGTCGACCAACTGGCCCAATACGGGTTTGCAGTCTCGGCTGCCTGATGTCGTATTCAATTGGCGACTGCGTGGCATTGCGCGGCCCGTTGGGCCGATAAGCACTAGTTGGACAGGCTCGCGAGAGAGGTTCCCACATTGAACAGTGTCAATGCTGGGCCCAGCGCGCTTTCGGTGGCGTAGACAAGATCATTTGCCTGAATCTCGAACTGGCCTGCAGAAAAAAGGCCGTCCGCAGACGTCAGATCCAGCACAAAAACCACGCGGTCCCGGGGTGGGCCACTGCCGTCACTGCGTAGATCGGCGGCGCGGTATTGCCGCAGGATCAGAATACCCTCCGGATTTGCGCGCCCCGGATTTACTCCGCCAATGATCGACAGGGCATCAAGCGCCGAAATGCTGTTTTGGGGGAATGTGTGCTGTGCCTGCGTCCCGGCAGCGCCAAGAGACAGGAAATACCGGTCTTCGGGTTCGACAATGATCCGGTCACCGCCACGCACAGTCGTATCCAAAGATGGGGTCTTGAGCAGCCGCTCATAAGCGATGCCATAGAGCTGATCACCCCGGGCCAGGCGGATCTGCGGATTGACCAGGTCTGGCGGGATCCCCCCCGCAGCCGACAGCAGATCAAGCAGCTTGGTGTTGCGATATTCCAGCGGATAAATCCCGGGCGCGGCCACCCCTGTCACCACATTCGCCGTGTTCACGCGACCAGGGGCTACAACCAGCTGCACCTGCGCGGACGGGATTGTTTGGGTCAATTGCTCTTCGATCCGGGCGCGGGCGGTTTCAGGCGACATGCCCGTGACGCGAAGATCGCCGATATATGGCACAAAAATACGACCCGCAGCGCTAACTTCGATCTCTTGAAGTGGTGTTGCGCGCTGGCCGGTGCCTGCCAGCAAGGAATTTTCTTCCGCGTCCCAGATTGTCAGCTGCAGCTTGTCACCCGGTGCGATGATCAGCGAGGTCGCTGCCTGTCGATCCGTCACCCATGGATAGGATTTCTGCGTGCGGTCGGGCCAGGATTGCAACGCCGGCAGCGTTGCGCGTGTCACCTCGTAGACCGCAAAATCATAGACCGGTTCGGCGCCATCCTCGGCCGGGCCTACAGCAGATGCGGCCAATACTTCGGATTGAAACCCGGCACCGCGCGGCAGGCCACAACTGGCCAGGCCAAGGCAAAGTGAAGCACAAATGACGGTGCGGAAAAGCGGCAGCATGATTCCCCCTTGATCGTCCGCGAACCCTAGCAGGTCCCAATCAGTGACAACAACCTGTTTCCATTGACATAAGATGAACGGATCAATCCGGGCCGATACCGCCGCGCACGCCACCCGTCTGACCACGGTCCAGCAAAAGATGATCCAATATCACGCAGGCCATCATCGCCTCGCCCACCGGCACCGCCCGGATACCTACACAAGGATCATGGCGACCCTTGGTGATCACCTCTGTCGGGCTGCCATCCATCCGGATGGATTTGCGAGGGCTGAGGATGGATGAAGTGGGCTTGACCGCAAAGCGCACAACAACGTCCTGACCGGTACTGATCCCGCCCAAAATGCCACCGGCATGATTGGAACTGTATTCTGGGCCGCCCTGCCCCATGAAAATTTCATCGGCATTGTCGCGCCCGGTCAGCGCCGCGGCAGCCATCCCTTCGCCAATCTCCACGCCTTTCACCGCGTTGATCGACATCATCGCAGCGGCCAGATCGGTATCAAGCTTGGCATAGATCGGCGCGCCGATCCCTGCAGGAACACCGCGGGCCACGACCTCGATAATCGCCCCGACCGAGTTGTGGTCATCCTTGCGCAGCCAGCCCAGATAGTCGTTCCATTCCGCGGCTGCGTCTGCATCAGGACAAAAGAAATCGTTCTTGTCGATCTGCGACCAATCCATCTTGGTCCGGTCGATCTGCTTGGTTCCCATCTGGGTCATATAGCCGATAATCTGAACATTCGGCGCGATTGTCTTGATCGCCTCACGGGCCACACCACCCGCTGCGACACGCGCAGCCGTTTCGCGGGCCGAGGACCGACCACCACCGCGATAATCGCGCAAACCGTATTTCTGATGATAGGTAATATCCGCATGGCCGGGGCGGAATGTGTTGGCGATATCCCCATAATCCTTTGACCGCTGATCGGTATTGCGGATCATCAACTGGATGGGGGTGCCGGTGGTCTGCCCCTCGAACACGCCGGACAGGATTTCGACCGCATCAGGTTCGTTTCGCTGGGTTGTGTTCTTGTTCAAACCCGGCCTGCGTTTATCCATCCATTGCTGGATCATTTCAGGCGCCAGCGGCACACCGGGGGGGCAGCCGTCAACCGTCGCGCCCAGCGCAGGGCCATGGCTTTCACCCCAGGTGGTAAAGCGAAAAAGATGGCCAAAACTGTTGATCGACATGGGCGCGGCTCCTGACTGGAAGATCAGATAACCAGCGCCCAGCCGAAAGCCAAGCTATTCCCGTAAACGCGATCGCTTATCAGCGGCAGATGTTGTGATGAAGGTGACAGTCCGGTCCACGATGATCACCAGCAATGCGGTGGCCCAGATCGGGATTTCATAACGTGTGACCATGCCAAAGACGAAATAGACGAGCCACACAAAAAGCAGCTCAAGACATAAGATAATTACTGGCGTTCTCCCAAGGGCGCCTCCTTTCTGATGATTTTTGGATGTAAATACTTGTTACATCATCCGCGCTGGAAATGCCAGTTCTATCTTGTGATCCAGGCACTTTTCTCATAGCTGTTGCAGTACCTCGGGGGGCCAGAAATGGCTGAGATGCTTTGAAAAGCGGACCCGTTGAACCTGAACCGGTTAAGACCGGCGGAGGGAAGGTCAGCCATTTTCGCTTACCCCCCAATCCGCTCGTCGCATTTGGAGGATAAGATGACCAAAGCCACCTATCTGCCAGCTGCTGCGGGACTTGCCCTTTGTGCCACAGGCGCATTGGCCGAGACCCCGGTGCTGCAAGTCTACACATATGACAGTTTCACCACGGAATGGGGGCCCGGTCCGGCCGTTGAAGCCGCGTTTGAGGAAACCTGCGCGTGCGATCTGCAGTTTGTGAATGCGGGCGACGGCGCCGCGCTTCTGGCGCGCTTGCAGCTGGAAGGCCCCCGCACAGAGGCTGACATCGTCCTGGGATTGGACACAAACCTAACGGCCGCGGCCCGCGAAACCGGGCTGTTTGCGCCACATGGGGTCACTGCTGACCTGGACCTGCCCATTGGCTGGGAAGATCCGGATTTTCTGCCATTTGACTGGGGATACTTTGCGTTTGTCGGCAACGCAGGTGCCGCCGCGCCCGCGAATATGCCCGAACTTGCAGCCAGCGACGCCAAGATCGTGATTCAGGACCCACGATCATCCACCCCCGGGCTGGGCCTGCTGATGTGGGTCAAGGCGGCCTATGGCGACGAAGCCCCGTCCATCTGGGCCGATCTGGCCGACAATATCGTGACCGTGACACCGGGCTGGTCCGAAGCCTATGGGCTGTTTCTTGATGGCGAGGCGGATGCGGTGCTGTCCTACACCACTTCGCCCGCCTACCACCTGATTGCCGAAGAGGACGCAAGCAAGGTCGCATGGGCCTTTGATGAAGGCCACTACATGCAGGTCGAAGTGGCCGGCAAAGTAGCCGGCACCGATCAGCCCGCCCTGGCGGATGCGTTTCTGGCCTTCATGGTATCCGACACATTCCAGAGCGTGATCCCAACCACAAACTGGATGTATCCGGCAGCCACGCCCGAGGCCGGCCTGCCCGAAGGTTTCGAGACACTCATCACACCGGAAAAATCGCTGTTGATGACCGCCGACGAAGCCGCCGCGGCCCGCGATACAGCGCTGGATGAATGGCGCACCGCGCTCTCGCAATAGCGCCACGCTGGCCCGGCATCCTCGCCGGGCTCGTGGTTGTCGCCCTGACGCTGGGGACATTGGCCGCTGTAGCACTCCGCGCAGAGTGGGATAGCGGCCTGTCAACGGCGGATTGGGCCGCGATCCGTTTCACGGTCTTGCAGGCGTTGGTATCCGCGGCGCTTAGCACGCTACTGGCGGTCCCCGTCGCGCGCGCGCTCGCGCGCCGCCGCTTTGCCGGGCGGGACCTGCTGGTGACCCTGCTGGGGGCGCCATTTCTGCTTCCGGTTATTGTCGCCGTATTGGGTTTGCTGGCGATCTTCGGACGGGGTGGCGTGCTGAATGCGGGGCTTGCCTGGCTGGGGCTGCCCCCCTTTTCGATTTACGGCTTTCACGGCGTCGTTCTGGCGCATGTCTTTTTCAACCTGCCGCTGGCCACCCGGTTGTTGCTGCAAGGATGGTTGGCCATCCCGGCAGAGCGTTACCGGCTTGCCGCCACGCTGAACGCCCCCGTGGGCAGGTTTCTGGAATGGCCGATGCTGCGCGCCATCGGACCGGGTGTGTTTCTGGTCATTTTTCTGATCTGTCTGACAAGTTTTGCCGTGGCCCTGACCCTGGGCGGTGGCCCGCGGGCAACAACAGTCGAGTTGGCCATTTACCAGGCACTGCGTTTTGACTTTGATTTGGGTCGGGCCGCCCTTTTGGCCGGTGTTCAATTCGGCCTCTGCGCAACCGGTGCCCTGATTGCCTGGAAATTCAGCGCGCAGGCGATGTTAAGCGGTGGTCTGGATCGGACCATCCAACGATGGGACAAGGGGTCGCCCGTCCGGGATGGGCTTGCTATCGCAGCGGCGGCTGCGTTTCTGTTGCTGCCACTTGTCATGATCATATTGCGCGGACTACCGGGCATCGCGGACCTGCCGCCCGGCATTTGGCAGGCCGCGATCCGTTCGGTCAGCGTGGCGCTGACATCGGCCCTTTTATGCATCGTCATGGCCGTTTCACTGGGCCTTTGGCGCAGCGGGTGGGTTACGGCCATAGGCTTTCTGCCGCTTGCCGCCTCTGGTCTGGTTATCGGCACAGGCGCGTTTCTGGTGGTTTTTCCTTTCGTGAACCCTGCCAGACTGGCCCTTGTCGTCACGGCACTGGTCAATGCGACCCTTGCCCTGCCCTTTGTCCTACGGTCCATCGCGCCTGCGATTGAAGAGGTGCATACCAATTTTTCCCGGCTTGGTGCCACGCTGGGTTTCGGGCCATTGGCATGGCTGCGTTTGGTGGTCCTGCCCCGCATCGCGCAACCATTGGGTTTTGGCGCCGGTTTGGCCGCCGCGTTGTCGATGGGGGATCTGGGTGTCATCGCCCTCTTTGCAGGTGACGCGCAGGAGACACTGCCGCTTGCGATGTATCGTCTGATGGGCGCATACCGGATGGAGGCGGCGGCCTCGGCCGCGTTGCTGCTGCTGGGTCTGAGCTTTACCGTGTTTGCTGTCTTTGATTGGGTGGGGCGCCGACATGCTGCAGTGTGAAAATCTTGTTTTGCGCCAAGATGCCTTCAGTCTGACGGCTGATCTGACATTTGCCGGACGCGCATTGACCGCCCTGATCGGCCCATCTGGCGCCGGCAAGTCAACCTTGCTGAATGCAATTGCGGGATTTTTGGTACCGGCATCCGGTCGTGTCCTGCTGGATGACAAGGACCTGACACATCTGCCCCCCGGTGATCGCCCGATCAGCATTCTGTTTCAGGATAACAACCTGTTTCCACATCTGACCGTTGCTCAGAATGTGGGGCTGGCCGTGCGCCCCCGCCTGCGCCTGTCGGCCCCCGAACTTGCCCGGATCGACGACGTGCTGTCCCAGGTCGGTTTGCACGGCTTGGCCGACCGACGGCCGGCTGAATTGTCCGGGGGGCAGCAAAGCCGCGCGGCATTGGCCCGTGTCCTGTTGGCAGATCGACCCGTCGTGTTGCTGGACGAGCCATTTGCGGCACTGGGCCCGGGTTTGAAGGATGAAATGCTGGATCTTGTGCAGACCATACTGGTCAGCCAGGAGCGCCGCGTGATCATGGTCACCCATGACCCCGCAGATGCGCTGCGTATCGCCGATGAAACAGTGTTGCTTGCAGATGGCGCGGCTGCCGCGCCGACCGCAACTGGACCTCTCTTCGCCGCGCCCCCGCCAGCCCTGGCCGCCTATCTGGGCAAGATGGGTTAAAACCCATCCTACGACGTCAAAAAGGCCCGCCAATCTGGCGAGCCTTTGTGATTTTCGACATGACGTTGTCTGTCAGTGCTTTTTCTTATGTGGCGCCCACAACCGTTTGTTGGTCAGATACAGCAGAACCGACAGCACGGTCAGGAAGATCACACCCGTCAGCCCGGCCTGCTTGCGCGCAACCAGCTTGGGTTCGGCCGTCCACATCAGGAACGCAGAGACGTCTTCGGCCACATGTTCCAGATCTGTCGAGTGCCCATCTGCATATTCGACGTCATCACCATAGAGCGGCGGTGCCATCGAAATCCAGCTGCCCGGCACCTTGTGCTTGCCGTTCTCGTCCTTGCAGTTCTCGTGGAAACCACCTGCCGCAAAGGCGACATTGTAGTAGCCATCCATCGGTTCCCCTTCCAGGGCGCATTCGGGTTCATCCGCGTATCCGGTCAGCAGCGACGCGATATACTCGGCCCCACCCATGCCTTTGACGAACTGGTTAATCCCGGTGCCGTAGGGCCCGTGGAAACCAGCGCGGGCCTTGGCCATCAGGCTAAGGTCGGGCGCATTGGACAAGGACGAGGCTGGAAAATGATCAGCCGGGGTCGCGGGGCGGAAATCGCCCTCGCCGTCAAACAGGGTTTCGTCGAATACCTCGTAGAATTCGGCATAGGCGCGCACCTGATCTTCCGGCAGGCCGGGCCCACCCTCATCATGCAGGGTGCGGAACGCGATCAGTTCCAGCCCGTGGCAGGCCGAACAGATCTCGGTATAGACTTGCAGGCCGCGCTGCAGCTGCATCTGGTCAAAGCTGCCAAATGGCCCTTCGAACGAGAAGGCGTAATCCTCGATATGTGTTTCAACTTCGGCTGCCATGGCCTGCCCTGTTGTCAGGGCAAGGGCCGTTGCAGCAGTCATGGTGAGTTTGCGGAACATCTTGTCTTTGTCCTTTCTCACTCGGCCGGTTTCACAAGGGTCGAAGACCCTGCATCATCCGGCGCATAGTGCGCATTGAAATCATCTTCGATCGTCGCTGGCGGTGTTGTCGGCTTCTCGATCACACCCAAAAGCGGCAGGATCACGAGGAAGTAGGCAAACCAGTAGGTCGACCCAAGCAAGGCGATATAAGGATAAATCCCCTCGGCCGGGCGCGCGCCAACCCACATCAGAATGATGAAGTCGACAACCAGCAGCCAGAACCACCACTTGAACATCGGGCGATACCGGCCAGAGCGGACTGTTGATGTATCCAGCCACGGGGCCAGTGCCATGACAACAATCGCACCAAACATCGCGATCACCCCAAAGAACTTGGCGTCGATGATCCCGAAGCTGACCCAGTTAACGAAGATAACCAGCCAAACCTCTTGGTCGAAGGCGCGCAGGATAGCGTAGAACGGCAGGAAATACCATTCAGGCACAATATGGGATGGGGTGACCAGCGCATTCGCCGGCACGTAGTTGTCCGGGTGGCCAAGGTAGTTCGGCATGAACCCGACAACCGCCATGAACAGCGCCATGATGATGGCCAAGGCAAACAGGTCCTTGATCACAAAATAGGGCCAGAACGGGAGGGTATCCTTGGCGGCATCTTCCTTGCTTGTGCGTCGCACCTCGACACCGGTTGGATTGTTGTTCCCCGTCGTGTGGAACGCCCAGATATGCACGGCCACAAGGCCTGCAATCACAAACGGCAGCAGATAGTGCAGCGAGAAGAACCGGTTCAGCGCAGGCTGATCAATCGCACCGTTGGGCGTACCCAACAGCCAGACCTGCACGCTTTCGCCAATGAATGGAATGGCGCCGAACAGGCCGGTGATCACCGCGGTCCCGTGGAAGGACATCTGCCCCCAAGGCAGCACGTAACCCATAAAGGCCGTCCCCATCATCAACACGTAGATCAGCATCCCGATGATCCAGGTCACCTCGCGCGGGGCCTTGTATGAGCCATAGTAGAGGCCGCGGAAGATATGCAGATAGACCGCAAAGAAGAACAGCGAGGCGCCGTTCATGTGGAAATAGCGGATCATATGGCCGCCATTTACGTTCCGCATGATGTGTTCAACCGACTGGAACGCCATGTCGACATGCGGGACATAGTGCATCACCAGAACAATGCCGGTGACAATCTGCAGGACCAGCGTAAAGGTCAGCACGATCCCCCAAATCCACATCCAGTTCAGGTTCTTGGGCGTGGGGATCATCAATGTATCATAAAGCAACCCAACAATGGGCAGCCGCGAGTGAAGCCACTTTTCGCCCTTTGAGTTTGGTTCGTAATGGTCGTGGGGGATACCAGCCATGGCTCTCTCTCCTTAACCGAGTTGAATTGTTGTTTCGTCCACAAAGGACGCGAGGGGTACCGGCAGGTTCCGCGGCGCGGGCCCTTTGCGAATGCGGCCAGCGGTGTCGTAGTGCGAGCCGTGGCAGGGGCAGAACCAGCCGCCAAAATCACCCGCACCGTCACCCAGCGGCACACAGCCCAGATGGGTGCAGACACCCATCTGCACCAACCAGACGCCATCTTCGGTCAATGCGCGATTCTCATCGGTTGCAGGAACCGCACCGAGGTTTTCGTTAAACGCATCCGGATCGGGCAGATCAGCAACCTCGACCGCACGTGCCTCGGCGATTTCTTCCTCGGTCCGGGCGCGGATAAATACGGGCTTACCCTGCCACAGAACGGTGATCTGCGTGCCCGGATCAACCGCCCCAACGTCAACCCTGATTGACGCCAGCGCCAAAACATCGGCAGACGGGTTCATCTGGTTCACCAATGGCCATACGGCGGCACCCGTCGCAACGGCGCCCGCACCTGCGGTGGCATAATAAAGGAAGTCGCGGCGTGTGCCGTGGTCGTCATCAGTATGTGACACGGGGTACATCTCCGATATTTTGGGCCTTTTGCCCACACAAAAGTCAGGACAATGACATCAGTCTGTCCAATCGAGCGCTGTTTAGCCATCAAATTCGGATCAGTCCAGCGGACAATAGGGCGCAGTCCCGTGTCATCTTACATGCATCTACATCAACGCCCTCATATCACCGCAAAAGTTGCCTGATTCTAAAGATGTGCAAGACAGGTGCGCACAACCATGGGTTTCGGCCCCTGTTTGGCGGATCAATGCGTATCAGCGGCCCGAAAACAGCAAATACTTGATCATATTGTGACAGTGCAGACACATCACCTGCCTGTGGTTAGGGATCACTTAATGTTTTCTTGTCACTCCTTATGGCGCTGCATAGGACTTGATTTACCAACTCAACCGTCGGGACATCGGTGATGACACGTGCGCTTGCGCTCTCTTTTCTGGTCTTTGGCCTGCCTGCCGCTGCGACAGCAGAGGTGGAATTGAGCTTTTATGGCGGCCTGCAATCCGCCCAACCGTCAGACGTTTCGATTCGCAACGATGACGAAATCGCTGATGACGATCTGTCCATTGACTGGGAAGGGCGTTCAACAACGGCGCCGCCTTACTACGGGTTGCGCGCCACCAAGTGGCAGTCGCCGACTTTTGGATACGGGCTCGATTTTGCGCATAACAAGGTCTATCCGAAAGATGATGAACTGCCAGCTGGTTACGATGTGCTGGAATTCACCGACGGCCTGAATACCCTGACCGTCAATGCCTACCGGCGCTGGAACGCAGCGTTTGGCGAGGTGTCACCCTATGTGGGCGGCGGCGTTGGGCTGTCAGTTCCGCATGTTGAGGTGACAAATGGCGATTCCGAAACGTTTGGCTACCAGCTGACCGGTCCGGCCGCTACATGGATCGCGGGCGCGAGTGTTCCGATCAATGATCAATGGTCCGTTTTTGGCGAGTATAAAGGGACATATTCCGCCAACACCGCTGACCTGGATACAGGCGGGACCTTGGAAACCGACATTGTCACAAATGCCGTGAACCTCGGGGTCAGCTTCAACTTCTGATCAGCTGACGGCTGTATCCAACATGCTTTGACGCTGTGCAAAGGCCGCGTGCCAAGCGGCCAATGTGTCATTGCCTGCGCGCCACCCGCGGGCATCATGGCGCAAATCAAGATATGACAAGGCACAGGCAACACCGATCTGGCCAATATTCAGCGGGCCGGACAAGTGGCTCATCCATCGCGTGCTGATCGCCCGGGTGGCCCGGTCGACCTTGGCCCATTGTGCATCCAGCCAGGCGGGCGATTGCGCCGCCGCCTCGCGATACCGCATCTCGTAGGTCATCCCGACGGCGGCCTCCATGATCGCATCAGCGGTTGCCTCAAGCGTCAGGATTTCCCAAAGACGCCCCTCGGGATAGAGATTGGCCTGCGCATGTGTATTCAGAAATCGGTTAATGACCCGGCTATCGTAGATGGCAGGGCCGTCATCGCGAATAAGCACCGGTATCTTTGCCAAGGGATTCGCAGCCGACACATCGGGGTCAGAGGCGAGGGGCGTCGTCGTGACGGCAACTTCCTCAATGGTGTCGATCAAGCCCGTTTCACGCAGAACAACGCGCACCTTGCGTACAAACGGCGACGGTGGTGACATCAACAATTTCATTTCAGGCACTCCGTGTGGGCTAAGGTGGAAAATTGACCGGGTCCTGCCCCGGCTGCCATGGCTGATATTTTGCCATGATTGCCAGAAAATCGGCCGAGGCAAGCAATCCATCCAGCCACGCGGTCAGCGACAGCAAACCCTGCGCGTCAAACCAAGCCCGATCCGTGTTTGCAAATTGGCGGACAAATGGGAAAATCGCCATATCAGGCAGGCGGATGTCAGGCCCCATCAGAAAGCGATGTTCCGTCAGACGCGCATTCAGATCGCGCAGGAAGACCATCGCCTTTTCACGCTCTTCCGCCGGATCACGATCAGGAAAGCGGACCGCGTATTTGGTGTGATCAAGGGCAGCCTTAAACGGGCCATCGCATTGGTCGATCAAAGCGTGGCCGTCTTGAGGGACGTCCAACCAATGGGCCGGGTCGTTCTGCGAAAGCGCCCAGATCATGATGTCGCGGCTTTCCTCGATAACGCCCGTGTTCGCCTGAATGACGGGAACCGTTCCTTTGGGCGAGGCATCCAGAAAGGCCGTTGGTTTGTCCCGCAACACAATCTCGCGCAGAACGACCGGCACACCGCTTGCGCGGATCGCAAGCCTGGCCCGCATGGCATAGGGGCACCGGCGAAAGGACCACAGGATCGGCCTTTCTGACATCGCTAGGCGGTCAGCTGATCACCGGCGACACCGGTAATCAGTGCGTTGACGATCTGGCTTTCCGGCTGATCGGCAGAAAAAGTCACCTCTGCAAATTGCGCTGTGCGTCCCATGCGGGCGTTTTCCATCAGGACCTGATGCGTTTTGCCCGGCTGCGCGGCCAGATGGGCGGCCACGCGGGCGCGCCCGGCGGCACGCAACCTTGCGGCCCGGTCCTTGATCGCCTTGCCGTCAACCTGCGGCATCCGCGCGGCCGGGGTGCCCGGTCTGGGGGAATAGGGAAACACATGCAGCCAGGTCAGATCGCACGCCTCTACCAGGTCGAGCGACTGCGCGAACATCGCATCCGTCTCTGTCGGAAATCCGGCGATGATATCAGCGCCAAAGGTCATATCGGGCCGAACAGCCTTGGCATCCTCGCAAAAACGAATGGCATCATCCCGCAGATGGCGGCGCTTCATCCGTTTCAGGATGAGGTCATCACCATGCTGGAGCGACAAGTGCAGATGAGGCATCAGCCGGGTTTCCGTCGCAATCGCGGCCATCAGGCTTTCATCAACCTCGATGCTGTCGATCGAGCTGATACGCAGGCGCGGCAAGTCCGGCACCAACCGCAGGATGCGCATCACCAGATCGCCCAACTTGGGTTGTGCTGGCAGATCAGCACCCCAACTGGTCAAATCCACACCGGTCAGGACAACTTCATTATAACCCCGGTCCACAAGGCGCTTGATCTGATCCACAACAACACCGGCCGGCACCGACCGCGAATTGCCGCGACCATAGGGTATGATGCAAAAGGTACAGCGGTGATCACACCCGTTCTGCACCTGAACATAGGCCCGGCTTCTTGTGCCAAAGCCATCAATAAGGTGACCGGCCGTTTCAGAAACAGACATGATATCATCAACCTGAACAGGCTCCGTCTGCCCAATCAGGTCCGGGGCCAATTGCGCCCAAGTGGCCGGGTTCATCTTTTCGGTGTTCCCCAGCACAACATCAACCTCGTCCATCTGGCCGAACACCTCAGGCGTGGTTTGTGCCGCACACCCGGTGACAATGATCGTCGCGCCCGGATTTTCTCGGCCGAGTTTGCGTATATCCTGCCTCGCCTTGCGCACGGCCTCTGACGTCACGGCGCATGTATTTACGATCACTGCATTCTCGACACCCGATGCAGCGGCGAGCTCTTTCATCGCTTCGGTCTCGTAGGCGTTCAACCTGCAACCGTGATTTGAAAAAATCGGGGTTTTCATTGGTGATCAGCCCCGCCACACACCGTCGAACACATGAGCCGTGGGCCCCGTCATCCAGACGCCATCTTCGGCCCACTGTACCGACAACGTGCCGCCATCAAGCATGATCTGCACATCCCGCCCCGTCAGGCCACGCCGGGCCGCGGCAACCGCCGTCGCACAAGATGAGGATCCCGATGCCAAGGTGACACCCGCCCCCCTTTCCCAAACGCGCATGCGCAACCGGTTCGGCCCGATCAAGCTCGCAAACTGAACATTCGTGCGCGCCGGGAACAGCGGATGTCGTTCCATTTCGGCCCCACGGGCGGCCAGATCAACAGCGTCCGCATCCGGCACGAAGAATGTGCAATGTGGGTTGCCCATGCCCGTTGCGACCGGTTCGCCTGCGATTGGCAGTTGAAGCGTATCCATCGCCTCAGCCAAGGGTATGTCGGCCCAATCAAGCTGCGGCTGCCCCATATTTACTGATGTCTGGCCTCCGCCAGCATCTTTGGCCTGAAGAAGCCCCCGCGCGGTCTCGATCACAACGCTGGTCTTGCCGGTCTCATCCATCAAGTGACGCGCGATGCAGCGGGTTGCGTTACCACAAGCGCCCGAGATAGACCCGTCGCTATTCCAGAACGTCAGTCGAATATCCGCATTCTCGGTCTCTGACATCACCGCCAGCTGATCAAACCCGACGCCACGGTGGCGATCCGCAATGCGTGTGGCGATGGCCGCATCGACGCGAGGCGGCGCGCCCCTTTCGTCAACCACGACAAAGTCATTGCCAAGCCCATGCATCTTCATAAAGGGCAACGTATTCGAAACCTGCGAGTCCATGAGCGGCATATAGACAATGGGTTTCAACTTATCCAGCCATCACGTCTTTTGGGGGTTGACCCTGCTTGGCCGGCTTTCTAAGACACGCGTCACGTGGGCCGTTAGCTCAGTTGGTAGAGCAACTGACTTTTAATCAGTAGGTCGATGGTTCGAACCCATCACGGCTCACCATTCTTCTAAATTGTCGAACGACAGTTAGTTGTGAACTTTCGACACAGTTTTCGAACTTTTCGACACTTAGTTTTGAACTTTGCCAAGCTTCGGCGGCAAGTTGGGTCTTGCAGAGCCTTCTAGCTATCAAGCGCGTTTTGGAACCATCAGTCCAAAGGCAGCGCAGTCGCAGTGATCTGCCGCCCGAAGCTCCCTCATTTATGACGAGAGTTTGCTGGGTGTTGCTGTGCTACCGAAAGTGTCCCCGCTTGGGGTTAGGTTTTCCGCCCTTTGATCACACAGACGGGCTGGATGCGCCTGGCAATTTCATGAGCGCAGCTGGGACGTTGTTCCCGATTGCGCTGTGCGGTCTTTCTTCGTTGTAGTCTCTACGCCAAGCCTCCAACTTTTTGGCCGTATCTTAAAGGCCCATGAACCAATGAGCGTTCAGGCATTCGGATCGGAGTTTGCTGTTGAACGCTTCGATGTAGGCATTGTCGGTCGGCTTTCCCGGCCTTGAGACGTCCAGTGTGACGTTCCGTTGGTAAGCCCAAAAATCCATGTCACGAGAGACAAATTCGCTGCCATTATCGACCCTAATTGTCTTGGGATAGCCGGTCTTGCGGCAGATACGATCCAAAGTCGCAACGACGTCTTCGCCCTTATAGCTAAACCGTGCGTCTAGCGCTGGCACGTAGCGAGAGAACGTGTCGACGACTGTCAGGATGCGTATCTTGCGCCCTGTGGCCAGTTGGTCGCGCACGAAGTCCACCGCCCAAACATCATTTGGATTCACCGCCTCTTTGCGATCTTCGCGAAGCTTCGCCTTTACACGCCGCTTGGGTGTCTTGTTGCGCAGCTGCATGCCCAATTCCTTGTAAACACGATAGGTTTTCTTTGCGTTGATCTCCCAACCCTCCCGACGCAGAAGCACATGGACGCGCCGATAGCCAAACCGCACGCATGTCTCACAAATCTCCTTTATCCGCTATTCTAACGCGGCCTCGTCGCGTCGCACCGCTGCCCGGTAGGCGATTGCAACGCAATCTGCCGAGAGGGGAAACTTGTACCGATATGTCCGCGGACCGCACCGGATGAGACCGTCGCCAATGGTTGCTCGGACCAGTGGCGCAACCATTGGCAACCCCTCCGGATCGATACTCGCCAATCAGCCGTGATCTCGTCGACCAGCGTTCTCTTGCGAGCAGGGTCGTCATTGTTGCGCCATTGGTCCAAGCGACAATGGCGACGAGCTTTCGCTTGATGACATCCTGAAGCATTTCTTTGTCCAGAGCCAGATCCGCGACGATCTTCTTCAGCCGTCTGTTCTCGTCTTCCAGCTCACGCAGCTTCTTCATGTCCGTCGGCAACATACCGGCGTACTTCTTGTTCCAATTGAAGTACGTCGCTTGGCTGATCCCAGCCTTCCGACAAATCTCAGCAAATGGCGTGCCTTCGTCGCCTTGCTTGATGATGAACGCCTTCTGCGCTTCCGTGAATTTGGATGCTTTCATCGTCATCCGCTCCTCTCCCAGCCAAGGGAAATCTAGCGGAAAACTCTAGCCAGAAACGAGGACGTTTTCAGGGATCACAGCAGACCCTTCGCTGCAAAGCACACGGATTTACGCAATGCGGGACATTTCTGTCAACGCACCAATGTCTGCATATGATTGGTTTCGGTCATACCGCTCTGAGGAACCTGTGAAGACCAATGAGCCCCACGACGATGAGAGGTAGCGCGGTCGCAAAAATTGCTGTTGCGGCTATATGCGGCGGCGTCTCTCCTAGACCTGCTACATTAGCAGCTAGCCCCATAAACGCAGCTCCGACCGCGTAGCCGATCCGTTGTGTTGTTGGCAAAGCACCCGCGACCAATGCGCTTTCGTCATCTGATAGACCTTTTGTAGCGAGGCGAGGGATGAACGTCCAAGCCATCCCAAACCCAACGCCCTGCAAAAGTGCAGAGAAAGCAATCATCCAAACCGGTCCGAAGCCAATAGTCATGCACAATCCGGTGACACCGACTGTCACAATACCAAGGCCCGTGGTGATCAGTTTTACATCCCGCGCCTCGGGTCCACCAGCAACCAGTGAGGCCGTGATAGCCCATGCCACGGCTTCTATTGCGATGACATATCCGGCCTCTAGCGGGGTTACGCCGTGCAAAGTGACAAGGAAATAGGGAGCATAGGCACCAATCGCGATCGTCGCGGCGGCAAAAAAAGCCACCGTAACGATTATCGCAGACGGACGATCCCGCGGCAGTGGATCAAAGACCGGCAAGAGTCTGTCGGTCGATTGGCGGGAGTCTTGCCACAGGAACAGCGCGATCAAACAGAAACCTGCGACCAGGAGGGCAGACGTCTTGGGCAACTGCACATCTTCACCCGCGAAGGCGATGGCCATGATCCCGGCGACCAAAAGGAGCAGCCGCGTAACCGGCAGGTGGGTGTTTTGCGGCAATTTGGATGTGTTTCGTGGTGCGATGCGCAACATCATCAGTGACAGGCCAAGCGCTATAGCGCCGAAAGTCCAGAACGCCGTTTGCCAATTTCCAAATTGGACAAAGAGGCCACCAATCAAAGGACCAAGAAAGGCGGAACCTGCCCATGTCGTTGAGACAAGTGCCATAGCGCGTGCCCCTAGCTTGCGTTCAAACAACAACGTCACTGCAACAAACGACATCGCTATGAGCCCGCCACCTCCGAAACCTTGAAACAATCGTGCCCAAAGCATGACAGGCATCAATATGGCGAGTGCACTTAGGCTGCAGCCAAAGGCAAACAACAGCGCTGCACCCGCCATTGGCAGACGCAGGCCAAAGCGGATGAGGAGGAAACCGCTGATCACACGAACGATGATCGACCCAACTTCATAGAGCATCACGACCCACGACATCAGGTGCAGGCCGCCGATATCGGCGACAATCACAGGCAGCATCGTGGCGACCAGCAAACCGTCCGCCGCATGCAACAAGACCGCGCAGCACACCATGATCAGGGCTGGCGCATAATGCCTGTTGAGCAGATCGCTCCACCGGGTTGGTGAGGTGTCGTCAGCTGCTGGCATCATAGAAAATCGGTGCGCCCATCCGACAAAACATCGAGCGCCTTTCGTGACACTTTGCGCCCCGCACGAATTTCAGCGTCGTAGGCCGCCTCTGCTGCACGGATGGTGTCCAGCGTCGCAAGAACAGTATCAATTTCTCCCAACGGCACGACGACAACGCCGTCACGGTCCGCCACAATCATATCACCACTGCTAACACATTGGCCGCCGATCTGAATCGGCAGGCCAACGGTTCCGGGGCCGGAGGTAGAGGGCGAGGCTGGGCTCAATCCGGTACACCAGACAGGAAGGCCAACATCTACGATACCTGACAGGTCTCGCATCGGGCCATCGGTGACAAGCGCGGCACCGCCACCATTTTTCAACATCGCCATGACCAAATCACCCGCAGCGGCATTTCCCTGATGCCCGCACACGGTGGCAACCACGATATCGCCTTTTTGCACGTCATTGAGTGCCGCCAAGGTTGCCAGAAGATCACCGGGGCTGTTATGCGCCGTCACCGCTGGACCAGCGGCGTGAAACGGAAGGTTGCCCTCCAAAAGCGGTTTGATCGCAGGTGCCAGCACACCCCGCCCAGCCAGCGCATCAGCGACAAAGCCGGTGGGTATCGCCTGAAACGCTGCAATTTGTGCGTCGCTTGGACGGGGTAAATCTCTTTTTACGGTCAGGGGTTTGGGTTGTTGGATCATCATGCGCCTCACTGTTCGAAGGCTGATATATCACCCAATGCCGTTTATCCCGAATGATGGTTCATCATGGCTGCATGAGTTCTATTCACACCGCGCTTCCGCGACTGTCGAAGTCAATTCAGCCAGCAGCCAATTCTCAAGATCGCGGCATAGATCGTGATGGAGGGTCTGCGTGTTTATAGACACAATAAGTGGTGGCGCATCCGGCAAACGTCCGTGCGACGCTGCGATAAGCCGTCCAGCGCGGATGTCGTCATCGGCAATCGTTCTGCGAAGTAATGCCACGCCACGTCCGTGGACAGCCGCCTGCAAGGCCAGTTCGACGCTACCGTGCGCCTCAATGTCCCCGGCTGATCTTATATCTTTGCCTTGCGTTGCTCCCCAGCTTGACCATTTCGCACCGTACAGCTCTTCTAAGTTGGGCTTGCCAAGTTGGATTGCGGTCTCGGATATTATCTGCGCGGGCGATAGCTTGTTTTCGCCAGATGTCAGAATCTCAGGGCTGTAGACGAAGGTGCAGTAGTCCGCGTCGAAGTGACTTTCTTCAAACCCGTCAACGGCCTCAAAACCGATGACAATGTCAGCATCTTTCGGTTCACCACTGGAGCGCAGTTCTACCCGGAGTGGGAGGCACCGGCCTTCAAGTCTGTCCAGTCTCGGCAGGAGCCATTTGTTGGCCAACACCGGGTCACAATGGATCAACAGAGCACCTTTGAGGATATCGCTGCGCAACCCTTCAAGGCCAATATCCAGATCTTGTAGCAGACGAGACGTAAGTCTCGCAAACTCTTGACCTTTCGCAGTCAGTTCCAGCGTGTTTCCCGTGCGATTGAACAGGGCAAACCCCAGGCGTCTGGAAAGTTCCTTCATCTGGTGGCTAACCGCACTTTGGGTAACGCATAACTCATCGGCTGCATAAGTGAAGTTCATCAAACGAGAAGCGGCTTCAAAACAGCGCAGATACCCAATCACATCCTTCATTGTACTATTCCACCAACATCCTTCATTCCTTTCAAGCTAACCGGAAACATGGAAAACTAAAGGGGATTGATGGCCAGAGATGGGCAACTGAGACCAGACATTCGCTGCACCGCCATGTCCGTCGTCAGGGTTTTTGGTGCCAATGGCATCCTGAACTAGGCGAGAGTTTGGCTCATGTTGTTGGTTTGATTATGCGGCGTGTTTGCGGTGATGCAAGCGGCGCGCTTCAAGTGTTTTCTGTTTGATCCTTTCGCGTTGTTTGAGGATGGCTTTGTCGCGACCGAAGTAGACGTCGGCGGGCGTGACGTTGTTGATGCTCTCGTGGAAGCGCTGGTGATTGTAGTGATCGACAAAGGCCGTGATCTGCGCTTCGAGATCGCCGGGCAGGAAGTAGTTTTCCAGCAGGATGCGGTTCTTGAGGGTCTGATGCCAGCGTTCCACTGCCCGGCAGTCGTTTCGCAGAAACGATGAGAGGGATCTTGCCCTGGGTTTGCAGATGGTATGGCGCACCGCGCGAGTGCTTCATGCCCTTGTCGTGCAACCACTCGGCCAGGTCGCTCGAGACGTAGCTTGATCCATTATCGCTGAGCGGGCGTGGCTTGTGGACAACATGAACCTGGTCACATCCCGAAGCCCGCAACGCCAGGTCCAAAGTGTCCGTCACATCTTCGGCCCGCATATTGGTGCAGAGTTTCCAGGCGATGATATACCGGCTGTAATCATCAAGGACGGTGCTGAGATAGAACCAGCCCCAGCCGATCACCTTGAGATAGGTAAAGTCGGTCTGCCAAAGCTGGTTGATGGCCGTTGTCTTGTGTTGGAGCTCATCAGCGGCTTTCAGAACGATGAAGGCCGGGCTAGTGATCAGGTCATGTGCCTTGAGCGTGCGATAGACCGTAGATTCCGACACAAAATAGCGTTCCTGATCGCTGAACGTCACCGCCAGTTCGCGTGGTGACAGCTCTGTTTCCTTCAGCGCAAGATCCACAACCTTGCGCTTCACGTCGGTGGGCACCCGGTTCCAGACGTGATTGGGCTTGGGAGATTGATCCGCCAGCCCAGCCTCACCGCGCTGCAGATATCGGTCATACCAACGGTAGAACATGGTGCGAGGGATACCAAGCTTAGCCAGTGTCCGACGTGCCAACAGATGGCTTTCTTCCACCAGCCGGTTCGCCATTGTGCTTGAACCAATGGCGCATCAATGGCTCACTCTCCAGCTCCTCTGATGCGGCATACCTGATGCGTGGTCGTCCCCATCCCCGAGCATGCTTTTTTTGAGAAGACGCAGTTCAAGTGTCTGTTCAGCGACCACCTCTTTGAGATCCTTGGCTTCACGGCGCAGTTCCTTGACCTCTTGGGTGTTCGCAGCCCGTGCTGCGTCCCCGGCCAAGCGCTTCTTCCAGGCCTCCATGAAGTCTTTCGACCACTTATAATAAAGGCCTTGGGAGATGCCCTCGCCCCTGTCATCGAAACTGCGTTTCGACTGCCGGGCAGGGGGAACGGCACAACTCTGCGATGCTGTCCTCACCACGCAATCCATCCAGCACGATGCGGATCTTCTCTTCGCTGGAATACTGCTTGCGCGTGGCGGGCTTGATGTCTCTGACGATCTTCTCGCCAGCGCTCTTCGTTGTCTTTCTCATCTTCCACTCCTTGATGGTTACGATGAGCAACAAACTCTCTCTTAGCAAAAAGCCCTATGTAGACCCATAAGCGCTGACGTCAGACGGCCGTCAACATTCCAAGCAATCGGGATAGAGCCTCAAACCCAAGCTGAAATAGGCTAACGACCGCGAATATCGCCACGACCACCATCAAGGACGCTTCACGTTCAAAGGGGACTATGCGACCTATGATGACTTGAAAAATAAACGGTTCGACCAACCCGATCAGGCGCAAACAAATTGCTAAAAAAACAAGTTCAATATAAAGCGGTGTAAACTTCCAAAACGCTTTACCAAACCACGACAGTGGTATTTCATTGGCGTTTTCGTTTTGCGTTGCGCTCATTTTCGGGCGCCAGCAATCAAACGACAGGTCACATAAGACAAATACATTACTGAGAGGTTCCGGATGGGCCAAGCGGGTTTGCAAGACTGCAGTTTGGATCGACGATGTCGTTCCATTCTTGATCGCTGGTGATTTCGTTTGTCTTGTTTTGTATGCTTTCAAAAGCACTCATAACCACTTCGTTGACGTCACTTTCATAAACCACCCCGGCGGCTGAAATCCGTTCAAACGCAGCCAAGGCGAAAACATCCTCGCGGCATAGTCTTTCGGGTGTTTGATCAAGAAATATGGCCAGATCTTCCGGCGTGTAGCTTTCCCAATCCGGATCAGGGCGAGAGACGGGCTCGTGCAGGATCGAGGTTGGAGCAAATTCGACCGGTCTGTCGGGCCCGAAAGTGAGCATCTGGAATGTTTCCTGCAGAACGACCGCGTTGACAAAGCGGGTAGCCACCGAAGAGTTTGGCGTTTGGGAGGATAGTGTATTGATAACGACAACTGTTTTCGGCTGGTCGTCGTCAAGATAACCGAACCCATATCCCAGCGGGTTAATCGTGTTGCGGCGGTTGCCCTCTTCCAAGTCAACACCAAGGCTGCGTAGCATCGCCTCAACGCCAGCACCGGCAGGATCATCCAAAGGCAGAAAAGTGAAATTAGTATTGGCCGGGCAATCATCGGAACGCGGCGAAATCTGTAACACGCCTACTAGGGAAAACTGAGTAGACAGAAATGACCAAAACCGCTGGATCCGTTCGGCCACATAGATCTGCGCTGGCGTTGTTGCAATGATGCAGGCATGCGGAGCTGTCGATCGACTTCCGACGACAAGCGTGTCGTCTGCGCCCACCGTTTGGCCATAAGCTGCAACAAACGCTTCATATTCCGGCACTGAGCGTGAAGCCGAGTTCTGCGTGAAGCCCCAGATGCCTAACGCGACAGCAACTACACCCGCCAAAAGTAACTTTTGGCGGGTGCGGAAAGCTGTGTGGATGCCCTTAGTTGGCAAAGGGATCATTGCTATGGTGGCAGCTTGTGCAATTCGACCGCACAGTGACTGACGGCTTACCATTTGTTATACTCACACTCGTCCCCTGCTGAATGTTTGAGTTTATGTGTTGTGCGACATCATTGCGCCGCTGTCTGTCGGCATCCGCCTGTGCTTGACGACCTGCCGTATTCGCATTGTAGTCCATCGTCCGCTGACGAAGCGACGCAGGTGCAACGCCACCGCTGCTCCGGCCGCCACCACCGCCGCCGCCGCCGCCACCACCGCCGCCAAAGCTGATGGAACTGTTCAAGTCATCGAAGGAATTTGCAGTAATACTTTTCATTCCTATATTTCCCTTTTTTTGTGTGGTCACAGTACTAAGTAAACCACTGTTGGTAGTTGCCCGATTATCTAAATCAGGCTTCTCAAACGGGTGGAGGGTTGATTCAGAACCCTTCACCCAATTTTGTTTCATCCGAAGCCGGACCAAACAAAATACGGTTGGCGCTTAGTAGCGCCAGAAATAACTGACAGACATATTTGGACTGTCCAAGGCATAAACCTGATGGAACCACCCTGCTGGCTGAATCAAAAGCTCGCCCGGGTGTAGCGTCACTGACAGGCAACTTGCCGCCTGTGACTTTGGATAAATAAGAGGATCTGGGTGCTCAGGTTTGAACCAACACGGCTGATAGTTATTATAACTTTTCATCGGGTAAAGCAGATCTTCTTGATCAGCTGAATAGAGATCAAGGCGCTTGCGTCCTATGACCTGCAACAAAAATCCGGTCAAAGGATCTCTGTGCAAGCTAGAGGTCGGGATATGGGTTGGTACCGCACCCAACCAAAGTTGCGGTGGGATAAAATCCTCACGATCAAAGAACAGCGTCCCAAAGTCGGCCCACATCTCTTCCGGAAGGTTGGCCCCCTCGGTGTAGGGCTTTGTGAAACCCTCGATAAGGTCATCTTTGGGATGTTCTTCGAACTCTTTCAATTCCGCAACGAACTCTGCCATGGTTTGACGGTGCGTTGCTGACCGCACGCGCGTAACCGCATCGCCAAAGCGTTGGGCCAGCTTATCAATTGTCCAGTCCCGGCAAGGTGGTTCAGGTTCAAGTCCCGTGACAACCACAGGGCGGCCTTCTTCCATCACCTCAAGAATTTGGCGCTGGCTTGGCGTATCGAGATACTCAATTGTTGTCAGATTTCGGTAACCCATTCGGGCATGCTGCCGAGCGGCTTTTCGAAATCTGGCCATTGTCCAATCTGATGGCCGCAAGCAGCATTTTGCCAGATGGTTTGCCAAGGCAAGATTGCCCGCGAACGTAATGGTTCCGAAAACCCTGACGACGGACATTTTACCCTGGGGAAGTCGATCAAGCGGATCTGCCGGGAACTGCGGGTATCGCGGAACACGGTACGGAAGGCGGTGCGGTCCGGGTCTACCGCGTTCAGCTATGATCGGTCCACGCAACCCCGACCAAAGATTGACCCGTGGCGGCCTCACCTGGATGAGATGCTGGCTGAGAACGCCCGGCAACCCAAACGCCAGCGGCTGACCCTGGTCCGGATTTACGAAGGGTTGCGCAATCGAGGCTACGACGGCAGCGACGATGCGGTTCGTCGATATGCAGCCAGCTGATCGAAAGTGACGCGGGAAGCTTCGGCTGCGGCCTATGTGCCGCTGAGCTTTGATCCCGGCGAGGCCTATCAGTTCGACTGGAGCCATGAGACCGTTCTGATCGATGCTGCAACCGTGACGGTGAAGGTTGCGCATCTTCGCCTGAGCCACAGCCGCATACCGTTTGTCCGGGCTTACCCCCCGCGAGAGCCAAGAGACGGTGTTCGATGCCCACGATCGCGCAGTCGCCTTCTTTGGCGGCGTCTGCGCCCGGGGCATCTACGATAATATGAAGGCTGCGGTCGATGCGATCTTTGTCGGGAAGGATCGGGCTTACAATCGCCGGTTCCAGCAGATGTCCGGACATTACTTGGTCAACCCCGTTGCCTGCACGCCAGCCTCGGGTTGGGCGAAGGGTCAGGTGGAGAACCAAGTGGGCGTGTTCAGGCGGCGGTTCTTCGTGCCGCGTCCGAAGTTCAACTCCTATGCCGAGCCGAACGCCTGGCTGGAAGACCGATGCCTGGCCTATGCGAAGGCGAACAAGCACCCGGAGCTGCGCGACAGAACGATCTGGGAGGTGTTCGAAGAAGAACGCCCAAGCCTGGTTCCTTGCGTCGGTCCGTTCGATGGGTTCCACGCGGTTCCGGCCTCTGTCTCCAAGACCTGCCTCGCGGGCTTCGACAAGAACCGCTGCGCGGTCGATGCCCGAGCCGTGGGGCGGCCGGTCGAGATCAGAGCTTATGCCGACCAGCTGGAATTATGCCGACCAGCTGGAATGCTGGCAGGATTGTTGGCAACCACCTCCGCGCCTTTGGTCGCGACCAAACCGTCTTCGCCCCCCCCCCGCATTACATACCTGGTTCTGGCCTGCAAACCCGGTGCGCTGCGCAATGACGCGCCATTCAAAGAGTGGGATCTGCCGTCCCCGATCCGCCGCGTGCAACGCAAGCTGGAACGCCAGCCCTGCGGCGACCGGTAAATGGTCGACATCCTGAGTGCCGTGCTGACCGACGGGATCGATGCGGTGGAGGCTGCTTGTGCCGAAGCTCTGTCGCACAATGTCCATTCCGCCGGGGTCATGCAGAACATCCTGGCCCGTCATCGCGAACCACCGCAGCCCCTGACAATCACCACCCCGGACGCCCTGCGGCTCTCGTGTGAGCCCATGGCCGACTGCAACCGTTATGACAGCTTGAGGAGAAAGACAGATGGAAAGATCAGATGTAATAGACGCCGTGGGGAAGCTGAAGCTTTACGGCATGAGGGCCGCCTATGACGAGGTGCTGACCACCGCCGTCAAACGCCAGCATGAGTCCCAGCAGATCATCGGGGATCTGCTGACGGCCGAGATCAGGGACAAGCAGGCGCGGTCGGTCAAGTACCAGATGACCATCGCCAAGCTGCCGCTGGCCAAGGAACTGGAAGAGCTCGACTTCGACGCTGCCGAGGTCAATGTGACCATGATCCGAGACCTGGCCACGGGCGACTTCCTGGATCACCAGCGCAACCTCATCCTGATCGGGGGCACCGGCACCGGCAAAACCCATCTTGCCGTCAGCATCGCCCGCACTTGCATCCAGGCTGGCCGCCGCGGGCGGTTCTTCAACGGTGTTGATCTGGTGAACAAGCTGAACGCCGAAGCCAGGGCAGAACGGCAGGGTCGAACCGCCGACCTGATCTCGCGGCTCGACTTCCTGATCCTCGATGAACTGGGCTACCTCCCATTCGCACAGACCGGCGCCCAGCTTCTGTTCCATCTGATCAGCAAGCTCTACGAACGCACATCCATCATCGTCACAACAAACCTGACCTTCAGCGAATGGCCAGTGTCTTCGGCGATGCCAAGATGACCACCGCGCTCCTGGACCAGCTCACCCACCATTGCGAGATCGTCGAGACAGGCAACGAAAGCTAGCGCTTCAAGAACCTCGCATAGCGCTAATCCGAAACCCCGCAGGCCTACCCCCGCTGCGCTAGGTGAGTGCTACGCAGCGGCGGGCCTGCTCAGCACAAGCGGGTCAATATTGGATGCCAGCAGGGGGGCAATGTTCGATGCCGATTGACAACTTAAACGAGCAACTGGAACGGCACTAGGTTCAGGACTTAAGGCGAGACATGTCCAGTCCACTTGTGCTGGTCCAGTGACAATATCAGGCACCTGGATTTCCGTATCTTACTTGTTTTTCTACGTAGTGGCCCCGCAAATTTCGCGTACGTAGTGGTCCTTACGGTCGCAACTAACGGTTGCTAAATCGAGTGCATGGCCGGCGACCCCCGGCGCTTTAAGGAGATCTATTATGCTTGATGGAATCAACAAAGGCCCCGGTGCCGGTCAGTCTGTTGTCACAGGTGGTGCGCGCCCGCTCAGCCGTCGTGGTGCTGTGGTGCGCGATCAGGCGGCGCGTAAGCGGCGCGAGACCGCGCAGGCCGGGCGCCGTGATGGTGCTGATGAGACAACCCAAGGCACCCGGAAAGTCCAGTCGCGGTCAGGGTCTCAGGATTCCGCAAATCTTGGCGACCGGGGGAATGATGCCCGCCAGCAGATGCAGGATTTCGGCGAACAGCCCGATGGCGATCAGGCGCTGGCCGAAGCCCTGTTCGGCAAGCAGATCGAGGAACTGACGCTCGAAGAGCAGCTGTTGTTTGATGACATATTAAGCCAGACGCTGCGCAAAGGCGGGCCGCGGCCCCGGATTATTTCGGTGCCGACCGCCTCGCGCGCAGAGATCCGCAAGGGCACGGCGCCACGCAATGCGCTGCCGCCCGGTGTGGATGCGGCTTATGTGCCTGGCAAGAACGTGATCATGGTGCGCCAGGGCCTGTCCCCGGCCCGGCAAGGCGCGGCGATCCGCGAGGAGATGGGCGAATGGCTTGGGGCGCAGGTCAGCCAGCGCGGGCTGGAGCTGGCACCGGGTGATGTGGGTGCGCGGGTTGCCAAGGTGGTCCGGGGCGCAGACCTCAAGAAATCAGACTTTGAGCGGCGCCCGGATGATAAGGCTGTCGCCAATTTTCAGGGTAAACGTGTTCGGGTAAATGCAAGCGCACCGTCCCAACTGTCAAAGTTTGGAGGTCCAAATCCAGATCGCACCAAGTTTATTGTTGTCGCCTTGGCTGGTGGCACTGCGCCAAGTGATGCGCAGATCGATGCGCTCAAAGAACGTGGTGTTTTAGTCGACGATGGTAACGGTAAGTTAATGGTCGATGAAACCGCAATGACAGAGGAAGATCACCAGACTGTTCTAAACGAGATGGAAAATGGCAGCGAGACCTCTCGATACCTGGAACAACTTGGTTTTGATCCTGATGAAGTCATTCAATCCTCATTTTTCGAAGACATTGATCTGACCTCCGGGCAAGCGGGATATATTGATAGCGCTCTTGGAAACGGGGATGGTCAAGTTGACAATAGAGAGTTGGCAGAGGCCGCAGAAAAAGGGCTATTCCGCCTGAGCTCAGATAGTAATGGGATCGAATTCAAGACCGCGTCAATGCTGGGGCAACAACTTATCGAGGGGAACGGTGGTGGTGACGATGACACCGTTGGCTTTGATGAAATGGATATCGCCAACACTGATTGGGAACTTGACGGTTGGGTGGCAGAACGCGGGCAAAAGTTCTTTTCGTTCGTTCTCGAGAGTGCCAATGGCGGTAAGCTGTCGAAAGCCGATTTCCAAGACTTCTACGATCAAGGCGTTATCGAGTTGGATGAAGGAAAGGTCCGTCTCGACCTGACAAAACTGACCAAAGACCAACGCAACAATTTGGTGCGGGCTGCGGAGCCTAGTTCTGGTGTTGTTAGGACCCATCCAAGTGGTGGAGAGCTGCTTGACGAGATTTACGGCGCTATGCTTGGGGTGTCGGAGAACAACTATGACACTGACTATGGCGGCCTCAGTCGCGCAAACCTCGCCACGATCGACGAAGTGTATGGGGATGGCGGCAATATTTCACGGCCCGATGCCTTAGTCGCGGCAATGGATGACGGTTTCATTGCTTTCAATGCTGACGGTGTTCTGCAGGTCACACCTGAAAACGAGACCAACGAAGTTTTTGCCGAGGTGAGTTTTAAAACATCCTATGCGGCTGTGGTCGAAGTTTTTGATCCTGAGAAAGGGGAATGGGTCGAAGTCGCTCGCAAGGATTCCGGCCCAGCTTCTAGCGAAAAAATTGTTGTTCGCGTAAACCGGTCTGGTCAGAAGCTTCCAAACGTACGTGTGCGTAACCTGAACATGGACGATGATACTATCAAGAATGGGGACGGATCAGGACGGTCACAAGAAACGCCAAACGCGAGCGACAATTCCACAAGGGTGGATTTTGAGTACGGAGATACCGGCCAAGGCTTCAACGACGTCAGCGTGACATTCTCAGAGCAGCCCCCGGCCCCAAGCGTGGTTGATGATAACACTGTGCGCGGGGAGGCCCAAAATCTTGATGCAGGTGTGGTCTCTACGGCGACCGAAGATATTCCGGTTGAGCATCGCAAACTGGCGGTGATCGAAACCTCCCGCGGCACACGCAGCGGCACGACAGGGATCACCGAGATCCAGTATCAGCGCAAGGACGGCAAATGGGTCACAGCCTCGCGCGATACCGATCAGGATGGCGGTTTTGGCCCGTTCCAGTTCCCCGTTATCTTTGATGGTCGCGATGGGCGGCCCAACATCCGGGCCGTCTATGGCAAGCCCGGCGAGGAAGGGACCGTCTATGTAGAATACAGGCCTGTCCAGAACGGGGATAAGCTTGAATATGACATGTATTCAGGCAAAGACTCCAACTTTGGGCGCAACGTCAATGACAATATCGCCAGTGTCGGGGTGATCAAGGACGGTGAGTATATCGAAGAAAAGATCGAGGAAGGCGGACAGACCTCGGCCGGTCTGACCGACATCCTGAGTACAATCTTCGACCCCGCGGGGACCATCGACGCAAATGCGCGCACTCGCGTGACGGTCGACGCGCTTGATCCGCCTAGCCATTACACAGGCCAGGAAGGCACCCTGATCAACGGGGATGTGATCCTGTCGACCGACGCCGGCGACACCGAAGACTTTCTCAATGAAACGAACGACATCAAGCACACGCGTTACGAAGTTCAGTACAAGGACGAGACTGGCAAATGGAAGATCGGCTGGGCCAGACAAGGCAGTGAATATAGCGGCACGGGTGATGGCGTTGGCCTGACAGAGGGGGCCGGGTTCATTCCGCATGTGAATGGGGAACCGCCGACGGTACGCCTTGTCGTGATCCGCGACGAAAACGCCCGGAGCGACCCGTTCTTTTACGAAGGCAAAGAGTTCAGCCTGCAGGACGGCCAGGAGGGCAATGACGAATATGTGGTCAGTGTGGACAGCGGCCTGGACCCGGCCGGTACGGATGTCTGGGCACCGTTCAACACGTCGATCAAGATCAACAGCACCTATGTTGACGCCTCAAAACCCACAGATACACCCGCACAAGACGACATCCCAGGCCCAGAAGACCACCCGGAAAGCGATAAACCTGCTCCAAAAGAACATCTCTATTCAGAAGATGAAGCTGCCCAAATGGCCGAGCTTGAAAATGATTTCCGGGAAGGAAAAATAAACAAGACCGCGTATGATGCCGGGGTGTACGAAATAGCATTCGGCCCTGCACCAAGCGACCCAGCGGACCGCCGCGAATATGATGCTGCGCGTGATTATGCAGACGATGCATACAATTTTGCAGCCGATCCATTGAGCGCCCTCGGGATGAGCAAGGCGGAATTCATGGAAACGACCGGAGGTATCCATAATTTCCACGAGCAAGTCGTAGATGAATATAATGGCGAGGTATCCGAAGCCACTGTTCCGGTACCTACTCCGGAAGGTGACACAGTTATTGAAGAACCCGACGGCACCCAAGGGACATTTGAATTCATCAAGAAAGGTGAAGCTCATGTTCTCAAGACCGTATTGCGCGTCAGTAAACCACTAGCGAATGGAAAGGTATTTGCACCGGTCATAGTTATTGCAACACCGATCTTTCGCGATTCCGATGGGAAGATCCGTGTTCTTAGGGGCCAAAATGGCGTATCACAATATCAAGTTATCATGCGCTATGCACTTGAAACTGAAGTAAATATACCGGGCAGTGCTTTTGGACGCGCATTTACGATGCAGGCTTCCATGAATATCTCAACTAGGAAGAACAGTGATGGTGAGACCGAAAGGCGACTAGACAAAATTGCAATCGGTGGCGCCTTTGTAGGGGCCCTCGATGTTGGTGCTGGACTGAAAAGCCTCTACAAGTGGTTGACCGGTAGATCCAGAGTTCAGCCGCCAGAAGTAAACGTCTTTAACGACGATGACGATGACGATTTGGATAGCCCGCCACCTCCCGCTCCAGTTCTTGACGATTTTGCGGGTGAGGACATTCAAGATGTTGACGTTGATCAAACGGTCGAATTTGCGAAACGGGCAAGTTTGGAATTAGACAAGATTGATATGTCGAAGGCAGACCCAGTATTAAAGAGTCAAGTTGCCCGTGCTCGTCAGGCAATCGCGCAAATATTGAATAGAGCTGACAGAAGGGAAAGAGGCGAATTCATACTTGACTTGGATTTCGCGATTCCCTCGCGCGGGCTTGAAAGAGAACTGAATACAATTTTTGCTGGCAATCCCCCAATGCTGCCCGAGCAACCGGCGACGGTTGCGCCACCAACAAATGAGGCCGAGTTTGAAGATGCACCTACGCAGCGCGAACAGGTGCAAGAAGCCCTCGATAAGGCAGAGGACTATTTGAGTTCGGCTACCGAGTATCTTAATTGGCTAAGGGGACAGCCAGGGGGCGCTGAATTGGGTCCCATCGTTGGAACACTAAGGCGCGATATCCGGACGCTCGCTGATCAAGTGGATGGCTTACGCTCTGTCTTGGAACAGAACCCCACTGGATCCGATTTCATTTTCGCGGATGTTGAGGGCTCTATTCAACGTGTTGAATTTACGATTAATCGTGCCAACACATACTTGCAGACACAAAGAGATCCCTTTAACGACGCTGACTTGGGTGACCTTGAGGCGGAGTATGACTCCTATGAAGTTCCCCCGCCGGGCGCATTTCTGGGTGGTGGGGCAAATCCGGGCGGTGGGGCAAGTTTCCTGTCACTCGACCCGTCGGTTAGGCAGCCGCCAGTAGTTGATACTCCGAGTGGGGATCCGGTTGATCTTCTCCTCCTGGAAGGAGGGTTCTATTTGCCATTCGTTGCATTGAATTGGTGGAATTCCGACGCGAAAGTTTCTCCGGATAACCCAGACAATGAATTCCGGCCAGGCGCTGGAGGGCTGGATATCATACCTGATAGCTTCACTGCTACCGCCGGGGTGTTCTATGACACGACGATGGGCAGGATAAAGGCGCCAATTGACCTCTCAAGCCTTAACCCGGAACTTGGACAAGCACTTAAGCCTGCAAAACTCATAGTGAGAGCACCACCTGTTACTGTAGAAGGCGGGATCGAGACTGGGTTTGTGCTCAACTTCACGAGCGTCGGGCGCGCGCCAGCTTTGGATCCGGCACGTGACGAGGCAGGGCCCCCACCAGTCTAAAGTTGGAGCTGGTCACGACCTGCTGCTCTGCTACGCACTCTTCTGCTACCCAGGGCAAGAGTTTTCGTCTGATCTCATGACGGCGGGCTGGTCTCGCCGTCAAAGTTTGCCAGCAGGATCGGGGGAATTTCACCGATGTGGGGGGCGCTACTAAGTCCAGAGGTTGAAGATCAATTGCCAAACTGACGGCGGGCGTGATTGGAGTGGTTATACGAATATGCCAGTTTCACCGGATAAACCGAAAGAATGGTCACGTCCGCCGCCAGAGAATGTCAGGTACTAAGAAAACTTCGAACACACTGCAGATTAGACCGGTCTGGCGCGAAGATTTCGGGCGCAGAGCGAGCGCTCTGTCCCGGTACGAGCTGCGCCGGATTTGCGGGTGACTCAACCGCTTGCGTGCGATTGGATGGTGAGCCACTGATTCGCTGCTGGTCAGATTGTCACTGTAACCTTCATCCGGGATTCTGATCCTTGGAAAGGTCAAACCCGGAATATTGGTTTCCTACCAATACGACGCCCATTGGAGGCATTTTTTCGAGCAACCTGTACCGATGCACAGACCAAGAGCTCGGCCTTCTCGGGCGCCAATCTGGAACGGACATTTCCCCAGCTGCTGAGCTTGCCTGCCCGGCAATTCCGGTCAAAAACCCATAGGTGTCCAGCACTGGTAAAACCGGCCATTTGAAGGTGTCAGTCCGCTGGTCCCAGCGATCCGCACCGCATCAGCCCGGAACTCATCCGTACGTTTCAGTCCCAACGTTCATCTCCTTTGCTGCAATAAATGCTATCAAAGGAGCGGCATCAAACCGCGACAGTTTCAAGTTGTTTAGTCGCCTGAATAGATCGAGTGACGGTTCCTGATAACCCGATCCAGGTTCTCATTTGTGCCCATGCTACGGGTTCGAAGCATTCAAGCGTTTTGAAGAAGGCATTTGGGGTTTAGTATCGCTTCGGTCATCGGCTCATTAGTAGCTATTTCCCATCGCCAAATTCACGAACCGCGAAGCAATAGCGGCAACTACAAATAGCAAGACAGAGAAGCCAAATGGCTGAGCCCTGAAGGTGTCTTGAACTTTTCAATCACACACGACTGCCAGAATAGCATGGGCCGCAAATGCCGCAAGAGTGCCCAGTAGAAAGGCCCCCGAACAGTGCGCTGCCCAACGCGATCAGTGCAGGGCCAGCAGCTGGATTTAGCATAAACAATTCTGCGGTCACCAGCACCGAAGAAACCAGCGGGTAGACAAAATGCCATTCGATGGTTTCGCGTGATGACGCTATCGCGAGATCAGGCATCAAGATGTACGCGCAAAGTGCGTAGGCAAGTATTGTGAAACATGGAACGGCAGGATGTCCTGGCGATACGGAAAGGCCGAAAAGAACTATTGCGCCCATAAATGCCGCTAAAGTCATTAGATTCATTGATCTGTTTCCTTTCTTGTTGCTTTCGTTCTGCCATACAAACCTGAGGAGTCTGCCGCGCGACTGTTCCTGGGGTCACGACCCATTGATTTCTGTTTGAGTGCGTGATTCACAGCTCAAAAACGAGCGGTGAACATATCTGATCTACGTTGGCTGACGGATGCGCAAATGGCGCGTCTTGGACCCTTCTTTCCGAAGTCCCAAGGCAAACCTCGGGTTGATGACCGGCGTGTGCTGAGTGAGATTATCTTCATCAATCGCAATGGCTTACGGTGGCGTGACGCGTCGAGTACCTACAGCCCGCACAAGACGCTCTACAATCGCTGGAAGCGGTGGAGCGATAAAGGTATCTTTGCACAAGTGATGGTGGCTTTGGCTGCAAATCACGGCGAGACAAAGACCGTCATGATGGACGCTACCTATCTCAAAGCGCATCCCACCGCTTCCAGATTGGGGATCAAAAAGGGGGGGCGTCGACGCCTGATCGGCCTCAACAAGGGCGGAATGAGCACTAAACTACACGCCATCTGCGACAGCCAGGGCGTCCGCTAAGCCTGGTTGTCACAGCCGGTCAGGTCAGCGGCTACATCGGTGCACGGGCCTTGCTCGGCAGCTTGCACGAGGTCGACTGGCTTCTCGGGGACCGCGGTTACGATGCGGACTGGTCCAGAGATGCGTTGAAAGATAAAGGGATACGTCCCTGCCTACCAATCCGAAAACAACGTAAGAAGACCCTCAAATACGACAAGCGCCGGTACGAACGGCGTAAACGGATTGAGCTCATGTTTCGAAGGCTGAAGCATTGGCGACCCGCTACGGCCGGTACCCGAAAGCCTTCCGCTCAACCATCGCTCTCGCCGCAATCGTCATTTACTGGCTATCAGTCCTGACCTTAGGAGCGGTAGGGCTCAATTCGATCCGCTGATAGGGCATAGCCAATATCTGCAAGCTGCGTGGAGATTGACGAGACGCCGAACATCCCAACGACATTCACAGGTTCGAACAACCCCTTGCTTTCGTAAGGTGTTGGGGTTGAGACGAAAACCAACTGGTTGGCGGGCGGGGGCGGTACATGCACGCATGCACCGACATACGGCACCAGAATAAAGGCGGTCACGCCAGTGCCACTATAGTCAATCGGCACAATGAACCCTGGCAGACGGACAACCTGTCCGTTCCAGTCGGATCTGACACCGGACGAGGCCGGTTGCTGACTGGAGAGCGGCGCATCTTCATCATGTGCAAACAGGCCGCGTAGCGGGTTTTGCACAGCCACGTCATTTTCCGGCAGCAGATCTTCCCATTCCAGGTCGATATATTCTTCGGCGCGCGCCGCATGGGGTGCGACAGCCGTTGCTGCCATGCCCGCCAAGACCATGCGACGTGGAACGCGGCGGTTTACCATTCGTAGATCTCCATTTCGTCGGCGGCGATGAAATATCCGGTTTTGCCAAGATCCGTCGATTGCAATTGCGTTTGCATCCGCCCTGTGACCCAGACGGCATCCCACAGTTGATCACCCGGCCAGGGCTGTGCTGCGGTGACCATCACAAGCTGGTTTGCGGGTGGCGGGGGTACGTGGATACAGGCCCCCATATACGGGACCAGCATGAATTCCGTCACGCCCTTGGCGCTGACCTCAAAGGGAATGATAAAACCGGGCATCCTGATATAGGCCCCATTCAGCGCATCGTTCAGCTTGACCGCATTGGCGTCGTAGATCGGATTCCAGGTATCGTTGGCTTCGTCCAACTCGCCCTCTCCGATGATTTCGGAATAGGGAACGCCCGGTGGGATCAGATCATCCCACATGATCTCGCGCGGGGCGGCTGCGAAAGCGGCACCCGGTGCGAGCGTCGACCCCGCCAAAAGCGTCAATGTCGTTCTACGATCTAGCATTCCGTTCACCTCATCATGGGTTTCACGTTTTCACCATCATACCATCTGCAACCGACATTTTGTAAGCCCGCAATGCGGGCACAAGGCTCACAATTGCGCCAGCGCAGACAACGCCGATGATCACCCAGAGCTCGCGCAAGGTGGGCGCATCAATTGGCAGCCACAAACCAAAGGCGCTATCGACAACAGGCTGCGCGATGGTCAGCCCGATGTATAACAGCCCCAATCCAATAATAGCGCCCGCTGCAGCCATGACCATGGCCTCGAGAACAAGCATCCCAAGGATTGTCGCGGGTCTTGCCCCCGTCGCCCGAAAGATCGCCATTTCGCGGCGGCGTTCATTCAGGCTGGAAAAGATCGTCGCCATCATGCCGATCAGTGCGGTGACAACAACCATGGCCGACACCGCAAGCAAGGCAGTTTCCGCAATGCCCACGATCCCCCATAGTTCCTGCAGGGCAACGCCGGGCAGGACAGCCAGCAAGGGCTCTTCGGGGTATTCATTGATCGCACGCTGCAGCGCAAAGGTCTGCAATGGGCTTTCGACACCGACCAGTGCGGCGGTGACAGCTTTGGGGGTCAAGTTCATCTGGCGGATCACATCCGCGGGCGTCGCCTGCCCGGGGATCTGGGCGCCGCCCTGCCAATCCACATGGATCGCCTCAATCGCCTCCATGCTGACAATCACGGTCCGATCAACAGGTGTGCCAGTTTTTTCCAGAATGCCCGATACACGGAACGGCTGGTCCTTATGCTCGGCAAAGGATGCCAGACCATGCGCAACGATGATCGGGTCGCCCACGCTATAGCCCAGCGTTGTGGCAACATCGGCACCGATAACGGTGTCAAACAGGTCATCCATGATGATCCCGTCTGCGACGGCCAGCGATCTGCCTTGCCTATATTTGTAATGTTCGAAAAAAGCCTGGGTCGTTCCCATCACCCGGAACTGGCGATGACTGTCACCCAGCGAAATCGGGACAATCCAGTCAACATCCGGCCGCGCCGCGATATCCTGATAGCTTTCCCAGGTCACATTGTTGGTCGCATTGCCGATGCGGAACACCGAATACAGCAATAGCTGGACGGACCCGGACCGCGCACCAACAATCAGGTCAGTGCCGGAAATCGTATCCGCAAAACTGGTCTTGGCGCCGGTGCGGACCTTTTCCACCCCAAGATACAGGGCGACAGACAAGGCGATGGCAAGAATGGTCATGCCCACGGTCAAAGCACGCGCAAATAGCGAGGCAATGGCCAGACGCAGGATCATGCAGCGGCCCTTTCGATCTGGGCGATATCTTCCATACGGATGACCCGGTCAAAGCGATCCCCAAGCCGCGGATCATGGCTGACCATCAAAAGCGAGGTGTCATGCGCCTGTGTCTGTGCAAACAGCAAATCGAGAAAGGCCGCCTGGCTGGTTGCATCAAGCGCCGATGTCGGTTCATCGGCGATGATCAGCGGCGGCTGCCCGATCAGCGCCCGGGCGACGGCAACACGCTGTTGCTGGCCAACGCTAAGCGCCGTTGCCTTTGCGCCCATCACCTCGGCCGGCAGACCAAGTGCGCTGCAAATCGTTGCGGCTGTGGCTGCGGCATCACTGACACGCTGCCGGCGCGCAGGGGCAAAACGAAGCGGCAGCAGAATATTGTCAGTCACAGATGCAAAGGGCAGCAGGTTAAACTGTTGAAAGATCACGCCGACTTGCTCGGCGCGAAACCTGTCGCGTGCGCCACCGGACAGCTTGGCGATATTGGTGTCTGCAATGGTGACGCTACCCTGATCGGGCAGAATCGTTCCGCAGATCAATGACAGCAGCGTCGATTTCCCCGAACCGCTTTCACCCAGCAGCAGAACAGATTCAGCCTTGGCAACGGTCAATTCCGGCACGGTCAGCGAAAAACCGGCCCGCCCCGGCCATCTGTAGCCGACATCGGAAAGTGCAAGAACCATCGTCGCCAACTATGTTTATTGCCCGATATTCAGCTCGGGCGCGTCACGTTCCACCACAACGCCCTGCGCGCCTGATGCGGTGATGATCTGCACCTCAACCTCTTGCGCGTTCGGGAAGGTATCGAAATATCCAAACGCAATGCTGGTCAACGCATCAGCGTTTTCGCAGTTCAGCGTATATTCGGCATGGAACTCTGTATGTCCGGCCTCTTCTTCATGCGCGGCGTGATCGTCATCGCTGTGATCATCATGTCCATGGTCGTCATGCCCATCGTCGTCGTGGCCATGGTCATCCTCACCATGATCATCATGGGCCTCTTCGCTTTCCAGTGCGACCTGCGTTTCAGCGACGGTGCAAGCCGCGGCATCCGGCACAGTAAAAAGATCAAGCGGGGCGCCGAGTGTCACAAGGGCCGCATCAATCGCGGCAATGTCGGCGTCGCTTTCTGCGACATATTCAAATCCGACAATGTCGGCGCCAGGGGCGTGAAATTCCATCGCCACTGTCGTGCCGTCGATGGCAATATTCAGCTTGCCAACACCATGTTCGTGGGCATCCAATTGGCGGGTTTGTTCGCCAAAGGCGGGCATGGCGGCGACAAGGGCAATAAGAGACAGTGCTTGTTTCATGATGAATCCGTTTGAATGATTGCGTTGGCTCAGGCGGCGCAGGTGGCGCATTGCCCATGAATTTCGACGATGTGACGATCAGCCCGAAAGGCATTCTGATCCGTCAGCGCATCAAGCTGCGGCAAAAGGCTGCTGCCGTCATGTTCTTCGACCGATCCGCAATCTTCGCAAATCGCCAGAACAGGCACGCTTTCGACATGGCTGCAGCGGCAGGGAACAAAGGCCTTGATCGACTCCAACCTGTGTGCCTGACCTTGATCGGTCAGTGCCGATAGTGTGCGATAGACGGTGGGCGGGGCGATATCAGGCTCGCTGATCTGCAGCCGTTCCAGAATTTGGTAGGCTGTCATTGGCCTGTCAGAGGCCTTCAACACGGTCAAAACATCCGTTTGCCGGGCAGCTGCGCGTTTCCTCATGGACCCACCTCCATCGTTTCGGGAGGATTATTTTATAAAGTAACAAACGGCAAGTCGAAAATTCTGGCGTGGTGAAACCGGCAAAAGGTAGGAACTTCGCGGGCCTCGATCGGATGCGTGAAGACCTATTCGCCCCGCGCGGCGACGCAGACCCGACCGTACGGCTGGTTCAGGCGACGCCGACCGGTGAGCGTTTCAACTTCAGCCCTGCGGCCTGCATCGCGGTTGCTGCAATATCAACAGCTGTCAGACCTGCATCGGCATACATGGCCGCCGGCGCAGCCTGGTCTATATAGCGATCGGGCAATGTCATCGTCCGGACCTGGCAGCGGCCATCCAGCAGCCCGTCATTGGCCAGATCATGCAGCACCATGGCGCCAAATCCGCCACGGGCGCCCTGCTCAACCGTCACGACAGCCTTGTGATGCCGCAGCAGTTGCCGGATCAAATCCCGATCCAGCGGCTTGGCAAAGCGGGCATCGGCAATCGTAACCGACACACCCTGTGCCGCCATTTGGTCAGCCGCAATCTGGCATTCCGACAGATGCGCGCCGAAGGAGAGCAGCGCGACATCAGATCCCTCCTGCACAATACGGCCCTTGCCAATCTCAATGACATTGCCGCGTTCGGGCAAATCAAGGCCAACGCCCTCGCCACGCGGATAGCGAAAGGCGATGGGGCCGTCATCATAGGCCGCGGCCGTGCGGACCATATGCATCAGCTCCAACTCGTTGCCGGCGGCCATCACCACCATATTCGGTAGTGCGGCCATATACCCGATATCAAAGGAACCGGCATGGGTCGGACCATCGGCGCCAACCAGCCCGGCACGATCAATCGCAAAGCGGACCGGCAGGTTTTGCAAGGCGATATCGTGGACCACCTGATCATAGCCGCGTTGCAGGAAAGTCGAATAAATCGCGCAGAATGGACGCAAGCCACTCGCGGCCATGCCGCCTGCAAACGTCACCGCATGCTGCTCTGCGATACCGACATCAAAGACGCGGGACGCGAAGCGTTCCTCCATGATGTTCACCCCGGTTCCCGATGGCATGGCAGCGGTGACCGCGACGATATTGGGATCTTGTTGCGCTTCGACCGTCAAGGCACTGCCAAATACCTTGGTGTAGCTTGGCGCATTTGACTTTGCCTTGGCCTGCGTTCCGGTCTGCACATCGAATTTCGCGACACCATGCCCGCAATCGGCACTGTGTTCGGCGGGGGCATAGCCCTTGCCTTTGGTGGTACAGACATGGATCAGAACCGGTCCGGTCGCGCGGGTCCGGGCCGAGCGCAGGACCGGCAGAAGTTGGGACATGTCGTGGCCGTCAATGGGGCCGACATAACTGAACCCCAGTTCTTCAAACAATGTGCCGGACCCGCCGGTTTGCATGCCGGTCACCAATTGGCGGGCGCGGCGGGCATGATCCCGGATCGGGCCGGGCAATGCAGATTCGAACCCTTCCGCCATCTTGTGCAAATCGCCCATGGGCGAGGCATAGAGGCTGGACAGATATTTCGACATCGCACCGGTTGGTGGGGCAATCGACATCTCGTTGTCATTGAGAATGACAAACATCCGGCGACCTTCGTGGCCGGCATTGTTCATCGCCTCATAAGCCATGCCAGCACTGATGGACCCGTCGCCGATCACGGCGATCGCATCACCTGTCGGCCGGCCCATATCCCGGCCAATTGTGAAACCCAAAGCGGCAGAAATGGACGTGCTGGAATGGGCAGCGCCAAAGGGGTCAAAATCGCTCTCGGCCCGTTTGGTAAAACCTGACAAGCCACCCTCCTGGCGCAGGGTCCGGATCCGGTCACGTCGACCGGTCAGCACCTTGTGCGGATAGCATTGATGCGAGACGTCCCAGATCAGCTTGTCCCGCGGGGTGTCAAAGACGGCATGCAGCGCCACGGTCAACTCAACCACGCCCAGCGATGACCCAAGATGCCCGCCGGTTTCGGACACGGCCGAAATGACCTCGGCCCGGACATCTGCGGCCAGACTTGCCAAGGCGTCATCGCTTAGACGTCGGATATCCGCGGGACCTGCAACCGCATCGAGAACGGGGGTGTGGGGGCGATTAGTCATGGCGGCACCTTTGTGATATGAAAAAGGCGCCGCAAATCGGACAAGTCCGTTTGCGACGCCAGTCTCCTGTAGCCAACAGGAAGGGAACGGGGTCGCCAGACCCCATGACGGGCCAGCCAGGGAGGGAGGCCCGACAGCGAAGGACCGGGCGGCAGCGTCGCGCCAGCCGCCCGCCCCAATCAGCTAACTTGCACCAGTGGCGTCTCAATCGGCAAAGACGACCGGTTGATCGGATCAGGTGTTTCACGGCTTTCCTCGGGCAGTGCCCGTCCGATCACCGCAATCACCGCGATGACGAACCACAATGCCAGACAGAACACCAACGCATAGCCTGCCCCTTTGAGCATCAGGAGCGTCACATCAGCGGTCAGACGCCCCCGGCTGGTGGTCTCAAGGATGTTGTCGTTATCACTCATCGTCATTCTCCTCAGTTGACCGGCGCAAAGCCGTGGTCTTGCGCCCAGACAAACCAGTTATCAACGACCGTCCCAGACAACAGGATGCCAATGCCGCCTGTCAATGTGGTCAGAACTGCAAACCACCAGGCCCAACGGTGGATACCTTCCATCGTGGCGTTAAAGCCCATAGTCCAGCGCCAGAACAGCGCGGCCCGCTCTGTGGCCGTGCCGCGGTCAACGATCTGTTCGATCTCGCGTTCACCGCCAAACCGGCTGACGGCCAGAATGGTCGCCCCATGCATCGCAAACAGCAGGGCCGAGCCATAGAGGAACACAATCGAAAGGGCGTGGAACGGGTTGTAGAACAGGTTTCCATGCGTGATCGAGAACAGGTTGGTCCAGTCCAGATGGCTGAACACCCCGTATGGGACCATTTCAGACCAGTCACCCATCAGGATGGGCCGGAACAGGCCCAGCACAAGAAACAGCCAGATCGCCGACGCAAACGCCCAGGCCACATGCTTGCCCATGCCCAGCGCCTCGGCCCGCAGATAGGTGCGTACCCACCATGTCAGCACCGAAATCAGCAGGAAGAAGGACGCAATCATGAAATAGCCCCCGTCATCCATCGGCGGCATGCCCAGACCATAGCCCGGTGAGGGTGGGTCCAGCGACAGCCAGAACAGATCCCGCAGGAAGATCGCCGGGTTGTAGTCGGCCTGCGCCCAGAAGGACAAACCGACCATGACGAACCAGATCAGGCCCGTCGCCAGTGAAATTACCCCGAACGAGCCCAGATACAGCGGACCCAACTGGGCGTTGCCAAACCAACCGAACAGGGTCGAGAAACGGCCCTTGCCGATCCGTTCCGATGCAGGGTTCGTCTCAGCAGGGTTGATCCCCAATTCAGGCGGGCCTTGAACCTGAACCTGGGTGAAGATGTTTTGATATTCAGCCATTGTTCATGTCCTCCTTACAGGTCCCGCCACCAGGGCAGCTCGTAATACCAATCCCACCAGACGATCCATTCCTCGAACCAGATGGTGCCGGAAATCACGATGCAGATCGCGCTCCAGAACCCGGCGTTCAGCGCAAGGAACAAGCCCAGACGGTGAATGCCCAGCGGCCCGATGGAATAGCCGATCAGATCACGGAAATAGGTGTCTTCATGGTCAGGCGATGCGATCTCCTTGCCCTTGCCCGGATTGACCGCGGACAGCACGAGGCTGCCGTGCAAGGCCAATGCCAGACAGTTGGTAAAGAAGAAGGTGATCGCGATCATGTGGACCGGGTTGTAGTGGAAGTTGCCATAGGCGTAGCCCACGTTGTTCACCCAATCGAGATGGCTGAAGATGCCATAGGGAAATCCATGACCCCATGCGCCCAGCAGGACGGGGCGGATCACCACAAGGGTCACATAGGCAAAGATGGCAACACCAAAGGCGAAAGGCACGTGATAGCCGATGCCCAGTTTGCGGCAAATCTCGACCTCGCGCATCATCCAGCTGACAAAGGCGCCGATGGCACAGATCGTAATGATCTGCCACAGCCCCCCGTCAAGCAGCGGCGCGGCCCCCAGCCCATATTCCAGTGGCGGCGGATTGATCGAAATCAACCACGGGTTCCATGTCGGGCCCTGGCTGGCCCCGTAAAAAATCAAGATTGTCCCAAGGACGGCGAAAAAGAACGTCGTGACCCCGAAGAAGCCCACATAAAATGGCCCCACCCAAAAGTCGAACAGATCACCGCCAACCAATGTCCCGCCACGGACCCGGTATTTTCTTTCGAAGCTGAGCTGTGCCATCTTCCTACTCCATTCATGGACAGGCCCTGCGACCCCGTTCGAGCGCGCCCTGTCGTCGTCAATGTCTTGCGGTTTGCCAGGGGCGGAACCCGCGCTCCGCCCCTAGCTGTGTTTGCGGCAAAGCCGGTTAGCCACCTGCGCCAAAGGCGAGTTGGAACCAGTTTGTGCTTTCATTGCTCAGCAGGACGAGGTGAATCATCGCTGCGAGAAGGAACAGGAAAACGCCCTGCGCCACGAAAACGCGGCGGGGGTCGAAGACCAGCCAGATCTTGTAGAACTGTGCCATGTGCTTTTCCTTTCCCTACCAGCTGAACCAGGGAAGCTTGATGTACGTCAGAAAGTGAGCAACCACGGCTACGATCGTGAAGATCGTAAACCCGCTCATGTACACCGAATGCAGTTCCTGGGCCTGCTCGTCAGTGAGACCTGTGAAGGACAGGTCCGATTTGTCAGCCATGTTTTGTCTCCAAAATTGGGTTCTGACGCCGCGCACCCCCCGCGGCCGGGTTACGACAGAAGCTCTTCCTCTGCCCCAATCCATCACCCCGGGGGGGAGCGATGAACCTCTGAATGCCCACGTTCGGGCAAATGTCATGCTGGATCCTCACGCGTTGAAAATATGCGGTGTGATGATCCGGGCCTGCGTCCAGGCCTTTGCGAATGGTCCCTTTTCCGGCAATTCCATCCGGCGCGCGGCGGTCAGAACCCACGTCAGAAAAGCCAGCGGCAGGGTCGCCACAAAGATCAGGGCGAAATAGGCGTAGTATTCCCGTTTTGGTGGTGCTGTCCGTGAGCGCAGCACTGGGGCATCTGAGGTAAAGTCAGTCATGTCCGTCCTCCCGAGGATGATTGCAGTGTCTCGACGGTCTCCAAAACAACCCGGTCGTTGCCGGCGTCGAGGGCCGCCCGTTCGGCTGCATCACGCAGCGTCTTGGCGGCAGAAATTCTGGTCAGAATGGGATGCGTCGCGACGATTTCGTCCAGTTTGGCCTGCGCGTCCGCATCCCAGGGGAAATCACGGCGCAGCGGCGTCAGTGTTGCATCGGTCGCATCCATATCGGTGCCAAGCGGCAGGATGTGGAACAGCGCATCAAACAACCCGTTGCAGACCTCCTGCAGCAGGTAGGTCGCACCCGCATATCCCATAAACGGCGTCCCGGTCGCCCGCCTAATGGCGGCCCCCGGAAAGCTTGCTGGTATGAAGACGGGACTAGGTCCATGCCCCGCCTTCATTTCGGCCAGATACATCTTCTCATTGATGGACCCGAGCACGATGAGTGGCCGTTTGGTGTGCATCAATTGACGCACTTCCTCGTTGTTGGTTTTCTTGCCTCTGCAGCGGGCCACGGCAAAGGCGCAGGGAAAGCCAAGGTCATTTTCCAAGAAATGCCGCACGCCACGGGCGTAGGTTTCATTGGCGACGATGGCGAATTCAGCGGTGGCAAAGAAATCCTGTGTGACCGACCGCCACAGATCCCATACCGGTTTGATTGTCGAATGCTTCTCGCGTTCGATGAATGGTTCAGGGTCAAGCCCGGTCAACTCACCCAGCTTGCGCAGGAATTTCGTAGTAGAATCAATACCGAAAGGGGCTTGCAGATACGGTTTACCCAGCACTTCGCACAGTCCGCGCCCAAACTCGCGATACATGGTGACATTGACATCAGCATTCACCAGATTGCGCATCTCGGCCACATGCGCACCCAGCGGCATGACCATATTGATCTCGGCCCCGATACCTTCGACGAGACGCCGAATTTCAGCCAGATCCGAGGGCATGTTAAAGGCCCCATACATCGGCCCAAGAATGTTCACGCGCGGCTTGGCATCCTCTTCGCGTTTCTTTTCAGGCGGCATCCGGCCTTTGGTCATGCCAAATTCGGTGAAAATCCACGTCATGGCCCGATCCGCACATTCCCATTGATCCTCATCAATGGTGCGGGGCAGGAAGCGCTGAATATTGGTGCCTTGCGGGGTCACACCGCCGCCGATCATCTCGGCAATGGAGCCTGTCACAACAACAGCGGGCAGCGCTGGATCAAGCACCTCCCATGCGCGCTTCATCGCCTCCTCGGTGCCTTCACCCATCTCGGTTTCACCCAGACCGGTGACGACAATAGGCAGTTCATGCGGTGGTAAACCATCGGTGTAGTGCAATACGGATGTCACGGGGAGGTTCTCGCAGCCGACCGGGCCGTCGATCACGACTTGCAGTCCTTTTACGGCACAGAAGGCATAGACAGCACCCCAATAGCCACCAGCGCGATCATGATCAGTGATTAACAAGACGCGCCTCCTTTCGATGCCGAAAAATCTTCGTGACGAAGATTTTTCCCAGCGGAAGAATTTTGGCCAAAATTCTTCATATCATCTGCTCCGCCTTTGCGGCGCGTGCCATCTTGTCGAGCTTCTTTTGGTGCTGCGCGCGGTAGTCAGGGCGCAAATTCGGTGCCCCCTCCCACACACCTGCTGTGTCTTCACGCCCAACGCCTTCAAAGAAGGCGCGCATCTTGTCCATCTTGGCTTTGCCCCCAATGGCCGCATTCACGACCTGGGCCAACGAACCAGCCCCCGCTGGCCCCATGAGTGGCCGTGCCGAAATCAAATTCGTAAAGTAGAGCGCCGGGATCCCCGCCTCTTTCGCGTGCTGCACAACCGGGGTTGTGCCAATTGCCAAGTCAGGCTTGATCGCATCAACAGCCGCCAGATCATCCTCAAGCGACGCGCGATAGACCACCTTCACACCTTTTGCGGCTAACCATTCGGCATCTGCGGCAGACCAAGGCGTTTTGGGGCAAGCCGTGCCCACATAAGGCACATCCGCGCCGCTTTCGATCAGCAAGCGCGCGACGAGCAGTTCTGACCCCTCGTAACCGGACAGCGTCACTGTGCCATCGATCCCGGCCCCGGCAAATGCACCCTTGATTGCTGGCAAAAATGCGTTTTGAGCCGCCGCGATCTGGTCCTTGGCAATTCCAAAGGCGTCACCAATCCCCGCCAGCCAATCAGCCGTGCCATCGTATCCAACCGGGGCGGACCCAACGATGGGGCGACCCGCTGCTTCGAATTCACGAATGGAGGCGGTGTAAAACGGATGAATCGCGGCAACAGCGCTACAATCCAAAGCAGCATAAAGTTCGCGCCATTCACGTGTTGGCACCACAGGACCAGCAGCCAGACCCATCGGGGCTAGCATCGCGCCGATCATCATCGGATCGGCGGGGAACATCTCGCCCAGCAACGCGACTGTCGGACGATCCGACTTGCCACCAACAGGGGCTTGCACCGGCCCGGCAGCGACCTCTTCGCGGGCATAGGCCAGCATCGCACCGGCCAGCACATCCTTGGCCTCAGCATGGGTTGGAATACCAAAGCCGGGCACATCAATGCCGACGATGCGCACGCCGTTGATTTCCTTTGGCAGCAACCGCAGTGGCACACCGGACGCCGTCGGCACGCAAAGATTTGTCACCACAATCGCGTCATAGCGATCAGGATCAGCCATATCGTGCACGCTTTCGCGGATATCCTCGAACAGCTTGCCGGTGACCAAGGTTTCGGAATTGAACGGCACATAGCCAACCGACCGACGCGCGCCGTAGAAGTGAGACACGAAAGTCAGGCCATACACACAGCAGGCAGAGCCAGAGAGAACTGTCGCCACACGCTTCATGCGCAGGCCCACGCGCAAAGACCCAAATGCCGGGCACATGGATTGTGGCTGGTCATGGGGGCCTTGCGGATAGTCCTTGGCGTATTGGTCTAAGATGTCGGATTTGCCAGCGGACCGGGCCGCTGCTTCCATCGTGGCCGCACCTGCAGTACAGCCACCTTCAAGCGCAACTGCGTCCCGGACTTGATCCGGGACCTCGGCCCTTGCCTCACCTTCGATGATCTGGACATTGCCAGCCTCATCATAGCCGACTTCATATCCCTGCGCCTCAGGCGTCGTCATAGATGACCTCCAACGACTCTTTGGGCTTGGCATTCTTGCCGCGCATATCGACATCGGTCGCAGGCACCAGTTGATAGTCGCCGCCGGTATCCTTGGCATCAAACAGGCCCAGCAACCCATCCTGATCAAGCGGGGTGGGGCGCACGGGTGGCGCAAGACCGACGGCCTCGGCCAGGCCTTCGAACATCGGACCCCATTTGCTCTCATGGGTGCCGACAATCTGATAGTTCGCCGATTTTTTCCTTAGATCGTCATCTTGTGGAATTGCAGCAAGGACAGGAATATCAACTGCCTTGGCGAAGGCTTGCGCCTCTCCGGTTCCGTCATCCTTGTTGATGACAAGCCCGGCCACCCCAACATTACCACCAAGCTTTCGGAAGTATTCGACTGCTGAGCAGACATTGTTAGCAACATAAAGCGACTGCAGGTCATTTGATCCCACCAAGATTACCTTTTGAGCCATGTCCCGGGCAATGGGCAGGCCAAAACCTCCGCACACCACATCACCCAGAAAGTCGAGCAGGACATAGTCAAAGTCCCAATCATGAAATCCCAACTTTTCAAGCAATTCAAAGCCGTGGATGATCCCACGCCCACCACAACCCCGGCCAACTTCAGGCCCGCCAAGCTCCATCGCGAAGACCCCGCCGCGCTTGAAGCAGACATCGCCGATGGCGACCTCTTCGCCAGCAAGCTTTTTCTTGGCAGAGGTTTCGATGATCGTTGGACAGGCCTTGCCGCCGAACAAAAGGCTGGTTGTGTCAGACTTCGGGTCGCAGCCAATCAGCAAAACCCGCTTGCCCATTTCGGCCATCATGTGGCTGAGATTTGCCAGCGTGAATGATTTGCCGATACCGCCTTTGCCGTAAATCGCGATGATTTGCGTTTTGGAGGTGGGCTCTCCTTGCGGGACTTCCAGATTGGGCTCTTCGGCTGCTTCATCTCGCAGGCGCTGATCGAAATCCTTCAGATTTGGTATTTCGTCTTTCATGCAGCACCCCAATTCAAAATCATTTTCAGACAAGCCTGATCCGTGAATGCTGTCTGGTAAGCGTCCTTCGCGGCGGTCGATGGCCGCTGATGCGTAATCAGATCGGCCAGTTCCAGCGTGCCTGCCTCGACCAGGGCGCGCGTGGCGGTCATATCGTCAGCAGCCCATTCGGCGCTGATCCGCAAGCGTGCTTCCTTCATGAAAGCGGGCGGAAAGGCGAATTGCAGCGGCGCGGTGTAGAACCCGGCCAGTACAACCTCACCCCCCTTGGCGATACGACCTATAAGATCATTCAGCAGGTCACCCCTGCCCGACGCGTCATAAACAGACATGTAGTCGCGGCGCGTATCGGCATCCGGTGCAATTACCTCATAGCCCTGCGCACCGGCCATCCGGTCCGAATTGATCTCCCAGACGGTCGGGGGCGGCGCCCCGGCGGCCACGGTCAGGCGGGCCAGCAAGCGGCCCAATACGCCATGCCCCACAATCAAATCCGGCACGGCCTTGTTCGGCCCGGCCATTGCGTGCCGCGCGGTTGCAGCAAGCGCAAGCAAGGCACCGGCTGCACCAAAACCGCGATCAATGCGGGTCACGCGATCAGCCTTCGTCACAAGCGTACCTGCGGCCGCACCAAAAAGGCCAAATGCCCCCTGATAGCAGCTCGCCCCCGGCACAAAGACATGTTCGCCAACTTTGAACCCGGTATCAGAACCCGCCTCGACCACTTCGCCTGCGGCCTCATATCCGGGGACAAGCGGGTAACCCATACCGGGGAACGGGGGCATCTCGCCGGACCAGAACAGCTTCTCGGTGCCCGTCGAAATGCCGGTATGCCGCGTCTTGACCACAATATCATCATGGCCCGGCGGCGTTATCGGCACCGCGTCTAGCGTCAGGTCGCCCGGCGCTGAAAGTATGACCGCTTTGCTTTCCAAAACGTCTCCCACCTGCCGCGCGCGTCTTTGCCCAAGACTCGCACGCGGCGCATTATCTGAGTGTCAGTCTAGCTTTACGTCGCCGAGTGTCAATTGTTTTGGACATTGAATGTGTCAACTCTGCCTGACACCCTGCAGGACTGTGGTAATGAATGGGCGTCTGCTGCGCGGCGCCGAAATCTGTGCAAAGCCGGCTTGGGCCATCAACGCCGCGATCTCGGCCGGGGACCGCGCCTTGCCGGTACGCATCGCCAGACAATACAGCGCAAAATAAGCGTCACCTGCCTTTTGGGGGCTTGCACCCCCCGTCATCGGCTCTGACACCAACAGACGACCCCCGACGGGAAGTGCTTTGAAAACGGCGCCGAGCAGGGACAGAACCGTCGCATCGTCATGATCATAAAGCACCCGAACGAGACTGATCATGTCATGCCCGGCGGGCAAGGGATCGTCACGGAATGAGCCAGAGAGAACAGTCAGCCGGTCCGCCATGCGCAGCGCATCGAATCGGTCATGTGCAGCATCAACCACCGCCGGCAGATCAAACAGCGTCAGCGCCAGGGCGGGATATTGCTGCCCCACCGCCGCAAGAAACGCACCGGTGCCACCCCCGACATCCATGAAACTGCGCGTCTGCCCAAAATCGGCCAAGGCAAGAGTGTCCGCAGCAACAAGGGTTTGGCTGTCGGCCATCAATTGCGAATAGGTCGCTGCGGCATCGGGATCTGCCGCAGCACCGGCCCCAAAAACATAGGGCCAAAACGCGGCCAGCTCGGTTTCGACCTCGCCACGGAAGAAGGCGACCGGATCTGCAAGATCGCGATAAAGCACATCATGATGGGCGATCATGCCAGCAAGACCCGGCACGCCCGCCAAGGCAGCCCCGCGGACGGTCAGGCCATAATCGCCATGCCGCCCCTGCTTCAACACACCAATCGCAACCCCACCCGCCAGCAGCACCCGCATTCTGGCCAGGGGCACGGCGGCGGCGCGGGCCAGCGCGGTTTCATCCAATTGCGCCGTGCGCAACATGTCCGGTATTCCCAGCTTGACCAGCGCCTGCAGGATTTGTGAATGGCAAAAGCCCGCGACAAGATCGAACATCGCGTCGCCTTCCCGGCGCACGATGCGCCGCGTGAGCGGAAAGCGGGCAGCCCAGCTTTGAAATCGCGGGCTGGCCACCAAACGGGTGACCCAACTGGCCCGGCGCACGGTTTGCTGCGATGGGCTTACCGGTGATGTGGAAAGGCCAACATCGGCCATTATTCGCCCGGAACAGTTGGCCGCTTGCGCGCGCCGGCCGGCACCAGTTTATCGGCATAGGCGCGCACCATCTGGGCCAGCGCAGCCTCGCCCGGGCAAGCGGGGATCGACGAAATCGCACCGCCCAGAATATCGTCAAACCGCTGAACCGCGCCTGCAATACCAAGGGACGCAACCGCATTCGGGCGTCCGTGCAGATCATCCTGACCGGCAGGCTTGCCCAATGTTGCCTCGTCACAAAGCGCGTCGCGCAGATCGTCAGCAACCTGAAAGGCCTCGCCAATCCGGGCGCCCAGTTCGGCCCATGGTTCCGCCTCTTGCCCCGCAGCAACAGCGCCCATCTGCGTGGCGGCGATAAACAGCGCGCCGGTCTTGGCCTGATGATAGGCGGATAGATCTATCTGATCTTCGCTTTCCCAACCCTGCCCGGCACAGATGCCATAGGGCATGCCAGTACGCATCCCCAGAATCTCGATCAATTGAAGGGCGCGGTTGGGTGTATGCGCAGCCGCCGCAGCCAGAACCTGAAAGGCCATCACAATCAGGCTGTCGCCCGTCAAGACCGCAAGCGGTTCGGAAAAGGCACGATGCAGCGCGGGTTTTCCCCTGCGCAGATCAGCATCGTCAAAGCAGGGCAGGTCATCATGCACAAGGCTGGCGCAATGGATCAGCTCCAACGCGATACCAGCCGCATTTGTCAGCTTGGGGCAATCATCGCCGCAGGCCATCGCAACCGACATCAGGATTGTCGGCCTGATTCGAGCGCCCCCCGGCGTGACGGCATAGTTCAACGCCGCGGCAAGCTTGGCCGGCGCAATACCACCCTGACCATTGCTGATCGCGGCATTCATCGTCATTTCAATTCGGTCGGAGATTTTCATCATAGCCTCCACAGGTCACTTCATAGTGTCCATTTTAGTTTACATGTGTCAATGTAAATCAAAACCAACACATGGGTCATGGGGACTGATGAGCGGCAATGCTCCTGAAATTATCATTGTCGGTGCGGGGATCGCCGGGTTGGCCGCTGCGCTGCGGTTAAGCCATCGAGGCTGCAAGGTCACCGTCCTTGATATGCACGACGAACCGGGCGGCAAAATGCGGACGCTGCCATCGGAATGCGGGCCAGTTGATGCAGGCCCCACCGTACTGACGATGCTGCCGGTGTTCGAAAGCCTGTTTGCGGATGTTGGCGAACGATTGGACAATCATATCGCGCTGACCCCACTGCATGTTCTAGCCCGGCACTATTGGTTGGACGGCACCAAGCTGGATCTGACAGTCGACGCGGACGAGAATATTGCAAATGTAGACAGGGCCTTTGGGGCGAAGGCCGCAAAACAGTTTGCCGCTTTTTCCGCACGGGCGGCGCGGCTTTTTGATGGGTTTGATGCGCCGATGATGCAAACTCCCGCGCCGGATCAAAAGGCGGTGACGCGGAGCGTTTTGAAAAACCCCAAGCTGATCTGGGATATGGCCCCCCACAAAACACTGGCCGGGATGTTGAAATCCGCATTCTCGGAACCCCGGCTGGCGCAGCTATTTGGCCGCTATGCGACCTATGTCGGCGGATCGCCCTATGCCGCGCCCGCCTTGCTTGCATTGATATGGCAGGCAGAGGCCAAGGGCGTCTGGACAGTCGATGGCGGGATGAGCCGGCTTGCGGCCACCATCGCCTCGCGCGCAAAGGCGCATGGCGCAGAATTCCGCTATGGCACCAAGGTCACCCGGATCACCCGGCAACAGGGCCGGATTACCGGCGTGCAGACCGCCGCGCGACATTACCCGGCCGATATCGTGCTGTTCAACGGGGATCCGCGCGCATTGGCCACGGGCCTTTTGGGCGAAGCCCCCAAAGAAGTCGTCAGTCATGACGCAACCGAGCCGCGCAGCCTGTCGGCCTATGTCTATGCGTTTGCCGCGGCGCCCAAGGGCGTTGATCTGGCGCATCACACCGTCTTTTTCGCCCAGAACCCGAAGGCGGAATTTACAACCATTGCCGAAGGCGGCATGCCCAATGACGCCACGCTGTATCTTTGCGCGCAGGACCACGGGCAGGTTGATCCGACAGCCATGCAGCGGTTCGAAGTGATCATGAACGCGCCGCCCATTCCTCGCGATCCGGAAAAGGAAAAAACCCTATGTCAGACAGTGATATTCAACCGGTTCAAGGATTTCGGACTGACCTTCGATCCGGTCCCCGGCCCTCAGACATTGACGACGCCACACGGGTTCGACGCGCTGTTTCCAGCCAGCCAAGGTTCGCTTTACGGGCGCAGCCCGCACGGCCTGACGGCGGCGTTCAAGCGACCAACAGCACGCACGGCGATCCCGGGTCTGTATCTGTGCGGGGGCGGCACGCATCCGGGGGCGGGGGTGCCGATGGCAGTCCTCTCCGCACGGCACGCGGCCGCGGCGATCATGACGGACCATGCTTTGCAATCGACGTCCCCCCAAACGGATACGCGTGGTGGTATGTCGATGGGATCAGCGACTGCGGGACCAAAGCGGTCTCTGTCATCGGGTTCATAGGGTCGGTCTTTTCACCCTGGTATGCGTGGTCCGGCAGGCGCGATCCGGCCAATCATTGCTGCATCAACGTCGCCACATATGGGCCGGGCGGGCGTTTCACCATGACCGATCGGGGCAGACAGGCGCTGCATACAACGGACGACCTGTTTCAGGTCGGCCCCTCCAGCATGCGCTGGACCGGATCGGATCTGGTGATTGATATCAACGAAATCGCAAGCCCCCCGTTGATCAGCCGGGTGCGTGGCCAGATCACCATACGCCCGCATGCGATCACCCATGTCGAACTGCCATTGACCCCGGATGGCGCCCATATCTGGCGCCCCTTCGCCCCATCAGCAGATATCAAAGTCGATCTGGAGGCCAAGGGCTGGCAGTGGTCCGGCCACGGCTATTTTGATGCCAATTTTGGCACACGCGCATTGGAACAGGATTTCAGCTTTTGGACATGGGGGCGATACCCGACACAAACCGGGGCGACCTGCATTTATGACGCCGTGCGGCGCGATGGAACGACGCTTGATACCGCGATTGCCTTTGACAAGGGCGGCCATGCGCAGATTGTAGAGGCCCCGCCACGCACCCGGTTCAAACGATCACTATGGCAAGTCAAGCGCGAGACCCGTGCCGACCCGGGCACAACACCGACACAGGTTCTCAATATGCTTGATGCGCCCTTCTATTCCCGGTCAGCCGTCCGGACCCAACTGGATGGCGAGGTCGTTACCGGGGTTCACGAGGCACTTGATCTTGACAGGTTCGCGTCGCCATTGCTCAAGCCGATGCTGGCCGTTCGGGTGCCGCGCAGGCGCGGCTGGCGTTAGAACTGACGCATGGTACCGATGGGGACATTCGTCAGATTAGCCCGCCCAACCCAGCGAAACCTACGCCGATTTTCACCGCACCCCCCGGGAAGGGCGCCGCAGCAAGCCCGATACAATGCTTGGGATATTCCCCAAGAATGACCCCGCGGCTTGCGGCCCGTCAGCCGACCGTTTCTGCATAGTGCTGCAACGCGTGCCAGCTACCATCGGCCCAGATCAGGTTCAGCCACTTGGCAAAGGCCTGCGCCAACGCGGTATTCTCGCCTAGATCACCATAGAACTGTGCCTGTTCGAGCCATGCAGCTGGCCTGTCCTTGGCGGTCTGCGCGGCAGCGGTCAGATCAGCCCAGTGCGGATCATTTGGGGCAATATCCGAACCATCCTCGCGGGTACCCGCACACATCCGGCACCACAGGGCTTCTGTCAGGGCCAGGCCCTCAATCGGACCACCAGCCGCCAACGCGTCGCGCAGAATGGGCAGAACAAAACCCGGGTGCCGTGAACTGCCGTCAAAGGCGACCCGACGGGTTGTGTCATGTATCTCGGGGTTGGCAAAGCGGCGTTCGATCAAGGCCAGATATTCGGCCGGTGTCACCTCGGGTACTGCGTCGATATAGGGAATAATTTCAGTCGTCTGCACCTTGCGGAAGAAGGCCGCGATCTGCGGCTCGCTCATACAGGCCGCAATCGTCGGAACGCCCAAAAGCTCGCCCGCGTTGGCCAGGACCTGATGGCCTGCATTCAAGGTGCGGATCTTCATGGTCTCATAGGCATGCACATCGTCGGTCAATGTCGCGCCGGCATCCTCCCACGGGGGGCGCCCGGCACAAAATGCATCCTCGATCACCCATTGGCGATAGTTTTCATGGGTCACCGGTGCGGCATCATCAACGCCCAGATCACGGGCCAGCGCCAGTTCACTTTCGCCTGTCGCCGGAACGATACAATCGACCATGGCATTGGGGAAAGTTGCGTTTGCGTCGATCCAGTCAGCAAGATCAGCATCGCTGAGGCGGGCCAGCCCGACAACGGTCTGGCGCAGAATGACGCCATTATGCTGAAGGTTGTCACAGCATTGACCCGTGAATGGGCCATGCCCGGCATCGCGGCGGATTTTCAGCGCCGCAACCATCGCCCCAAAGGCGGTGCGGGGCGTGTCGGGGTTCGCCGCATCGTGCCGAATATCAGGATGTGAAAGATCCAACGCACCGGTGGCATCCACATAATAGCCACCTTCGGTGACTGTCAGCGCGACAATCCGGATGGCAGGATCGGACATCGCCCGGATCAATGCGGCGTTGCCCTCCTCGACCGGCAGAAAATCTATCATCGCGCCCGTCACCTCGGCCGAGCGGCCGGCGGGATCAAGTTCGATCAACGTGGTCAGGCAGTCCTGCGCCAGCAGACGATCACGCATCGCGGCATCCCCTGCCCGGACACCGGCACCGATAATGGCCCAATCAAGCGCCTTACCCTGCTGCATCAATCTGTGCAGATACCACGCCTGATGGGCGCGGTGAAAATTGCCCAGACCAATATGCACGATCCCCGCTGACAGCGCCGACCGGTCATAGGTCGGTGTCACGATCCCCGCAGGCAAATTTGCCAGCGTTGCATTACTGAGTTTCATAAGATCCCCTCCCCGCACGTGATCTTTCATCAGCTCATCCAATTCCCGCCGTCCACATTATAGGTTTGCGCGACGACATAGGCGGCCTCCTCGCTGGCGAGGAATATCGCCATGCCCGTCAAGTCGTCAGCGGTGCCCATGCGGCCATAGGGGACGGCTTCGCCGACCTCTTTCTTTTTCTGCCCGGGTGCCTTGCCCTCGTATTTCGCAAAGAACGCGTCCACGCCGTCCCAATGTTCGCCATCCACAACACCCGGTGCGATCGCGTTCACATTGATCCCGTGCTGGATCAGGTTCAGACCCGCCGATTGGGTCAGGCTGATGACGGCGGCCTTGCTTGCGCAATAGACGCCGACCAACGGCTCGCCCCGGCGCCCGGCCTGACTTGCCATATTGATGATTTTGCCCCTGATCCCCTGTTTGATCATGTGATCCGCGACGGCCTGCATCGTGAACAATGTGCCGGCGACGTTGATCGCAAACACCTTGTCATAATCGGCGCGCGTGATCTCGACGATTGGGGCGGCGGTGAAAATTGCCGCGTTGTTGATCAGGATGTCGATCTGCCCGAAGGTCGCAATGGTTGCGGCAACAGCGCCCGCAATACTGTCCTGATCCGTGACATCCATTTCCACCGCAAAGGCGGAAGAGCCAATTGCGGCCGCCGCATCACGGGCGCGGTCGATATCAATGTCGCCTATCGCGACGCGTGCGCCTTGGCGCACATAGGCTTGCGCGAAGGCGAGGCCGATGCCGCGTGCGGCACCGGTGATCAGCGCTGTCTTCCCCGCCAGCCGTGTCATTCGATCCGCAAACCACTTGCATCGAATTTGTGGATTTCCTCGGTGCGCGGGGTCAGGTGAATAGTATCCCCGTGCTTGAGGCTGACATCGCCAATCGCGCGCACGGTCAGTGTTTCGGCCAACCCGGTATTGTGGATATGAAAGAAGGTGTCAGAGCCAAGATGTTCTGCGACCCCGACAGTGCCTTGCCATTCGCCACCACTGACCACAACGTCGATATGTTCCGGCCGGACACCAATCGTATGTGCGCCATGCCGCGCGGCCAGCTCGCCCTCGATGAAATTCATCTTGGGCGATCCGATGAAACCCGCCACGAATTTGTTCCGCGGCGCGCGGTAAAGCTCGAGCGGGCTGCCGACCTGTTCGATCACACCGGCCTGCAACACAACGATCTTGTCGGCCATGGTCATGGCCTCGACCTGATCGTGGGTCACATAGACCATCGTGGTCGCCAGCTTTGTGTGCAGTTCGGAGATTTCCATCCGCATTCCGACCCGCAAGGCGGCATCAAGGTTCGACAATGGTTCGTCGAACAGGAACGCAGACGGTTCGCGGACAATGGCCCGGCCGATGGCCACACGCTGACGCTGACCACCAGACAGTTGCCCCGGACGGCGGTCAATATAGTCCGCCAGGTTCAGGACCCGGGCAGCTGCATCCACCCGCCTGTCAATTTCGGCCTGATCCATCTTGGCCATCTTCAGCGGGAACGCGATATTCTTGCGCACCGACATATGCGGATAGAGGGCGTAGGATTGGAACACCATGGCCAGACCGCGCTTGGCGGGCACAAGATCGGTGGCATCCACGCCGTCAATCTCGATATGGCCGGTGGTAATGTCCTCCAATCCTGCGATCAGACGCAGAAGGGTGGATTTACCGCACCCCGAAGGGCCGACGAAGACTGTGAACTCACCGTCCTGAATGGTCAGGTCCAGCGGAGGAATGACCTGAACATCGCCGAAGCTCTTGGTCACCTGTTTGAGTTGGATTTGTCCCATGTGTCAGGTTCCTTATTTCACCGCGCCGAAGGTCAGGCCGCGGACAAGTTGTTTCTGGCTGAACCAGCCAAGAATGAGGATCGGCGCAATAGCCATAGTCGAGGCCGCGCTGAGTTTCGCAAAGAACAGGCCTTCGGGGCTGGAATAGCTTGCAATGAAGGCCGTCAGTGGTGCCGCGTTCACGGCTGTCAGGTTGAGGGTCCAGAAGGCTTCGTTCCATGCCAGGATGAAGTTCAAAAGCATGGTAGATGCGATGCCCGGAATTGCCATTGGCGTCAGGATATAAAGCACTTCTTCCTTCAGCGTGGCGCCATCCATCCGGGCGGCTTCAAGGATCTCGACCGGGATTTCGCGAAAGTAGGTATATAGCATCCAGACAATGATCGGCAGGTTGATCAACATCAGGACCACAACAAGACCTGCGCGACTGTCTAGAAGCCCCATCTCGATAAACAACAGATAGATGGGATAAAGCACGCCCACAGCGGGCAGCATCTTGGTCGACAGCATCCAAAGCAGGATGTCCTTGGTCCGCTTGGATGGCACAAAGGCCATGGACCAGGCCGCCGGAACCGCGATCATCAGCCCCAGAATGGTCGAGCCACCCGCGATGATGATCGAGTTCCACAAGAACCGCCCATAGTTGGACCGTTCCATGACCACGGCATAGTTTTCCAGCGTCCAGTCAAAGCCCAGAAAGATGGGTGGGCTGGCGATGGCCTGCGCTTCGGTCTTGAAGCTGGTCAGGATGGTCCAAAGGATTGGAAAGAAGATCAACAGGCCGATAATCCAGGCAATGGACGTGTTGATCAGTTTACGACGGGATGAAACAGCACGTGCCATGATCAGTTATCCAAATTCTTGCCGACGATCCGCATCAGGAAGATCGCGACGATGTTTGCGAGGATGATGGCATAGACGCCACCGGCGGAGCCGAGACCGACATTCTGGCTTTCCAGCACCCGCTGGAAGATCAGGTAGGACAGTGTCCGTGTGCCGAATGCGCCGCCTGTGGTCACGAAGATCTCTGCAAAGATCGCCAGCAGAAAGATCGTCTGGATCAGCAACACGATGGTAATCGCGCGGCTCAGATGCGGCAGGATAATATAGAAGAACCGTTTCAGCTGCGGCGCGCCGTCCATTTCAGCGGCTTCCAGTTGTTCGCTATCCAGCGACTGGATGGCTGTCAGCAGGATCAGGGTCGCGAATGGCAGCCACTGCCAGCTGACGATCATGATGATCGAGGGCATCGCCGCGTCGGACAACCAACTGACGGGTTCGGCACCAAAAAATTGGAACAGATGGGCAAACAACCCGTTCACCGGATCCATGAACATGTTTTTCCAGACCAGTGCGGACACGGTTGGCATAACAAAGAAGGGGGCGATGACAAGAATGCGGACAATACCCTGGCCCCACATCGGCTGGTCCAGAAGCATCGCAAGCAGGATACCCAACACGACCGTGATAATCAGAACGCCAACCACGATGATCAGCGTCGTCTGCACCGCAGGCCAGAACGCACTCGAAGAAACAAACCGGACGTAATTGTCAAAACCGGTCCAGCCCTGGTCACCTCCGCGCAGAGGCAAGTAGGTCCGGAACGAGAACCATAATGTCATGATCAGCGGGACCAACATCCAGCCCAGAAGCAGAACAACTGCTGGGGCCATCATCAGCCGGGCCGCGGATCGGGAAGCCTTGGTCGCCATTGGATACATCTCCTCCGTTGACAGTCCGCTGCATTGGCGCAGCGCTGCCATGTTACGACAACTTGCATGAAGGGGTAGACTGGGTGTCAGAGGGCGACGGTCACATGCCGCCCTCTGGATTGTGCTTGAAGCGGCGGCTTACTTGTAGCCGGCTGCTTCCATAGCTTCGTTTGTGATCGCCTGTGCTTTCTCAAGCGCTTCTTCAACCGACTGCTGACCAGCATAGGCGGCAGAGAATTCCTGGCTCACTTCTGTTGCGATACCGGCAAACTCTGGGATCGCTGCGAACTGGACACCCACATATGGGCTTGGCTCAACGGTCGAGTCGTTAGGATCGGCAGACAGGATCGAGTCCAGTGTCATCTGCGCGAAAGGCACTGCCAGATAGTCAGGGTTTTCGTACAGCGATGTACGGGCGCCCGGAGGCACGTTGGCCCAACCTTCGTTTGCGGCTACCAGCTCGATATAGTCCTTGGATGTGGCCCACTCGATGAACTGCTTGGCTTCTGCTTCCTGCTGCGTACCAGCTGGGATTGCAAGCGCCCAGGCCCACAACCAGTTGGACCGCTTGCCCAGACCGTTATCAGGTGCCAGTGCGAAACCAACGCTGTCAGCAACAGTCGAATCGTCGCCAGTCACGAAGGATGCCGCAACAGTCGCGTCAATCCACATGCCGCACTTACCCTGGTTGAACAGGGACAGGTTCTCGTTAAAGCCATTGGTGGCGTAACCAGCTGGGCCGGATGCATCCATCATGTCTTTGTAGAAGTTCAGGGTGTTTGCCCATGCTTCTGTGTCGAACTGTGCATTCCAGTCCATGTCGAACCAGCGGGCACCAAAGGAGTTGGACATTGCTGTGATGAAAGCACCGCCTTCACCCCAACCGGCCTTACCACGCAGGCAGATCCCGTTGATTTCATTGTCCCGGTCGGTCATCGCAGCCGCAGCTTCGGCAATGAATTCCCATGTTGGCGCGTCCGGCATTTCCAGACCGGCTGCTTCCATCAGGTCAGTGCGATACATCACCATGGAGCTTTCGCCATAGAATGGTGCTGCATAAAGCGTGCCATCATGAGACAGACCACCGGCCATTGCTGGCAGGATGTCGGCTACATCATACTCTTCGGACAGATCATCAAGTGGGACAAGCCATTCGTTGGCACCCCAGATCGGCGTTTCGTACATGCCGATTGTCATGATGTCGAACTGACCACCCTTGGTGGTGATGTCCGTTGTGACGCGCTGACGCAGCACGTTTTCTTCCAGCGTAACCCACTCGACGGCGATGCCTGTCTCTTCGGTGAACTGGTCGGTGTAACCCTGCATGCGGATCATGTCGCCGTTGTTGACGGTGGCGATGGTGATCGTCGCAGAATGTCCGTCAGCAAATGCGCTGCTGGCGGTAATCAGCGACATAGCCGTTGCTGTAAGTAGTGAACGTTTGAAAGACATCCGTTTCCTCCCTGGTTGGATGTGATGCCCTAACCTAGAGGAACTTTGTACGCGACGTCAATAAAAAATTTACGCGCGTAAAATATAAGTTGGTTATGCTGAGTCTCGCATGATCAGCTTTCCCTGCATTCGTGTGCTTTTCCAAGGGCCTGGCTGATCCTCGATCGCCGCGAAAAGCCCCTCAACCGCGTGTTTGGATACCGCATCATAGTCATGTGCAACGGTTGTCAGCGGCGGGCAGGTATAGCGCGAAAACGGATGATCGTCCTGACCAGCCACGCGAATCGTGCAATCTGCACCCCGCCCGACGATGCGCCCTTCCTCATAACAAGCCGTTAACAGGCCAATTGCCAGGCGATCATTGCTGCACAGAACCGTGTTCGTCTCGAACGCGCCGGACGCCAGTGCATTGCGGCCGCCCTGCCGACCGATCTCTTCGAAATCCCAGCCCTCGCCTGGGACGGATATCACCCGCGGCGGATACCCGAATTTCTGCATTGCATCCAGATACCCCACGCGGCGGCGATGCGCGTTGGGGTTGGCCGGGTTCTGCATTTCAAAGAAACACGGCGCCTCGCCGGTCCGGCACAGGTAATCGGTAATCAATTCGGTAAATTGCGCATTGTCCGACCCGACAAAGGCAATCCCGAATTCCTCAACGCTACTGTCAAACAGAACTGTCGGGACTTGCTTGCAGAATTTTTCAAGCGCGCGGCGGTCCGATGACCGGCCAAGCGGTGCCAACAGGACCCCGGCAGGCTTCATCGACACAAGGTTATCAAGAATTTCCGCCTCAAGCGCCGGTGAGCCATGCGAACTGAACAGCGTGGGTCTGTACCCGGCATCAATGCAGCGTTGTTCGACATTCCGCGCCAGTTCCGCAAACACAGGGTCAGCCAGATAGGGAACCACGATACCGACATTCTTGGTCAGCTTCCGGTTCTGGTTCATCGCATAGATGTTTGGCCGATAGTCATACTTTTCCAGCGCCGCCTCGATCCGCGACCGGGTCGACACACGCACCGTCTCGGGGTCATGAAAAAACTTGGACAGCGTCGGGCGGGAAATCCCGCTGACGGCGGCAAAGTCCTCCATATTCCTGATCTTCTTACTTCTGGTCGTCATGCCATCTCCCGGCGCCGGTCTGGGAGAGCCCGCAGACGTGTTTGCCCACAAGATTTCTTAACGCGCGCAAAAAATCAACCTTTACATTGTCACTTTACTGTTCGGGACCCCCATCTGCCCGCAAAATCATCAGTCATGGGCCTTTCGCACGAAAACCCGGAGCAATGCGCATCACGCAAAAAACCCCGGACTGACGCCCGGGGTTTGCCGTTGCAGTGAATGTCAGGCTGACCTTAGTTCAGCGCCTGGTCAGTGATGACGCTGGTCCACGCACCTTCGGGCTCGGCCGAAATCACCGGATCAGACCCACCGGCAAGCAGCGTATCAACCGTTCGCTGATAGTCAGCCGGGTCAAGAGATCCGTCAGATCCGGCCGTCAGCTTGGCAATCTCACCCATCATCCTGATCTGCGCGGCTTCGGTCTGCGCACCGGTCTCGTCATAATCCAGCACGATACCTGCGGCTGCCTCGGGGTTTTCCTCGGCCCATTTCCAGCCTTTCATCGAGGCGCGAACGAAGCGGACCATTTTGTCCACAAACACGGGGTCTTCGAGGTTCTCTTCCAGCGCGTAAATCCCGTCTTCCAGCGTGGCAACACCCTGATCTTCGTATTTGAACGTCACCAACTCATCGGGGCTGACACCCGCATCCAGCACCTGCCCATATTCGTTGTATGTCATGGTCGAGATACAATCGGCCTGCCGTTGCAACAGCGGATCAACGTTGAACCCCTGCTTCAGCACAGTCACGCCATCCTCGCCACCATCGGTCGAAATACCCTCCTGGCTCATCCAGCTCAGGAACGGATATTCGTTACCAAAGAACCAAACACCAATGGTCTTGCCCTTAAAGTCCTCGACAGATGTGATCCCGGTGTCCTTCCAGCAGGTCAGCATCAACCCGGATGTCTTGAAGGGTTGGGCAATATTCACCACCGGCAGTCCCTTTTCCCGGGCGGCAAGGGCAGAGGGCATCCAGTTCAGCATGACATCAGCGCCGCCACCTGCCAGCACCTGCGGCGGGGCAATATCTGGACCACCGGGCAGGATGGTGACGTTCAGCCCCTCTTCCTCATAGAACCCTTCGTCAAGCGCTACATAGTAGCCTGCAAACTGTGATTGCGTGACCCATTGCAACTGCAAAGTCACATCATTCGCGTGCCCATCAGCAAAGGCCGTCCCGCCCAAGCCGGTCGCAAGCGCCGCCGTCATCATGAAATTTCTCATCTTCTTTGACCTCCAAGTCAGTTTGGCCCCTTCCCCGGGGGCGTTGGTTATGTCCGTTGTGACGGATGCCAGAATGTCACCCGCCCTTCTGCCCATGCCGCAAGCCCATAAAATGCGCTGCCAGCAATCGCTGCCACAACAATTTCGGCCCAGACCACATCCAGCGCAAGCTGGCCGACCGATGTTGATATCCGAAAGCCCATGCCAACCGTGGGCGAGCCGAAAAATTCAGCAACAATCGCCCCAATCAAGGCCAGTGTCGTCGCGATCTTCAGCCCGTTAAAGATAAATGGCATCGCCGCGGGCAGCCGAAGCTTGAACAGCGTGGCCCAATATCCGGCGCCATAGGTGCGCATAAGGTCCCGCTGCATCGCGGTGGTATCGCGCAGCCCCGCAACGATGTTCACGAGGATCGGGAAAAAGACCATCACGCCGACCACAGCAGCCTTGGATTCCCAATCGCTCCCCAGCCATTTCACGAAAATCGGGGCGGTTCCCACAATCGGCAGGGCGGCCATAAACCCGCCCACCGGCAGAATGCCCCGGGTCAGAAAGGCCGAGCGATCCGCAAGCAGGGCCACAATCAAGGCGGCAAGGGCGCCGATGACATAGCCGGTCATCGCGCCCTTGATCACGGTCTGCACAAAATCCGCCCACAAAAGTGGGATTGATTGGGAAAACCGCTCCGCAATCGCTGTAGGGGCGGGAAGTATCACGGGGCTGATCTCCAAGAGCCGCACCAAAAGCTCCCACATGATCAGCAGGGATAACCCAAAAATCAGCGGCACCAGAAACCGGACAAATCGAGTATTGGCGGCGGCACTGCGGGCCAGGCGAATATTGATCAGCCAACCAGCCGCCCAGACAGCAATGACACTGATGAATGCAACGCTGCCACTCATGCTGTTGTCATCCCCATCCGGCGCAGGGTAATCCGCTCGATCAGACTGAATAGCCCCACCAGCGTGGCGGCCGTTATTGCGGCGGCAAAAAGGGCGGCCCAGGTGACCAGCGGCTGCCCGTATTGATCACCCACAAGCATACGCGCGCCAAAACCGGCCCGCGCACCGGTTGGCAACTCGGCAACAATCGCGCCCACCAGTGATGCGGAGATCCCGATCTTGAGGGACGCAAAAAGATATGGGACCGAGGCCGGCAACCGCAATTTCCAGAACCCCTGGGCGGGGCTGGCATGGTAGGTGTGCAGCAAATCCAGCTGCATCGCGTCGGGGCTGCGCAACCCCTTGACCATCCCCACAACCACCGGAAAAAAGCTCAGATAGGCGCTGATAATCGCCTTGGGAAACAAACCCTGTATCCCGACAGATCCCAGCATGACGATGATCATCGGGGCAAGCGCAAGAATAGGGATCGTCTGGCTCGCAATAGCCCAGGGCATCACGCTCATATCCATCGCCCTGTTGTAGACAATCCCAACCGCCAGAAGGATCCCGAGGCCCGTGCCAATGGCAAAACCCAGCAACGTCGCCGAAAGGGTCACCCAGCCATGATAGACCAGCGACCTTTTCGAGGTGATCTTCTTCTCTGCGGTCGTCTGCCAAAGCTCCAGCGCAACCTGATGGGGCGAAGGCAGGCGCGGACGATCCAGGGTAAAAGTCGGGCCAATCAGATGAAGGTTGCGCAGGCTCAGGCCGATCCCGGAATACGCTTGCCTTGCGGCCGGTGTTTCAGGCGTGACGGCCACACCGTCGCGCTGCGCCTGATCTGCGGTCAGATGCATGTTCATGGGCACAACTGACACGACCCAAAACAACAGGATCGCACCCACAACTGTCAGAACAGGCAGCAGCGATTTCACACAAGACCCCCATCATCTCGCCAAAAATACTCAAAATCCTCAGGCATCATCATGCCCCGCGCGCAGTCCTTCACGCACCCTATGCGCCACGGCGATGAACTCCGGGGTATCGCGAATATCCAAAGGCCGCTCTTTGGGCAGCGGGCTGTCGATCACATCGGTGATGCGACCGGGGCGGGGGGACATCACGACAATCTTGGTGGACAGATACACCGCCTCTGGGATCGAGTGCGTGACGAAACCAATCGTCTTTTCCGTCCGGGCCCAAAGCTGAAGCAGCTGCTCATTCAAATGATCCCGCACGATCTCGTCCAGCGCGCCAAAGGGCTCATCCATCAAGAGAATATCCGCATCAAACGCCAGCGCCCGGGCAATCGAGGCCCGCTGCTGCATCCCGCCTGACAGCTGCCATGGGAATTTCTTCTCAAACCCAGCCAGCTCGACCAGTTCCAGAACACGGGTCACGCGCTCTGCCTGCTCGGCCTTTGAAAACCCCATAATCTCCAGCGGCAGCCTGATATTCCCGCCAATCGTGCGCCAGGGATAAAGCCCCGCCGCCTGAAACACATAGCCATAAGCCCGCGCCCGCCGCGCCTCATCCGGGGTCATACCATTGACGGTAATCTCCCCGCCTGTGGGCGTTTCCAGCCCAGCGATGCAACGCAGAAAGGTCGTCTTGCCACAGCCCGAGGGGCCGATGAAGCTGACGAAGTCACCCTTTGCAATGTCGAGGTCCACGTCCTTGAGGGCGTGAACCGGTCCATCATTGGTTTGAAAGGTGAGGTTCAGGTCGGAAGCTGAAATCGCTGCATCCATTCTAGTCGAATCCGTACAAGAGTTGGGTTATCACAATCGCGATAACAGCGGCTGCGGGCCCAAACACAATCGTAACTGCAAATCGCCCCGCACCATGCGGCGACGCGCTCAACGTCATGAAGAAGATATCCGTACCAAGTGTGGTGACACAAACAACAAGCAGGGTAGCGATCACTACTGACATCCGTTGTCGCACGTTCTTCTTCGCAAAAAACTTCAGAGCGCTGATCCAAAGTGGCATTCCAACGACCAGTGCAATCAGTGCGACCGGGATCCAAACAATCCAGCCAAAGAACAACGAGACAACCACAAAACCGGGTAGCGTTTCTAACATCTCCAAAAAAGAAATTAACGACTTGTCCTCGTTACCCGGCTGGAGCCAACCCCAAGCCGCCATCGCAGGAAATGTCAAAATGATCGTCGAGAAGATAACCAAAAGGAAGCGATCAACCGACATATATCGTTTTGGAAGAGAGATGATGCTAGACCCCCGTTGCCGGAATGCCCGTCCGCTCCACCGGCCTTGGTGCGGTCAGTTCCTTCCACGTGCTCAGCGCCTTGTTGGTAGGCGTGTTCGCCTCGCGCTTTACGAACTTGCCGTGGCCTTCCTGCGTGCGCACTTCGCCGTCATGGATCGCCACATGGCCGCGTGTCAGGGTAAAGCGCGGCAGGCCTGTCACCTCTTTGCCCTCGAACACGTTGTAGTCGATCGCCGATTGTTGGCTGCCCGCAGTGATCGTCTTTGACTTCTCGGGGTCCCAGACCACCAGATCAGCATCGGCACCGACCAGCACGGCCCCCTTCTTGGGATAGCAGTTCAGGATCTTCGCGATATTGGTCGAGGTCACAGCGACAAACTCATTCGGCGTGAGCCGCCCGGTCTTTACCCCATGGGTCCAGAGCATCGGCATCCGGTCCTCAAGCCCCCCTGTCCCGTTCGGGATTTTCGAAAAATCACCAACGCCCGTCCGCTTTTGTTCGGTCGTAAAGGCGCAATGATCTGTCGCCACGACGGACAGGGACCCGGACTGCAAGCCGGCCCAGAGGCTATCCTGATGCTGCTTGTTGCGGAACGGAGGCGACATAACGCGGCGCGCGGCGTGGTCCCAATCCTTGTTGAAATACTCGGACTCGTCCAGCGTCAGATGCTGGATCAGCGGCTCGCCCCAGACCCGCTTGCCCTGCTGACGGGCACGGCGGATCGCTTCATGCGCTTCTTCGCAGGAGGTATGCACGACGTAGAGCGGCACGCCCGCCATATCGGCGATCATGATGGCGCGGTTCGTCGCCTCGCCTTCGACCTGAGACGGTCGGGAATAGGCATGCCCTTCGGGCCCGGTATTCCCCTCAGCCAGCAGTTTCGCCGTCATCTCGGCCACAACATCCCCGTTTTCGGCATGGACCATGGCGATGGCCCCCAGTTCCGACAGGCGGTTAAAGCTGGAAAACAGCTCATCATCATTCACCATCAACGCGCCTTTATAGGCGAGGAAATGTTTAAACGTGTTGATCCCCCGATCCTTCACGACCGTTTCCATGTCGTTGAACACCTGCTCGCCCCACCAGGTGACGGCCATGTGGAAGGAGTAGTCGCAATTGGCGCGGGTCGATTTATTGTCCCAGCGTTTGATGGCGTCAAGCAGGCTTTCGCCCTGATTGGGCAGGCAGAAATCGACCACCATCGTGGTGCCACCGGCAAGGCCCGCGCGTGTGCCGGACTCAAAATCATCGCTGGAATAGGTGCCCATGAACGGCATTTCCAGATGCACATGCGGGTCAATACCGCCGGGCATGACGTAGCAACCGGTGGCGTCAAGCTCCTCGTCCCCTTTCAGGTCCGGGCCAATCTCAATGATCTTGCCGCCGTCAATCAGGACGTCCGCCTTGTAGGTCAGATCATGCGTGACGATGGTGCCGTTTTTGACGACTTTGGTCATTTGTCCGGGTCCTTCTCCATTTGCTCATATACTTTCTTTCGAAACTCCTTTGACGGCTTTGAAAGAATGGTATTTCCCAAGCTTGTCACAATTAGAAAACGGAAGCTTCGCAATAAAACCCAGCGACTGAGCCAGTTATATTCCTCAAATCGCTTTGCGAAATCTCCATACCAGTTTTTCCCATCATCCCGCAGTTCTGGAAATCGCCAGTGTGCAACCTCTCCGTCCTCTAAGTGGGTAGGTACGGGTGAATCACCCGGCAGGCCGGTGATTAAAACGAAGCTATTTAATTTGAACAAGGATCTCGCGCCCAAGTGAGTGATGGTGACTTTCCGATGACCGACGTTAGTTGCTGCAACATGAAAAACCTTCTTAGGCTCTCCACCACCCACGGTGACTTCCTGCATTGGTCTAGCAACAAGTCTAACATCTTGAGCATTTGCCCTGTTCGCAACGCGAAGAGCTACTATCGCCGCTGTAAACGTGGCAGTTCCAGCAAACCATATTCCGACAACCTCAATTAACTGCGGCCAGTTATCGAAAATTCCCAGTATCACCCCACAATCTCCGCCGTTTCCAGCACCGCGTGGAACAGCACATCTGTCCCGGCCCGCGCCCATTCGGGGCTGATTTCTTCGGCCTCGTTGTGGCTCAGCCCATCCACGCAGGGGCACATGACCATGGATGTCGGGTAGAGGTCGTTGATCCAGCAGGCGTCATGCCCCGCGCCTGATACGATATCCATGTGGCTATAGCCCAGCCGCTCTGCTGCGTTCCGTACTGCCTTTACGCAGCCTTCGTCAAAGGCGGGCGGGTCGAATTGGCCGACGATTTCCGCCTCGAAGGTGACCCCGATATCTTCGCAAAGCTTCGGTGCCCGCTCCATCAGTTCGGCCACCATCGCGTTCAGCTTATCCAGCAGATGGGTCCGCATATCGACAGTAAAGACCACCTTGCCGGGGATGATGTTGCGGCTGTTGGGATGCACGTCGATATGGCCGATGGCGCCCACCGCGTTGGGCTGATTTTTCATCGCAATCTCGTGGACCAGTTCGGTGATCAGCGCCAACCCGCGCCCCGCATTTTTGCGCATATGCATCGGGGTTGATCCGGTGTGGCTTTCCTTTCCGGCAACCGTGCATTCGATCCAGCGCAGGCCCTGCCCGTGGGTGACGACACCGATATCCTTGCCCTCTGCCTCAAGGATCGGCCCTTGTTCGATATGCAGTTCAAAGAACGCATGCATCTTGCGGTCGCCGACCTTTTCGGTGCCTTTCCAGCCGATACGTTCCAGTTCATCCCCAAAGCGTTTGCCGTCCGCATCCACCCGGTCATTGGCCCAGTCCAGCGTGTGCTTGCCCGCAAAAACACCGGAGGCGAGCATGGCGGGCGCATACCGTGTGCCTTCCTCATTCGTCCAGTTGGTCACGACAATTGGGTGCTTTGTCTTGATGTCGAGGTCGTTGAGCGTGCGGATAATCTCCAGCCCGCCGAGCACACCAAGCACACCATCATATTTCCCGCCGGTCGGCTGTGTATCCAGATGTGATCCGACATAGACGGGCAGCGCGTCCGGGTCCGTCCCATCCCGCCGGGCAAACATATTGCCGATCTCGTCGACACCCATGGTGCAACCCGCATCCTTGCACCATTGCTGAAACAAGTGGCGGCCCTCGCTGTCTTCGTCGGTCAGGGTCTGCCGGTTGTTGCCGCCCGCAATACCGGGGCCGATCTTGGCCATCTCCATCAGACTGTCCCACAGACGCTCGCCATTGATACGCAGGTTTTCTCCGGGGGCTGGCATTTGGCGGGCTCCTTCATCTTGGTTTGACCAACTGGTCAAAACAACGCTAACAGAGGGGGAAGTGCAGTCAAGTTTTCCGCGCAGAATGCAGGCGGATGCTGATAGGTTATGCAAATCAGGCCGATTGCGCCCAGCGACGCCCGAAAAATGAGCAGGTCACCGTTTTGAACAAACCCCAAACCCGTATCCAGCAACGTAACAAGGCCGCCATTCTATCCGCTGGTCTGGACGTATTTTCGCAATTCGGATTCAGGGGATCAACGCTGGATCAAATCGCTGAGGCGGCCGGGTTGTCCAAGCCGAACCTGCTCTATTATTTCCCTTCGAAGGATGCGATTTATACCGCATTGCTGGAGCGGCTGCTGGAAACCTGGCTGACACCGCTTGCGCAGATGGACAGGCACGGCGACCCGGTCGCGGAAATCCTGGGCTATGCCCGGCGCAAACTTGATATGAGCAGGGATTACCCCCGAGAGAGCAGACTTTTTGCGACAGAAATCCTGCAAGGCGCCCCACATATCGCAAACTACCTTAGCGGCGATCTGAAGGCGTTGGTGGATGAGAAGGCAGCGGTCATCAAAAATTGGTCAGAAACAGGAAGGATTGCGGATATTGACCCGCATCATCTGATCTTTTCGATCTGGGCGCTAACACAGCACTATGCGGATTTTGACGTGCAGGTGCGCGCAGTCTTGAACACAGATGACCCTCTGGCAGGCGCAGGCGCATTTCTGGATCAAGTTTTGCGAAATATGCTGCGTGTCTGATAGTAAGGTTTTATAAACCAAGTCAGATCTAGCCTTGACGCATGAGACAAATCCAGATGCGCCAAACCCGTTTCGCCGGCGGAAATCCAGCCTTTTTTCACCAGCTTTTTAGTGCAAAAGCCGCCATGTCGGGCGGTGTCGTTCGACGGGCAGTCCGCGATGTCGAGCGGGAAGTCGGACGCGAGGCGATGATTGCCGAGGTGGTCCGGCGCGGCTTTCATTTGATTGAATGCGCCGACCAGTTTGTTGTCATCTGCGCATCCGACCATTTGACGGTACATGTTTGAGCGACGCAAAGTCTTCGTGACGAAGACTTTGCCCGTGAGCAGACTTTTCGCAATGAAAAGTCTGCAGACACCGATTATTCTGCCGCGACCGCCCCCGGGTTGTTGGGGTGGGTTGTCCAATTGGCGTAATCTTTTTCAACGATTTTGCCTGTACGCGGATCAACCTGCCCGGGCGCCATCGCTTCCATTGTAATGCAGTTTTCAACAGGGCAGACATCAACGCAGAGATTGCAAGCGACGCATTCGGCGTCGATCACGCTGAATGTCCGGTCATCAGACATCGCAATCGCCTGATGACTGGTATCTTCGCACGCCGCATAGCAACGTCCACACTTGATGCAATCGTCCTGGTTGATCTTGGCTTTAGCGACGTAGTTGAGGTTTAGGTACTGCCAGTCGGTCACGTTTGGAACAGCGCGACCAACGACCTCTTCTACCGATGTATAACCTTTTTCATCCATCCATTGGGATAGGCCACTGACCATTTCCTGAACGATCTTGAACCCGTAAGTCATAGCGGCGGTGCAAACTTGCACATTGCCGCAGCCCAAGCTGATGAACTCTGCTGCATCACGCCAGGTCGTAATCCCACCGATCCCACTGATCGGCAGACCATGGGTTTCCGGATTGCGGGCGATTTCTGACACCATCGACATGGCAATGGGCTTGACCGCAGGGCCGCAATACCCGCCATGCGACCCTTTGCCGTCGATGGATGGTTCGGGCGACATGGTGTCCAGGTTGACCGACGTAATGGAATTGATCGTGTTGATCAGACTGACTGCATCAGCCCCACCGCGCATGGCTGCTGCGGCGGGTTTGCGCACGTCGGTGATGTTCGGTGTCAGTTTCACAATAACAGGTTTGTCGTAATACTGCTTGCACCAGCGCGTGACCATTTCGATATATTCAGGCACCTGCCCGACGGCCGCACCCATGCCGCGCTCTGACATGCCATGTGGACAGCCGAAATTCAGTTCGATCCCGTCTGCACCCGTTTCGGCCACCCGGGGCAGGATTGCCTTCCACGCCTCTTCCTCGCAGGGGACCATGATGCTGACGATCATGGCCCGATCGGGGTAATCCGCCTTGACCCGTGTGATTTCTTCCAGGTTGGTTTCAAGCGGTCGGTCGGTGATCAGTTCGATATTGTTCAGACCCAGCAAACGCCGGTCGGCGCCGTAGACGGCGCCGTAGCGCGGGCCATTGACGTTCACGACGGGTGGGCCCTCGGCGCCGAGGGTCTTCCAGACCACACCGCCCCAACCAGCCTCGAACGCGCGGCGGACGTTATACTCCTTGTCTGTCGGTGGGGCAGAAGCCAACCAGAACGGATTGGGGCTTTTGATGCCGAGAAATTCAGTTGTGAGGTCAGCCATGATGTCTCTCCCGTAGGGTAGATGGGTTAAAACCCATCTTACGATGTTAGCATATTGTGGATGTCTTCGGCAGCATCACGCCCTTCGGCGACGGCTGTCACCGTCAGATCGTTACCGCCCGCGGCACAATCACCGCCCGCCCAGACCCCGGCGAGGCTGGTCCGCCCGACTTCATCAACCGCAATTTTCCGCCCTTCAAGTGCCAGCCCCACATCGGTGGCAAGCGCCTGCCCGATGGCCTTGAACACCTGATCTGCGGCAAGACGCATTGTCTCGCCGGTGCCCTTGAGCCCTGTTCCATCATCGCTGGTGTATTCCAGCTCGATTTCGCGCGCGGCCCCGTTGCCATGTATCCCCACGGGTTGGGCGTTGAACAGAAGCCGTACACCTTTTGACGCGGCCAGATCCTGTTCGAACCTGCTGGCGCTCATCTGTTCGCGTCCACGCCTATAAGCGATGGTCACATTCTGGGCACCCAGCAGTTTCGATTGCACCGCCGCATCCACAGCGGTCATGCCGCCGCCAATGACGACCACATCCCGGCCCACAGGCAAGTTGGCCAAGTCAGTCGCCTGTCGCAGATCAGCAATGAAATTGACAGCATCACGCACGCCGTCCTTATCCTCGCCCTCCGCCCGAAGCGCGTTCACCCCGCCCAGACCCACACCGAGGAAAACGGCCGGAAAGCAGCCCGTCAGGTCGTCCAGCGACAGGTTGTCACCCAGCCGCATACCCGTCTTGATGGTGATCCCGCCGATGCCAAGCAGCCAGTCAACCTCTGCCGCTGCAAAATTATCCGTGGCCTTGTAGGCGGCAATACCGAATTCATTCAGCCCGCCGGGTTTGTCAGCAGCATCGTAGATGGTGACGTCGTGGCCATGCATCGCAAGCCGATGCGCACAGGCCAGACCGGCGGGCCCGGCGCCCACAACCGCAACTTTCTTGCCAGTCGACGGGGCCCGGCTGTAGGGGTGGCTTTGCCTGGCCATCAAGGTATCAGTGGCGTATCGCTGCAACCTGCCAATCTCAACCGGTTTGCCCTCGGCCATTTCGCGCACGCAGGCCTGTTCGCACAAATCCTCGGTAGGGCAAACACGGGCGCACATGCCGCCCAGGATATTCTGATCAAATATGGTTTTTGCAGCTGCCTCCGGTGTTCCGGTGCTGATCTGCCGGATAAACAAGGGAATATCGATATCCGTGGGGCAGGCCGTCACGCATGGTGCGTCATGACAAAAGTAGCACCGATCCGCGGCCACTGCCGCTTCATGCGGCGCGTAGGGGGCGTGCAGATCGTCAAAATTTGCGGCGAGTTCGTCGGCCGGTAAACGGGCCGGCGCAATACCGGGGGTCATAGGGCTGGGCATGGCTGATCCTGTCCTGGCTGAATTACCGCCAGCCTGCCACAAAATATTTTTTTATCAAATGGTAAATTTCTGGCAATTTGTGAACTACGATGATCAGCCCGAAAAAACCCGCACCTGTTGGTGGCGCGGGTCTCATTTCTATCATTTTACCAATCTGTTAGGCTAAAGGTGAAACGGGTCAACCATCACCCGCTGCCCCAGTGTCAGCGCATCTGCAACATGATGCATCGGCGACAGGTCCACATCAGACGCATTGGTTTTGATCAGCCCTGCCATGCGATCATAAAGGGCCGGGTATTCCCGGTTTGGCCCAACATCCACGGCAGATCCGTCAATGACCAGACGACCGCCCCCATCATGCAAGGTCAGATCACCCGCATCGGTCTGCACGGTGATGTCCCAGCTCTGCGGGCCTTCCTGACGCCAGTCGAAATCCCCTGTCACGCCACCTGTCCATGTCAGTTGCGCTGCAATCGGCGTGTCACTATTGGCCGGAAATTCGAGAACGGATTTGGTCAGATGCACCCGCATCGGCAATATCTCTGTCATGATCGACAGGGCGTTGCTGCCGGGATCAAAGACACCCATGCCGCCTGGCGCAAACACCCAATCCTGCCCGGGATGCCAGCGCCGGACATCCTCTTTCCAGGTGATATGAGCGGCCTTGATATCCTTGTCCGCAAGCCACGCCTTGGCATGCGGCACCCCGGCAGCCATCCGACTATGCCATGTGGCAAAAAGGCTCACACCCGCATCGGCGGCAAGTTCTGCAAGCGTGTGGACTTCGGCCAAGGTTGCACCGGGCGGCTTTTCCAGCATTACATGACGGCCGGCCGCAATGGCCCGCTGGGCATAATCAAAACGCGGCACAGGCGGCAAGCATAGCGATACAACTGGTATATCGGCCCGATCCGCCAGCATCTGATCAAAATCAGTATAAGCCTGCACGCCCTCGACCGTGCCCGATCTGCTGACAGTTGCGGCCAGATGCCAGTCATCTGACCCGTTGATTGCAGGCACGTGTTGATCCACGGCGATCTTTCCGATGCCAACCAATGCGATATTTGTGGCCATCAATGCGACTCCCTTGCAACCGCGTTACCCCGGCACCCAACCAGAAAATCAAAATCTGCACCGGTATCAGCGCCAAGCACCTTTTCATGATAAAGTTGCGCATAGCCCCCATTTGGCCGCTCGACCGGCGGGGTCCATGCGGCCAGCCGGGCGGCAATCTCGGCCTCGGGGACATCGAGATGGATGCAGCGCCCCTCAACATCCAGCTCAATCATGTCCCCGTCGCGCACAATGGCCAGCGGACCACCTGCGGCGGCCTCAGGCGCGGTATGCAGAACAACCGTGCCAAATGCGGTCCCCGACATGCGGGCGTCAGAGACGCGAACCATATCGCGGATACCCTTGCGCAGGATCTTGGGTGGCAGCAGCATGTCACCCACTTCGGCCATGCCCGGATAGCCGCGCGGGCCGCAATTCTTCAAAACCATCACGCAGGTTTCGTCGATATCCAGATCCTCATCCTTAATCTTGGCCTTGTAGTCGTCGATATCCTCGAACACGACGGCCCGGCCCCGATGTTTCATCAACGCGGGCGACGCTGCCGAGGGTTTTAGGACCGCGCCATCGGGGGCCAGATTACCACGCAAAACTGCAATGCCCCCCGAAGATGTCAGCGCCTTGTCGACGGGCAGGATCACATCTTCATTCCAGTTGGTGACATCCTTGACCTCGTCCCAGATCGGCCCGCCTGATACGGTCAGCGCATCCTTGTGCAGCAGTCCCGCATCACCGAGCCGCTTGATGACAACGGGCAAGCCGCCGGCATGAAAGAACTCTTCCATCAGATATTTGCCTGATGGCATCAGGTTCACGATTGTCGGGACGTCCTTGCCGCAGCGGTCCCAGTCATCAAGGCTCAGGTCAACTTCACATCGTCCGGCAAGTGCCAGAAGATGCACAACCGCATTGGTCGATCCCCCAATCGCCCCATTCGTCCGGATCGCATTTTCAAAAGCGGGCTTTGTCATGATATCCGACGGTTTCAGGTCATCCTTGACCATATCCACGATCCGCCGGCCCGAGACATGCGCCATCACCCTGCGCCGGCTGTCCACTGCCGGAATAGCGGCATTCCCGGACAGGGCCATGCCCAGCGCCTCGGCCATTGATGCCATCGTGCTTGCGGTGCCCATCGTGTTGCAGGAACCTGGCGAGCGGGACATGGATGCCTCGGCCGCAACGAATTCCTCGGGTGTCATCTTGCCTGCGGCGACATCGGCAGAAAACTTGCGGATATGTGTACCGGAGCCTATTGTCTCGCCCCGGAAATTCCCGTTCAACATGGGACCGCCCGAGACCATGATCGCCGGAATATCCACCGATGCGGCACCCATCAGCAGGGCCGGGGTGGTCTTGTCACAACCGGCCAGCAGGACAACCCCGTCAATCGGCTTGCCGCGCAGCGATTCCTCGACATCCATGGCGCAAAGGTTGCGAAACATCATCGCCGTCGGGCGCAGCGCAACCTCGGACGGCGAGAACACCGGAAATTCGACCGGAAAACCACCCGCCTCATAGACGCCGAACTTTACCCGTTCGGCCAGATCGCGCAGATGCGCGTTGCAAGGCGTCAATTCGGACCACGTATTGCAGATACCAATCACCGGACGGCCATCCAGCAGATCGGCTGGCAGGCCTTGGTTCTTCATCCATGACCGGTGATATATCGCGTCCTTGTGGGTGCCACCGAACCATTCCTGCGACCGCAGCTTGCGCGGCCATTTTGCGGGCTGAAATGCCATGTAGGTCTCTTATCTCTTGTGATTATCAGCGATATCATTTCAGGTCTGACAAGGACACGCAAACCGATAGGCCCCGCAATGACCAAGCACAATATGGAATTCTGGCCCGAACGGGTTGATCTGGCTGCCGCCTTTCGCTGGACAGCCCGGCTAAATATGCATGAGGCCGTGGCCAACCATTTCAGCCTTGCGGTGAATGATAACGGCACCCGGTTTCTGATGAACCCCAACCAGATGCATTTCTCGCGGATCAAGGCCAGCGACATGATACTGGTTGATGCCAATGATCCCGATGCCATGACCGGCCCCGATGCGCCTGATCCGACGGCGTGGGGCCTGCATGGGGGCATTCACCGCAATGTGCCGCATGCCCGCTGCGCGATGCATGTTCATTCGGTGTTTGCGACAGTTCTGGCCAGCCTGCAGGACAGCCGTCTGCCCCCGATCGAACAAACCTGCTGCACGTTTTTCAACCGTTATGTCATTGATGACAGCTATGGCGGCCTGGCGTTCGAGGATGAGGGCGAGCGCTGCGCGGCCCTGTTTTCGGACCCCAAGAAGAAGGTGATGATCATGGGCAATCATGGCGTTCTGATCATTGGCGACACGGTGGCGGACACGTTCAACCGGCTCTATTATTTCGAGAGGGCATGCGAGACGTATATCCGGGCCTTGCAAACCGGCCTGCCCCTGCGTGTTCTGCCCGATGACATCGCCGAAAAAACAGCCCAGGAACTCGAAAGCTACCCCGAGCAGGACGCCCGGCATCTGGCCGAGCTCAAGGCGATCCTTGATGAGGAGGGATCAAACTACGCAGCCTAGCGCTTTCGAAACAGCACAAGCCGCGCCATGTCATTGCGATGCGCCGCATCCGCCCGATCATCGTAAATCCGGACCTGCCGAAAATTCAGATCCATGATCTGATCTGCCAGCGCGTCCAATGCGGCCTCAAACCCGTCCGCCACGAAATGCGCGTCATTCACCGAAAGCGAAAAGACCGCACCGGGCGCCGCCACATTCAGCAAATGTTGCAATGCGACAGGGCCCACATGCCCAAAGGTAAACGTCCCCGCACTGACGATGCCCGCATAGGGTGCCGCCGGCAGCTGGAGCGGCTGTGTGATGTCCCCGCCGGTCAGGTGCCGGTAGCACCCTTTCATTTCGGCAACCCGCAACATTTCCTCGGAAAGATCGACCCCATCGACAGGGCCGACACCCGCACCTTGCAGGTGCATCCCGACAAGGCCGGTCCCCGCGCCCACATCCAGAACCGGCCCACAGCCGTCACCGGCCAGATAGCCCAGCACAACCTCGCGCGGCAGCTGATACCCCTGCCCATCGCCGAACGCGGTGTCATAGCTATGCGCCCATGATTGATAAAGCGCCTTGACCTCTTCCTTGGAAGTAAGCGCATAGGCGTTATCTACATCATGTGTCGGGTCCATCTTTGGAAGGCTAACATGGTCTTGCGGATTTGCGCCAGCGCTGGCACCACCGGCATATGACAAATACGCTTCTCTCATTCGGGCATGGCTACAGCGCCCGTGCCTTGTCCCGCATATTGCTGCCGCAGGAATGGCGGATCATCGGCACCACCCGGTCAGAAGACCGCGCGGCGCGCCTGATGAACGAAGGTGTTGAACCCCGCATTTGGCCCGGCGCCGACATGATCCCGGCACTGAATGCAGCGACCCATCTGCTGATCTCGGCTGCACCGGATGAAGCAGGCGACCCGGTGCTTGGCGCGCTACGCGATGAAATCGCGGCGCGCGCCGAACAATTCCAATGGGTCGGCTACCTGTCCACCACAGGGGTCTATGGGGATCATGGGGGTGACTGGGTCGATGAGAACACAGCACTGACCCCCGCAACCAAACGCGGCATCGCCCGCGTCGCGGCAGAGGCCGCCTGGGCCGCAATCCCGGGGCTGCCGCTGCATATTTTCCGCCTTGCCGGCATCTATGGCCCCGGTCGCGGCCCGTTTTCCAAGGTCCGCGCCGGCACGGCCCGCCGCATCATCAAGCCGGGTCAGGTCTTTAGCCGCACACATGTCGCCGACATCGCACGGGTCCTTGCGGCCTCGATCGCGCGGCCCAATCCGGGGGCTGCCTATAATGTCTGCGATGATGATCCTGCGCCACCCGAAGACGTCATTGGCTACGCCGCCGCGCTTTTAGGCATGCCGCCCCCACCTGCCGAGCCCTTCGAGACCGCCGAAATGACCCCGATGGCCCGCAGTTTCTATGCCGAAAGCAAGAAGGTCCGGAATGACCGGATCAAGGATGAACTGGGGGTGACCCTGCTTTACCCTGACTATCGGTCCGGGCTTAAGGCGTTGCTGGCACAGGAAATTGGCGCCTGACCAGCCATGCGATCCCTGCAAAGGCAAGCAGCAGCACAAATGCCATCCCCAGATTGGTCGCATAGAAAATCAACCGCCCCGGCAGTTCCAGATTGTTCAGGAAAGGATAGGGCAGGCCTGATGTGACGCTGCCGACCGGCGTATCATTGAAGCGCTGCACAATCAGTTCTGCCCAAAGAACGTAGAGCGCAATAACGCCAGTAAGCCACCCAACCGCAGCCAGAAGCCTGCGATAGCTGCGATGAATGAACACCGTATCAATCCACTGTAGCAGCGGCCCAAACAGATGCAGATAAAGTTCCAGATGCCACGCAGCCAACTGACCATCCCGGGTCACCGAATTCGGATCTGCAAAATACAAGCGCCAGTACAGGAAAACGACCATCGTGTTGAGCACCGCAGTCGCACAGACAAACCCGTCCCAGCGTCGGTCACTGCGTCCTTCCATCAACGCCATCATGCGGCTGGCTGCAAAGAAGGATGCAAAAAGCGCCCAGATCGTCAGAAATCGGAATGGTCCGCCAAAATTGTCGAACCCGCCAAAAACAAGTGTCCGAATGCAGTAACCGGCGGCTAACCCAAAGACGATCCACCGATAGGCGATCACAAAGCGATTGTTCATTCATTTCCCTTTTTCGGCCAACATGCGGCATGGGTTGCAGCCGCGTCCAGTCTGACCACACGTCTGAATTTTGCAGATAAATCCCAAAACCATGCTTGACGGTTGATCCGCAACTCCCGAAACTCGCCCGCATATTGTGAATGGCCGGTTGCGCCACATCAAGTCATTGGAGCGATGCCATTATGTCACCAGACGACGCCCCGCCCGGAGACGACGAAAAGACAAGGCCGCCGGCGGTTGCAACACGGTATGACACGCTGGCCGATCTCTATGTCGGGATTCCGCAGCTTGCCGAGCTGACCCAACAACGGCCACAGCCCGAAGAAGAAGCGCTGCACTACCTGATGCGCCTGCGGCAATCGACAACGCCCGAAGAGGCGATCACCTTCACCGCCTTTGCGATTCAGCCCAAGCTCGCCATCTGGTGGGGGCATGAATGCCTGCGCATGATGCCCGATGCCCTGACTGCGCTGGATCGGCAGATGATGGAACTTGTGGCCGGCTGGATCGGCCGCCCGGACGCGGCCATGCGCCATCACATCATGCGCGAAGCATTATGGGCGCCCGCAAAATCACCCGGTGTGCATCTGGCACTGGCTGCCGGATGGTCAGGCGGGTCCATCGCCCCCAATGATCCCGCCCAAGTCCCTGCAAGCCGCGCACCACGCGCCTTGAATACGGCGATCCTGTCTTGTCTTGCGCGTGCCGATCTGTCGCGCAGGCCGATCTTGCTGGCCCGGTTTATCGACATGGCGGAATCACTCTTCAAGGTTTATTAAGCGTTTGTTCTTTTTTACCAACTGGCCCGGCACTGCATGACCCTCACACTGCGGATCGAAAACTATGACAGGCTGCCTGATGGCGGCCCAACGACGACGACTGTCACCCAACAGGGGCTGACGGTTGGCCGTTCGACGGCCATGGACTGGACCTTGCCGGACCCGCAAAAACATATCTCAAGCCACCATTTCGACATTGCCTATAAAGACGGTGCCTATTGGCTGACGGATGTATCCACCAACGGTGTCTTTCTGGATGGGCAACGGCACCGGCTGGAAGGCGCGCATATGATCCGCCAAGGCGACCGGTTTCAGGTTGGACACTACTTTATCGGGGTGTCGCTGGGTGCAGGGGCCGCGGCTGCGGCGCCCGGCGAAACCCCGGCAACCCCACCGCCACCCGCTTTTGACGACAGCGACCCATGGGCCGTGGCCAGCGCGCCTGCAGCCCCGATTGACCCCAATCCCCGCCCGGACCCACGGGCATTTGAAGATTTCGCAAGCGACTTCATCGTCAATCCGCTGCCCGTCACACCGCCGCCAGCACCGCCACAACCGGCCCCGAGTGCACCGCCTGTCCCGGCAGCGGCACCATCACCCTTTGGCAACTCGGACTCGCCGTTTGGTGCGGCGCCGCCCGCAGTCGCTCCCGCACCTGCTGCCCCACCCGCAGCGGTCGCGCCCGCCCCCCAAGCGCCGCGCCAACCTCCTGCCCCCGCCGCCCCTGCGACGCCCGGCCCGGATCAAGGTGCCGCAATCGTTACGGCCTTTTGCGAGGCTGCTGGCCTTCAAACGCCCGAAGGCGCCAATGCCGAGGATGCCATTGCCCTTGCCCGCGAGTTGGGCGCGACGATGAAGGTTGCCGCAGCCGAGCTGATGACATTGCTGCAGGATCGGGCGGCAGCCAAGAAATTCACCCGAGGCGGCGACCGGACCATGATGGGGGCGATCGGAAACAACCCGCTCAAGTTTCTGCCTGACCCAACCCAAGCGTTAGAGGTCATGTTCCTGCGCCCGCGCGATGGCTTTCTGCCCGGCGGGCAAGGCATGACGGCGGCCCTTGAAGATGTGAAAACCCATCAGCTAGCGGTCTTCGCCGCCATTCAGCCTGCGCTGATCAAATTGCTGGAAGACATCTCGCCGGAGGCCATCGAGGAAACGACCGGTGGCGGCCTGCTTGCCGGTGGCCGGCGGAAATCCTGGGACGAGTTTGTCAAACGCTGGGACGCCAAGGTCGGCGATCATGAAAACGGTATGCTTGATGTGTTCCTTGCCCATTTCGCCGAAAGCTACGCGGCGGCCGTCGATGCCGCCAAAAAGTGAAGCACCACCTTTGCAGGTCAGGAATCCCTTGCTTGACCCAAGACGGGCTGCGCGGCACGGTGATCGTCATTGATAAGGTATTTATGCGGAAGATGAATTTGACTGTGCTGCCCAACATGAAAGACCTGTCATGAGCTACGACTGGATGAAGGAGCCTATTTCGGCAGATGCTTCCTGCGGCCCCGATCTTGAGGCGGCGGATGATGCGGCCTTCGTGGATTACTATTACGAAGCCGAATCCCGGATGCCAGAGCGGTATTTCACCCCCGGTATCAAGGCTCCCGATGACGAATTTACCCCCGGCACGGTATTTGATCCCAAGTCAATCGACCACAAATCCGAGAAAGAGACGATCAACGGGCTGTTGAAGCGCAGCCGCGATATCCGGTTGCTGTCACTGCTGGCGCGTCTGATGATCCTTGCCGGCCGACTGCCCGATTTTGCAGACGCCGTCGATGGGTTGGCGCTGGCGCTGGAAACGCACCCTAATGACGTGCACCCGCAAGAGACCTCTGACCGCCGGGGGGCCATTGACGAATTGGGTGGCTCAACCGTCGTTGGACAACCCCTGCAATATGCAAACCTCGCCGGGCCGGGCGAAGTGACCTATCGCAGACATCTGGTTGCTACCGGCCAATCCGAACCGCGCGAGGGTGAGGTCGGGCTGAACGCCGGCACGTTGATGTCCGAGATTGCGGCACCCGGCAACAAGCAGCATGTTGATGCGGCGCATGCCGCCCTGACAAAGGCCGCCGATGCGCTGCACCGGATTAAGTCGGCCTGCCTGCGCCTGGACGCGCCATTTACGCCATCAATCGACGCCACCCAGACCGTCATCGCCAATATTCAGACGATGATGCAGGATGCGCGCAATGATCTGACCCCATGGTCAGCCGAGGGCGCCAGTACCGACGATGATGCGCCCGCCACTGATACCGACGCGCCGTCGGATGATGCGGTTGCGGCCGCACCCGGCCCGGCGCCTGCGGCGACAACGCAGCCAGCCCCCGCCATCAGCACATCCGTGCCAAACAGGGCGGCCGCCTTGCAGACCCTGACTGCTGTCGAAAGCTATCTGGCCACCAACGAACCGGCCGCCCCCTCGCTGTTGCTGGTCACGCAGGCGCGACTGCTTGTGGGCCGCCCGCTGATCGAGGCGATTGAAACGCTGATGCCGGAACACGCGAACCAGACCAAAATCACATTTGGGTCGGGCAGCAGTTTCGTGCTATACATGGACCGGCTTAAAATGCTTGCTGGTGAGGGCGCCAATCAGGCCGCACCGGCCGCCGATGCCGAACCCGGCCCGGTTCCGGACATCCCGGATCGCACCCATGTGGCCCCGCTGATCAGCGCGGTTGAGGAGTATTTCAGGGTCCGCGAGCCCGCCAGCCCTATTCCGGTGCTGCTCTCAAAGGCGCGCACATATTTGGACAAGGATTTCGCGGCGATTGTCGCAGATTTGTTACCGCCGAAGGGCGATGTGTAATTTGGCACATACAACCACAGTTTGTCTCGACTAGAAGGCGAAGTACGTTGACTTCAAAGTTCAGACAAAGTTTCATGTTCGCGATGTTGAGGAGAGATTAAATGCCATCAGATTCTGCCACAGGTTTTATCAAGCGTAACCGCCCCCCGCGGGTCAATATTTCCTACGCCGATCCTTATGACAGCGAGAAAATGGTCGAGCTGCCTTTTGTCATGGGCGTGATGTCTGATCTGTCCGGAAATGCATCCCAAGTGGAGAAGGCCCCACTGGCCGAGCGGAACTTTACAGATGTGACCGCCGGCACCCTTGATGACTACATGGCAAGCGTCTCTCCGGGCCTGTCATTTGCGGTGGAAAACAAGCTGGACCCGGACAGCGGTACCAAGCTTGGCGTCAATCTTGAATTCAGTTCGATGGACGACTTTGGCCCGGCGCAGGTCGCCCGTCAGGTGCCTGCCCTGGCAAAACTGCTGGAAGCGCGCGAACAGCTTGCAAACCTGTCCCGCTACATGAACGGCAAGTCCAAAGCGCAGGATCATCTGAAAGCCTTGCTTGAAGATCCGGAACTGATGGCCGCATTGGCCGAGGCGAATGCTGACGCCGAAGAAGACGAAGACAAAGCTGAATAATAACCTGCGAGCGCGCCCCTCGGGGCGCAGATTGCGGCACCAATAGGGAAACGTAAAATGGCAGAAGAAGCCCAGACACAGGAAGCCCAGGTCCAGGAAGGCCTGAGCGAACTTGATGAATTTTCCGATATGCTCAAGCAGACCATCAAGCCGCGCACCGATGAGGCGGCGAAAGAGGTCGACAATGCGGTTGTGACACTGGTCCGCGAGGCGCTGGATGACCAGACCGTCATTTCCGAGGATATCATCGACACAATCGGCGCGATGCTTGCAAAGATTGATGAAAAGCTGACCAAGCAGGTCAACGAAATCATCCATGCCAAGGAATTCCAGGAACTGGAAAGCAGCTGGCGCGGTCTGGCCTACACGGTCAACAACTCTGAGACGGATAGCAGCCTGCGGGTGAATGTCATGAACGTCTCGAAGGGTGAGCTGAAAAGCGAACTGCGCCGGTATCCCGGTGCCAAATGGGACAAGTCCCCCTTGTTCCAGAAGATCTACGAACAGGAATTCGGCACGATGGGCGGTAAGCCTTTCGGCACACTGATCGGGGACTTCTACTTTGACCAGTCAAGCGGCGATGTGGGTCTTTTGCGTGATCTGTCCAAGATCGCGGCGGCGTCGCATGCGCCATTCGTCTCGGCGGCCGCACCTGCCCTGCTTGGCATGGATAGCTGGAACGAGATGCCCAACCCCGATGATCTGTCCGAGATTTTTGATACGCCTGACTATGCCGCGTGGAACAGCCTGCGGGACAGCGAGAACTCGCGCTATCTGGCCCTGACCCTGCCGCGTGTGCTGTCACGCGAACCCTATACCCAAGATGGCAGTTCGGTCGTTGAAGAGTTCAACTTTATCGAGGAAACCGACGGGCACGAGGGCAACCAATATGCGTGGATGAACGCCGCCCACGCGATGGCCGCAAACATCAACCGGGCGCATAAGGAACATGGCTGGACCGTAAAAATCCGCGGCGTGCAGTCCGGTGGTGAGGTGATGAACCTGCCAACCTATGCCTTTGATACCGGTGACGGGTCCAAGGACATGAAAATCCCTACCGAAGTGTCGATCACCGACCGGCGTGAGGGTGAGTTGAGCAAGGCCGGCCTGATCGGCCTGATCCACCGCAAGCATACCGACAAGGCGGCCTTTATCGGTGCGCAGTCGCTTTACCGGCCCAAGAAATACGTGGACGATCTGGCCACGGCGTCTGACAACATGTCGTCGCGCCTGCCTTATATCTTCGCGGTGTCGCGCTTTAGCCATTACCTGAAATGCATGGTGCGCGATAAGATCGGGACCAGCCCCGACCGGATCCAGCTTGAAAAAGATCTGCAAACGTGGATCAACAAATATGTCTCTGCAAACCCAGAAAGCGCCACCGAGAAAGAGAAGGCCAAAAAGCCTTTGGCGGCTGCAACCGTGCAGGTCATCGAAGACGAGGAGAACCCAGGTTACTACATGGGCAAGTTCTTCCTCAAACCACACTTCCAGATGGAAGGAATGGATATCGGGATGAGCCTGGTATCCAAACTGCCGAGCGGCAAATGACGACCCCTCCCCCAACCAACGCGTTAGCTGCATTTGAGTACGCTGACGGCCAAAACGGAGTAATATAATGGCTGTTGATATTTTTCTTAAACTTTCCAACAACATCAAAGGTGAATCGCAGGACGCAACCCATGCCGACCAGATTGACGTTCTGGCATGGAGCTGGGGCCTGTCCCAGTCCGGCACAACGCATGTTGGCGCTGGTGGCGGCGGCGGTAAGGTGAACGTTCAGGATATTTCCCTGACCAAATACGTTGACCTGGCCTCGAACGACCTGATCAAGCGCTGTACAACCGGTGAGCATATCGAAAACGGCGAACTGATCGTGCGCAAGTCCGGTGGTGCGGCCCCTGTTGAGTATTTCAAGATCAAGATGGAAAACATCATGATCTCGTCCTACTCGACTGGCGGATCCAAGGACGGTCTGGACCGTATCCAGGAAAACCTGACCCTGAACTTCCGCAAGTTCGAAATCACCTACACGCTGCAGGAAGAATCCGGTGCCGCTGGTGCAGAAGCACTGGTTGGCTGGGATATCGCCCAGAACGCAGAGTGGAGCAGCTAATCAGCATTTCGCTGATACATCGCAAGCACGCTTATTCGGGGCCCTCTGCGGCCCCGAATGTCCTTAGAGCATATTCAATTTACTGAATTCTGATGAACACCGGCTCAACCCATCGCAAACAAAAGGCCAGCGACGCCAAGGACCGGCGGCAAGTCTCGCTGATGCACGTGTTCCGGGCGGCCCGCGCGACCGGCGATGGCAAGAAAGACGAGGCCAATTATCAGGATGGCGCCCGCGAAATGACCGCCCGCAGTCAGGAACGGCGCACCGGCACGGATGAGGCAACGCTGCGCAAGCACCTGACGGCCGATCTGGCCAGCCTGATGAATACGATCAACCTTGATGCAATCTCGTCGCTAGACGATGCCCCTTATGTTGCAAAATCAGTGATCAATTACGGTTTTGGCGACATGAGCGAGATGAGCAACTCGATCCATGCCGGCAAGCAGATTGCCCAGCTTATTCGCAACACCCTGATTGAACACGAGCCCCGCCTGATCGCGGATACAATCGAAATTCAGCTGAACCGCGAGGAACAGGAAACGACCCAGCGGCTTAGCTTTGATGTGTCGGCCGAAATGGTCGCCACGCCGGTTGATGTCCCCCTCGATTTTGTGGCCGAGGTGGATATGGGCGCAGGCAAGATACAAATGACGCGCCTGCGGGTTCAAACATGAAAAAAGCCTTTCGCGACGCCTATAACAAGGAACTGGCGCTGCTCTACGAGCGCTCGCGCGAATTTGCAGCCGATTACCCGGGGATCGCCGATCGGCTTGGCGGATTGATCAAGGAAAATCTTGATCCGGCGGTGGCGGGTCTGTTGGAAGGCACCGCCTTCATGGCCGCCCGCGTCCAGTTGAAAATGGACGAAGAATTTCGGACATTTTCAACCGAGCTGCTGAACCAGATCTTCCCCGATGCGCTGGCCCCGACCCCCAGCGTCATGCTGACACAGGCCAACCCACCCTTTGACAACAAGGACCTCGTCAAGGGTCTGCATTTTGAAGGCGGCAGCTATATGGATGCCCGCTTTGTTGATGCCGATCAGCGGGTATCCTGCCGTTATGCGCTTTGCGGTCCGCTGTCGATCTGGCCGCTGACAATACCAAAGGCTGTTTATCACAGCAGCCCCGCCCCCTTTCTGGCCGCCGGCGAGGCCGAGGTCGCGCCCGGCACAAAAGGCGGGTTGCAACTGACCATCATACGCCCGCTTTCAGCCACAAGCACAAAGCCGGGCGGCCCCCTGTCAGAGATCGAGGCCGACAGCCTGCCCATTCACCTGATTGGCGACATGCCCGATGCTGTGGCCCTGTACGAGCAGATTTTCTGCGATCTCAAACGCGCCTCGCTGCGCTATCTTGATGCGCATGGCGACCCGGTCTTCATCCGGCTTGATCCCTCATCCATTGAACAGATCGGCTTTGATGAAGGCGATAATCTGTTCCCGCATGACGGCCGCCTTTTTGAAGGGTTTGCCAAGCTGCGCGAGATTTTCGTGTTCCCACGCAAGTTGCTGGGGTTCCGTCTGACCGGGCTTCGCCAGCATCTGTCGCGCATCAAAGAGTCCGAAATTCAACTGATGCTGGAATTCGGCAACGGCAACAAGAACCTTGCCGCCCGCATCAGCGAGAAGGGCTTTGCCCTGAATTGTGCGCCTGCGGTGAACCTGTTCGAGGAAACGTCCAGCCAGATCAGGCTGGATGACAAACGTACCGAATTTGTCGTCACCCCCGATAGCAGCCCACTGACACATTACGAGATTTACAGCATCACGTCGGTGCATGCACATTATCCCGGCGTGCAGGACAAGGTGCGGGTGAACCCGCTCTATGCGGTCCCGCGTGGGGGCAAGAAGCCGCGTCAGGCGCTGTACTATACCTCGCGCCAGAAACCGCGTCGTCCGACGGAAAAGGAACGGCGTTTTGGCAGTCAGCAGCGATATGCGGGGACCGAGACGTTCATTTCGATCTACGAGCCCCCAAATCTGGAGGGCGACGCCCGCGCCCAAAGGCTGCAGGTCAGAACATTGTGTTCCAATCGGCATCTGCCGGAATATCTGCCCATCGCAGAAAGCCGCGATGATTTCCACATGTGTGATGATGTCAGCGTCAGCTTGGCCTGTGTGGGCGGGCCGACCCCGCCGCGCGCCGCCATGCCCGAACTTGAGGCGAATGCCAGTCATCGCAGTACCTCGGGTGACAACTACTGGCGCCTGATCAGCTATCTGTCGCTGAGCCATTTCAGTCTTGATGGCGATGATGACGGACAGACCGCCGCGGACAGCCTGCGCGAACTTCTGTCATTATTCGCGGATTTGTCCAACGTCGTCAGCGAGGCGCAATTGCAAGGCCTCAAGTCCGTCACAACCCGGCCGATTGTCCGGTCAATCCAGCGGGGCGATGGTTACTACCCTGCGCGAGGGCTGGAGGTTAAGATCACCTTTGACGAACCGGCGTTCGAGGGGTCGGGCATTATCCTGCTAGGGGCCACGCTGGATCGCTTTCTGGCCGAATATGCAGCCGTGAACAGTTTCACCCAGACGGTCATCGCCTCGACCGACAGGGGCGAGGTCGTGAAATTCCCCCCGCGAACCGGGTCAGGCCCGCTGATATGAGCGCACCCGAGCAAGAACCCCGCCCTGTCGGCTATCTGGCCCTTTTGCGCAAGCTTGAGCGCGAATCCACAGGCAAGCCCCGGATCGGCAAGAACACAACGCTGTCCGAGGAGGTTGCGACCATCGGGCAAGACCCGTTTCTGGCCTTTCCGGCCAGCGACATGTCGGACATCCGCAAAGACAAGGCGGGTCGTCCGGATCTGCGCAACCAGATCATCGGCTTTTTTGGACCCCATGGCGCGCTGCCGCTGAACACAACCGAAGAAGTGCTCCGCTGGGCCAAAAGCGGTGATCTGGCGTTTGTGAAATTCACGGACCTGTTTGCAACCCGCTTTCAGCAGTTGTTTTTCCGGGCTTGGTCCGACGCCCGGGCGATCACCCAATTCGATCACGAAGACGATGACAGTTTTTCGCGCTATGTCGGCGCCCTGATCGGCATCGGAACCCCCGCCTGGAAGGATCGCGGGGTTCTGTCGGACACTAAACGCTACAGCATGGTCTCGCTTGGGATGGGCCGGGTAAAAAGCCCGGTGCGCCTGCGCCAGATGCTGCGCTATGATCTGGGCGCGGATATTACGCTGGATGAACATGCGCCGACATGGATCATGTTTGAGGCGGACGGCCTGAACCGGCTGGGGATGCAGGGCAGCACCATTGGTCGCGATTGTTTTCTGGGATCGCGCGCGCAATCGGTGAACGAAAAGATCGTCATCCGCATCAAGGCAAAGACGCTTGACGAATACCGTGATTTTCTGCCCGGCGGCATGTCACATACGCGGATGCGCGACATTGTCGGTGGGTATCTGGGCCGCACATTTGAGGTGGCCGTGTCGCTGTCGCTTCCATCAGACGAATTCGAACCGGCGATTGTCGGCAAGTCGGCGGAACTGGGCTGGATGGCGACCCTGTCACCCAATCCCGAACCGCCACCGGGCACATACCTGCCCGGTGCGACCTACACGTTAAGCGACGCTGCCTAGCCCACTATTACGACCAAAACTATTCAAGAAGGGGATGCCAAATGGCCGAGATCAACATCGAAAAATACGCCGGCAAGATGAACCGCCTTGGCTATGATGCCTTTCTCAAAGCAATGCGGCAGGCCCGGTCGGAAAAGAACCGCAATGTGGGAACGGCGCATTTCCTGTTTCATGTGGTGTCCGACCAGAATTCGGACGTGTCCTGCACGCTGCGGGACCTGGGGCTGGATCGCGGCCGCGTCCTCAAGGACCTGATCGCCGCAATTGACAAGCTGGACAAGAACGTCACCGAAACGCCCGGTATTTCCGAAGGGTTGTCCGACACCCTGAACCACGCCTGGACCTACGCGACCCTGTTTTTCTCGGAAGTGCAGATCAGGTCAGGCCACGTGCTGCTGGCCATGTTGAACGACAAGAACCTGCACCGTGAAATCACCCGCGCCTCTGCCGTACTCGGTGAGGTGTCTGCCGACCGGCTTGGCAAGGAATCCCGGTCGCTGTGGAAAGACAGCGACGAAGAAGACATGCGGCCGATGGACGGCTCTGGCCTGCAGGCGGGCGGTGCCGAGGCTGCCGATGGCACACCTACATCCAGCGCCTCGACCGCGTTGGCACGGTTCAGCGTCGATATGACCGCCGATGCCGAAAGCGGCAAGATGGACCGTGTTGTTGGTCGCGATGACGAAATCCGGCAGATCATCGACATTCTGCTGCGCCGCCGCCAGAACAACCCGATCCTGACGGGCGAGGCCGGGGTGGGCAAAACCGCTGTCGTCGAAGGTTTTGCACAATGCCTTGCTGCCGGCGAGGTGCCGCCGAAACTACAAGGCACCCGTCTGCATATGCTGGATATTCAGGCGATGCAGGCCGGGGCCTCGATGAAGGGCGAGTTCGAGCAGCGCCTGAAATCCCTGATTGACGAGGTACAGGCCTCTCCCACCCCGATCATCCTGTTCATTGACGAAGCCCACACGCTGATCGGTGCGGGCGGTGCGCAGGGCACGGGCGATGCAGCAAACCTGCTGAAACCGGCGCTGGCGCGCGGCACGTTGCGCACCATCGGGGCCACCACATTCGCCGAATACCGGACTTATTTCGAAAAAGACCCGGCGCTGACCCGACGCTTTCAGCCTGTCAATGTCGATGAACCCGACACCGAGCGCTGCTGTTATATGCTGCGCGGCATCCTTGGTCCGATGGAAGCGCATCACAATGTGCGCATCTCGGACGAGGCGATTGTGGCCGCTGTCAGCCTGTCGGCGCGCTATATCCCGGCGCGGCAACTGCCGGACAAGGCCGTGTCACTGCTGGATACCGCCTGCGCCCGCGTGGCCGTCAGCCAGGCCTCTGTGCCTGCGCGCATCGGCGATCTGCATGCAAAAATCGCCTCGCTGGAAACCGAAATCGCCAGCAAGACCGCCCAGCGCGATCTGGGCGAGGAAAACGAGGAACGGCTGGCCGAAGCCGAAGAGGATCTGGGCAAAACCCGCGAGGAACTGACCAGCTTCGAGGCGAAATTCGAGGCTGAGAAGAAGGTCGTGGATGACATCCTGGCCTTGCGCGCCGAATTGGCCAAGGCCGAAACCGGCAGCGACGAAGCACCAGAGCCAGGCGATATCGGTGACGCGCGCGATCCCGAAGGCGCGGACGCCGCAGAAGAAGGCACCTCTGACGAAGCTCCACGCGATCCCGACACCATCCGCGGCGATATGCTTGCCCTCATGGCCAAACTGGACGCCACCGACGCGGATGACCGGATGGTCTATGCCCATGTCGATGAGCAGGCTGTCGCCTCTGTTATCTCGGATTGGACAGGGATTCCTGCGGGCCGCATGGTCGTGGACGAACTGGAACAGATCCTGAACCTGTCCGACCATCTGGCCGAACGGGTCATCGGGCAGGATCACGGGCTGAAAATGATCGCCAAACGGATCGAAACCAGCCGTGCGGGCCTGTCCAACCCCAACAAGCCCATTGGTGTGTTCATGCTCGCCGGGCCGTCGGGTGTGGGTAAGACGGAAACAGCGCTGGCGCTGGCCGAAAGCCTGTATGGCGGCGAACAGAACATCATCACCATCAACATGTCCGAATTTCAGGAAGCGCACAGCGTTTCGCTGTTGAAAGGGGCGCCTCCGGGCTATGTGGGTTATGGCGAAGGCGGGCGGCTGACCGAAGCGGTGCGGCGCAAACCCTATTCCGTTGTGCTGCTGGACGAGGTGGAAAAAGCCCACCCCGACATCCACGAGCTGTTCTTTCAGGTCTTTGATAAAGGCATCATGGAAGACGGCAATGGGCGGCCGATCAATTTCAAGAACTGCCTGATCTTGCTGACGTCCAACGTGGGCACCGATGTGATCATGGAGATGGGCAATAATGGCGAAATCATCCCCGATCTGGATGAATTGAGTGCGGCGATGAAAGCCCCGCTGCTTGAAGTCTTCCCACCCGCCTTGATGGGCCGGATCGTGACGATCCCCTATTTCCCCTTGGGCAAAGAGGTGCTGGGGGGCATCACCAGGCTAAAGCTGGGCTCTGTCGCGAAACGCCTGAAAGAGGCGCATGGCGCCAATATGGTCTATGGCGACGACGTGCTGGATCATATTGTTGAACAATGCCGCGACCCCGATAGCGGGGGCCGGATGATCGACAACATTATTACCAATTCCATCTTGCCTGATTTATCCCGTCAGGTGCTCAGCCGGATGGTGTCCGGCGAAGAGATGAAAGAGGTCACCATCGTCATGAAAGACGGGGCCATCGACTACGCATTCGCCTAAAACACTCACCAACAGGACCTTACCACATGGACATCTTTTACGGGGTCGACGGCACCGGGCCGGACGACAACAACACCTACGCGACGGACTTCAGCTCTAGCCATGTACGGACGCTATGGAAGAACTGGCACACCCCTGCGGCCGGATATATCCGTGGCCCATCGCTGGCCGGAACCGAAACCGCCGACCGGATGTGGAAAGGCCTGTCCTGGGTCAAGGAACAGTGGGAACAAGCCCAAAAGAACGCCAACCCCGCCAAGCCGAACCGCATTTTCCTGTCGGGCTACAGCCGTGGTGGTGCAGCTGTCATCGCGCTTGCCTATCATCTGGACAAGGCGGATATCCCGGTTCACGCCATGCTGCTTTTTGATGCTGTGGACCGGTCACCGCTATTGTTCACCGATACAATCCCCAAGAATGTCGCGGCCTGCTATCACGCGTTGCGGGATCCCAAGGCCGGATCACGCGAGTCCTTTGGCAATTGCGGGCGCAAACATGCCGCATCAGTCGCCTATACCGAAAAGCACTTTTACTGCACCCATGGCGGGGTCGGCGGCTGCCCGTGGAAAGAAAACGGCAAATCCGGCAAGATCGAGGAAATGGACAATAGCACCAAGGCAGCCGCCATCGTGCTGATGGGACAACCTGCGGCCAACATCCACGACTTTACCAATGTCACGGTCGCGCAGGACCAGCAGGGAAGTCAGGCCAGTTGGACATGGATGAGCCAGAACCTGACCGTCGCCCGGGCATCGCGCGAGGCAGAGGGCATCGCGCCATTCGGGATCTACGGCAAGACCCGCGAATAGGCCTAGGCGGCCTGCGCCAACAGCCATTTGCGAAATAATTGCGCGGTGGGCGTCAAGGCGCCCGACGGGCGCACGATGTAGTAGCCCATCGCCTCGCGCCGTTCCTGCCACAGGGGTATCAATGTGCCGCGCGCAATATCATCGGCGATCAGGGCGCTGGCGACCACTGACAGGCCGGCGCCTGCCCGCACGGCGGGCAACAGCATCCCAAGCGTTGCGACATGCTTTGGACCGCAGCATTCCAGATCAAGACCAAGCGCGGTAACCCATGCCTGCGCCTCTTGATGGAGGGTTTCGAATATCCAGGGCAGGTCCTGTAGATCCGCCATGCCCTTGGGATCCCGCCCCGCCAGCAATGACGGCGCCGCCACGATCGTATAATCCGTTTCGATCAGCTGCTCAGCCTCGAGGCCCGGCCAGTCGCCGCGCCCATATCTGATCCCAAGCGCAAACCCGTCCCGCCGCAAATCCACGACGGCTGTATTGGGCGAGATTGAAATCTGCACCTCGGGATGGGCCGCCCAGAACCCGCCAAGCCGGGGCATCAACCAGTTTTCCGCAAAGCTGGGTGTGACGGTAATGGCGAGCGGGCGACCTGCCACATCATCACGTACGTCGCGCACAGCTGCGGCGATCCGGGCGAACCCTTCACTCAATGATCCTGCAAGGCGGCGACCGGCATCTGTCAATCGCACGCCGCGCCCCTCGCGCACCAGCAGGGACGCACCCAGATGCGCCTCTAATCCCCGAACATGCTGCGCAATCGCCGCATGCGTGACATTCAACTCACGTGCAGCGGCACTGAATGTACCATGACGCCCAGCTGCCTCAAACGCGCGCAAGGCAGAAAGCGACGGGATATCACGCCAATCCATATATTAGCTCAACTATCATATTCAAAATCTTATAGAGTCGCGTTCCGCATGTGCCAAACATATTCTACGGGTGCCATCGCATAGAAAGGAAAAGCCATGCTTACATCTATTGCCGACGCGTTATTGCGCCACAAACCGCGAAACAGATGGGAAGCCCCAGATCATTGGGTCGATCACAAGCGACCACGCAGCAGTGCCCAGGCAGATCGGGATGCCGCCGAATGGCGTTATCGGGCGCAACGTGATGCGGGTCTTTGGTGATGTCTGATCAGGCATCTTGGTCAAGCAAGGCGTCTATGGTTTCGATATAGGCGCGCATTTCGGCGGTCAGGGTCGGACGCGGCGGTGTGCTGCTGCCCGATCCGGCCCCGCGCATCTTGCGCTGCGCCCAAGCCTTGAGATCGGCAACCGTATAATCCCGCAAAAACGGGTTGGCCCGCACAACAGCGGCCCCCATGACCGACAGGATGGTTTGATTATCCTGTGCCGACAGAACCGTATTCGCACCTGCCGGCCCCAGAAAATGCGCAAGATAAAGACGGCCTGCGTCAACACGATGCCCTCTGGCGCGCAGGTAATTCTCGTTCTCGCGGGCCAGGTTCTGCACCATCTCGCGCGACAGGGTCGGGTCCGTGCGCAGCGCCAGCAGCTCTGCCCGCTTCATGGTGCGGGCCAGATCGGGGCGATAATCGCGCATCATCCGCAACCATGTGCTTTCGATGAATTGGCCAAGACCCGTGGCCGTCGATAGCGGGTTTTTCGCATTGGCATTTCCCGCACTTTCCACCCGAATGATCTGATCGGTCAGCCCCTCGACCGCGTCAGAAGCAGCCAGACCGCTGCCCGCCGCACCCAGCGAGAACGGATCAATCGGCCGTCCATTGCGCCGGAACTCGAAATGCAGATGTGGGCCGGTACTGCGACCCGTTGTACCGACATAGCCAATCACCTCACCCGCCCTGACGGATTTTCCGACAACCGCGCTGGGCGCAAACCGGTCCATATGGGCGTATCGGGACTGCAGGTTATCCGCATGGTCAATATAAACGACATTCCCGTAACCGCCGCCATTGCCGACAACAGCAAATGTGCCATCGCGGGCTGCAAGGATTGGGGTGCCTGTCGGCGCAGCCCAGTCAACACCCCCATGCAGGCGAACCTCTTTCAGGATCGGATGAAACCGGGGACCATAGGGTGAGGACAACGTGCCACTCACCGGCGTCACAAAGGCACCCCCATTTGCGCCGCCGCGCTGCCCATTGGGTGTAAAGCAGCTGAATTCCTCGGGCCCCGCGCCTGTTTTTGCGGCGACATAACAGGGCATGTCACCCGATGGTCCGCTGATCCCCACAAAGGCAATCTGCGCCGCTCCATCGCCCGCATTTGGGGCATAAAGCAACGTAACCTGATCACCCGGGGCGGCCACGGCCTCTAGATCATAGGCTTGCGACATCATCACGATCAGCTCGCCCACCAGGGTAATCGGAACCCCGTTGCGGATCGCCGCGCTGTAAACAGCATCCAGCAGCCGGTAGTCCTGCGCCTGCGCCGGGGCATTGCCCTGGTTCGGCGAGGCGAGCTTGGGCAGATCATCCTCGAACCATGGATTGGTGGCGAGCATATACCCGTTCACCCCCCGCCGGGCCAATGTACCAACATAGCCATCGGGTCCATAGATCGCGATTTGCAACGGGGTGCGCGCGCCGTCGATCTTGCGATGTCTGACCGCCACGATTGTTCCCGCAGGCAACCTGTCATCTGTCAGAACCGCCGCCATCGCGGGCAGTTCTGCCGATGCGGCCGCGTTTACAAGCCCCGCGTCCTTTTCAGTGAAACCGTTGTCCTTGAGAAAGTTCACAAGGGATCTTGGCCGCTCGAAACGAACGACCAGGTCGCGCGAGACCTCTACACGGGCCGCCTCGGGCCGGACAAATGCAACCGATGTTGTGTTTTGAATGCGTGTGGCCCGATAGGTGCTGGGTAAGCCCGCCTCGCTATCGCCGACCGTTTCGCCCCAGCTATTGTCATCATCACCGACAATCACCTCTTCGCCCGCGGGCGCGTCGGGGTCCTCGGGCGGAAGGGCAACCAGTGCAGAGATATCGGTTTCGATCTGCTGCGTCTGGCTGCGCTTGGCCTGAAAAAACGCAAAATCCTCGCGGCTGGATGGCAGCGCGGTGATCAGCCGGCTTTCCTGAACGACAAGATCTTCTACCACGAGCGCAAGCCGGGCGGCCGCAGGGCTGCCAAAACGGACGGTATCAAGCGTATTTGGCCCCGGAAGCGATCTGATCGCTGACCCGTCCGCCGTTTCAAACCGCAAGATCATCGGATCCCCCGCGATATCAACAAACGGGGTCGCCAATCGCACGGCTGGTGCGGTGCCCGGTTCCACCTGTACAATCTGATCGCTCACGTCCGTGACCCATTCAGGCAGCCCCTCGTCACCTGAGGGACCCGAAGTGATCCAGAAGAACAGCCCGACAACAAGACCAACACTTAACGCCGCCCCACCCCCAATTGCCGCAATGCGCAACTGTCGCTGCGCCTTGCGTTTGCGCGCGGCGGCCTGAGATTTGCGGAATTGCGGATCGACCTGCATCCTTAACGGAACACACCTGTGCCGACATTCCGGTTGATCGTCCGGGAAGGCGCCGTGGGGGCGGGTGCTGGCGCCGGGGCGGGTGCGGGCGCAGCCTGACGCGGGGCAGCGGGTGCCGGTGTGCTCCGGCGTGGTGTGCTTGTGGCGCGCGGCGCGGGCGCCGGTGCGGCCCGAACCACAGGACATGTTACGTCATCGCGCAACATGATCTGCCGAAAGATGGACACGTCAGGGTCCTGCGAAGGTGATCCGGTGCCAAGCTCTTGAAAATAGCGCCCTGCGGCAGCACGTGATCCCGGCCCCCAGTCACCGTCAATCCCGGCAGTGTAGCAGTTCATCCGCGCAAGTTCGGTCTGCAAGGCGATCACCAGCTCTTCCTCCGGGGGATCAAAGGCGCCAGAGGCCACCAGCGTGGCAAAAAATTCAGGGTCATCGTCCCGTAGGGCCCGGCGACCCTCGACATCCGAATATTCGACAAACGACCCTTCAATCGGACCAGTTGGTTCGGTCGCGGTGCCAAAGCTGGCCTCGGTTGGGGCAATTTCGCCCACGATAATGGATGGCCGGGGCAGGCCGCCCGCGCCCGGCACAGGCCGGGACGTGCTGACCGGCGTTTGCAGGGTCGCACTGCGCGGTGCTAGTGACACCCCCCCGCTGACCCGCGTCGCGCTGGGGCGGACGGGTGTCAGGGTCGCGCCGCTTGTGACCGGGCGGATCGGTGATGAGAGCACAACCGTTTCGGTATTCACACGCCTCGCCGGCGCGGATGTGGGGTTCGCATCGGCCTGATCCACTGCAATGCCTGCTTCGCGCCAAAGTGCAAGCATTTGCGCCTGCGCCTCGGGCGACAAGCTGTCGAGCATTCGGTAATCCTCGGCCGTCAGGCGCATGCCGGTGTCAACGTTGCGAAACAGGAACGGCGTCGACAGGGTCGATGTCACCGTGACGCCGGTATCGGCAAAAAAGCTGTCCAACCCCAGACCGGGTACCAACAGCCGTTCCAGCATCACCTCGGACAATGCAGGGGCTTCGGCACATGGGGCGCCTGCCGCGACGGACGCCGCAACAAAAAGGTTGGTGCTGGGCGGCAGAGGTGCAAGGGCGGCTGCCGCTGGGATCGGCGTGATTTCGGGCGTTTCCTCTACCACAGCGTCGTTGACAGGTTCGGGGGCAGCGGGCGTGGTGCAGACATCCAGAAACACCAACGTGGCCGGGCGTGATGCGGGCGCCGGGAACAAATCAGCTAGGGCGACCTCATCCTGTCCATCGGCGGCGACCAGATATGTTGCATCATCCCTGACCACCGTGCGGCCTGCATAGTAGATGACGACGGGGTCTTCGGCATTTGCCAGCGCCCCGGTGGCGGTGCTGATTTCAGCTGCACTGGGATTTTCCAGCCGGTTCACGGTGTAACCCAAACCAAACAAGGTCTCTGACAACTTCAGCGACTGCGCACGGACGTCACCAAAAGGCGCGGTATCGGCGTAATTGAAATTCGAGATAATCAGTGCCTGCTCTGCCTCGGCCGCAATCGCGCAGACCGCGCCAATGGCGGCAATCGTCGTTTTCAGATGCATCAGGCTTGGCATTGGCATCTTGGTCCAGAATAGGGCACTCAACCTGTATAGCGTAGCGGATCACCGCGCCTAACGCTACGGCTGAGGGGTTAAAAACAGCGTCCATCTTTCCGTTTGAAGCGTGTCAATCTCAAGGTAGTTCGCATCCAGATAGCCACGCAACAGGCAGGATGTCTCACCCTGAATGACAAAGCGCTCGGGGCCGATGCACATCGGCGTGGCCCCTTGCAGGATTTCATTGCCAAAAACGTCCTTTGCAAAAACGTAGATGTAGCGCGCCTGCAACGCCTCGCGAATGACATTCGCGCATTGGTTCGGGCCAATTGTCCACCATCCACGCGTGACAAACGCGTTTTCCTCGTATTGGCCCACCGCGACATTGGCGACATCAAATGACTGATTGCAAACGGCAAATTCAGCCTGAACCATTGTTGGAAAGGCGATAGACCCGGCCAAAGCCCAGCCTGCCCCCAATAACCGCAGATATGAAATCAATGATCGCACACCCCACGATAGCGACAATTTTTGGGGTTATGAATACACTCTGCTTACCAGAATGCAGGAAAAGTAATGCGTTTGGGCCGCCCGTCTGATAAGCTATGGCGGTAGGGGCGCACCAAAAAAGGGAGGATTGTCGAAAATGGCACATCCTTTGAAGACAAGATTTGCAGGTTTTTTGGTTGTTTGCGTTGCCGGAATGGCACCGGGCCTATCTGTCGCACAAGGTTTTGACGCCGCACCCAGCGGGTCGTTTTCTTTTGAAACCTTCGGCGATGTCCAGGCAGGCGTTCTGCCGCTTGAAATGGCTGACGAATCACGCCCGGCACCCGTCGCACCGCCGCTGCGCGTCGTCGATCTGGGCACGACCCCGGTATTGACAGAGGCCGAGACGGCAAGCGCGCCGGTCCGCCAAATCCAGAACACGTGGTCAATCGGGGTGTTTCGCTAAACGCCGGTTGACAGCACCGGGCTGATACGGCCCAATCCCTTGTATCATCTTCTGCGTGTGTGCCGCATAACGGGCCTGCGCATGACATTTGGATTGAGGGATCACATGCTATTCAAAAATGTTATTTCAGGGTTCACGGCTGCTCTGTTCGGCGGCGCCATGATTGCCATGCCCGCCATGGCACAAGACACGCAGACGCCACGTTTCTCGCTTGAGCTTAACAACGCCGCTGACACCGAACAGGGCGGTTGCAGGCTGACCTATGTGGCCGCCAATCAGACCGGACTGGCGATCGAGGCGATCTCGTATCAGGTTGCGGTTTTTGATGCTGATGGGGGCGTTACCGATCTGTTGGTGCTGGAATTCGGCAATCTGATCGCGGGCAAAACGAAGGTGGTCCAGTTTGATCTGGCTGGCCGCGGTTGCGCGGATATCTCGCGGATTACAGTCAACGAGGTGGCTGAATGCGCGCTTGCGGATGGCGGGGTTGGTGATTTCTGCCTGACCGGCCTGGAAACCGCATCGCGTGGTGCGATCCAGTTTGGCATCTGATCTGCCTCGTTTCCCATTCAGTTCCTGCAAAGGGTAAATCATGAACGCGCCAGATATTGCCGCATTGAATACACCAACCATCATTGTTTTTGCGGCGCTGGCTGTCATGTCCGTGCTGGCAGTGACGGTGGCCTTCTTCAAGATATTCCAATTCGCCCGGATGGGTGTGGGAAAGACAAACACAGCCGAAAACATCCTGAATGACTGGCTTGGCGGGCAGGCCGACAAGGCGATGCGCGATGCCTCGGCCCGTAAATCGGTGCTGGCGCGTGTCCTGCAGGCGGTGTTTTCAGGATTGCAGGCCCGCCCCGAAGATCAAAGCTTTGCCGAAGAACTGGGGCGGCAAACCGCAATTGTCGAACTTTCGGCGATGACCAGCCGCATGCGCCTGCTGGAAACGGTTGTGCAGGCCGCGCCAATGCTTGGGCTGCTTGGAACCGTGATCGGGATGATCGACGCGTTTAGTACCCTGGCCAGCACGGATGGTGCGGTTGACCCCGCCCTGTTGGCCAGCGGTATCTGGACCGCGCTGACAACGACGGCAGCAGGTCTTGCGATTGCGCTGATCACGTTTTTTGTGGCCACCTGGCTGGAAGGCCGGATCGAAGGCGAACGCCAGTCGATTGAGGCGCTGATTTCTGCGGCAATCAATGGCCGCGTCGACGCCAAGTCAGGCTGATGTCCCAGACCGCGCAGGCATATTCCGCACATGCCCATCCGGTGATGCAACCACGATCATCGGCACGCTATAAATTTGCGCTGACCCCGCTGGCGGATGCGATGTTCCAGCTTTTGATTTTTTTCATGCTGACATCCAGCCTGACCCCTTATTCGCTACTGGTCGTGCAAAGCGGCCCCGAGGCCGGGAACACCACCAGCGACCCGACCGCAGCCCCCCCGACGGATGAACCGATTATCCCCGGTGAAAACGCCCAGCTATGGTATATCGCACAGGGCGAGATCACCGCGAATGGCGCAGTTTTTCCCATGGAACAACTGCCCACGCTGGCGGCGGCCATTGGGCAGAACCCCTTGGCCGAAATTATTCTGGTGATGGAGGATGCAGCACAGGTGCAGGACCTGACATCGGTGCTTGAGGCCCTGACCGCCGCCGGGGTGACATCGGTCCAGCTTGCCCGGCAGGGTGGCGCATGATCCGGTCCCTGCCACAACGCAAAAAGGCTATCGGGCTGGATGTATCGCTTGCCATTGTGAACATCGTGCTGCTGCTGATCTTCTTCTTTCTGGCAACCGGACAGTTGCTGAACCCGCCCAGCCAGGGCGTCGACATCTCGGAGACCACTGAACTGCCGCTTGATCAGCTTCCTTCGCCTATTCTGGTGGTGCGCGACAGCGGCAGCTGGCAGCTGGACGGGCAGGATGTGGCCCCTGACCTGCTGGGTGCGGCCCTGAGCAATCTGGAAACCCCATTGATACTGCATGTGCTGATCGGGCGCGATGCACCGGCGACCAGCCTGCTTGAGATCATCAACCGGCCCGACCTGTCGCAGGCGGAAATCAAGCTTGTCACGCTTCGCCGGACGGTGCAGCCATGATTTTTGGCGAAAAGAAAGGCCGCAGCCTGCATTGGGCCGAAGCATTTGGCGCATCCGCAGTGGTGCATTTTGGTGCTGCGCTGTTCCTGTTTGACCTTCTGGACGGCATCAACCTGTTCGACAATGACCCGCCCGCCGAACCGGAGATCATCGTCACCTCTATCCTGCTCGATAGCGACATTGCCCCAGCGCCAGAAGACCTCAGCAACGCGCCGATCGCGGACACTCCCGAACCCGTGGCAGAGCCAGAACCAGAGGCTGCTCCCGAACCTGCCCCCGCTCCGGAGCCAGAGCCAGAGCCGGAACCCGAACCGGAGCCCCCGGTCGAGGCGCCCGAGCCACTGCCGGAACCGCAAATCGCGCAATCGCCTGAAACCGTGCCGGAACTGCTTGCCCCCGTCGACACGCAAACAGCGCTTGTTCCGCAACCAGCCAGCCCTTTGCGACCGCAGGAAGGAACGGCCATTCCCGTGGCCCCCATCGCGTCGGTTGCCGCACCTAGACCGCAGGATGGCACACGATTGGCCGCCCGGCCTGTCACGGCTGCCCCGGCGGTGACCGAAACATCCTCGCTTTCGCCTGTCGAAAGCATCCCGGCTCCGCCGCCACGCTCCGAAACGCAAGCCGCCCCGACCCCCGAGGGGCCAACGGCCGGGGGCGCGGTCAGCGAATTGGTCACCCGTATCAGGGCACGTCTGACAGATGCCTGCCTGTTGGCGATCCCGCAACAAGGTGCCGGTGGCGTGCCGGAACTGGTGATGATCGGCTCTGACGAGGCGGGCATGCGCGTCTTTGCAGAGGCTGTTCTGACCGATCTGACACCGCAGCCCGATCAGCGCAGCATCCTGATGGATGGGCGGCAATGCCCGGCGCTGAATTTCATTCGTGCGACAACATCCTATCCCGCATTCCGGCTGTCGATCAGTCTGGATCAAGCCGTGATTGATGCGGAAACCAATCTGACCGGGACGGTGGGGAACACGGCGGGGCGCTACATCTCGCTGCTATTGGTTGATGATAACGGGGTCGTGCAGGATATCGGAAACTATCTGTCCTTCACCGGCAGCGAGGCCCGGTTTGATGTTCCCATGCGCCGGGATGGCAACGCACGCGACACCAGCCAAGCGCTGATCGCCTTGGCCACCGCAAGCCGGCCAGCAACCCTTGATGCCCAGAACGGGCAATTGGCCGAGGACTATTTTGCAGCACTCCGCGCTGAACTGGGGCCGGAAACGCCCATCGTGATCGTGCCGTTCAACGTGCAATAGCCTTATGGGCTAAGGGAAAAGCCGATCACGGCCACACCGGCCCGATCATCGTCACGGCCGGCGATCTCTGCCTCGATCAGCGGCATGAGTGACGCGGCCAAAGTCCCGTCAGATGCAGCCGCTGCCGCAATCAGCGGCGTGTCCGTAACAACAGCGATCAACAATTGCGGGGTCGGATCGGCATCATCCTCAGCCGTCAGTCCAAAGGTGAAGGTGGCACTGCCATCTGCCTGTTCCAGCAAACGATCCGTCAGATTGTAGACGCCACCCTGATTGGACACCCAGGCCAGCCAGACAGGGCGGCCACGTCGGTCACTTAACCTGCCCACAATGGCGCCGCCGCTTTCCATGATATCGGTATCCAGCGTCAAGACCGGCGGGGCGGCCTGTGCCGTGCGCATTTTGTTTGCCAGGGCCAAGGCCGGGCATTGGGCACCGGCAACGGGCCGTTCCAAGACGGTTGGACGGGCGCCGAATTCCTCGTCATAGGCTTCTGCGAGCCCGTCAAACGCCGTTGCGTCCGATGAGAAGGCCGCGATAGTCCCGCTATTGGGGCCGGCCTTGATCCGGGTGGCAAAACTGCATGCGCCGGTTGACCAACCTGCCAGATACCCCTCGCGGGTAGACGGATCCAGCCCGCCAGCAACAGGGGGCGTTACGGTACCATTCCCGTTATCAGGACCTGCGACCGGTCCGGCGAAGTCATCCAGATAGCCTTGCTGCCAGGCAAAAAAGCCGCCGATCCCGCCAAAGATCAGCAAAACCAGCAGCCACCGTAAAAGGCCACCACCTTGCTTGCCATCACTGACCGGGCTTGGTGGGGTGGTGGTCGGGGCCGGGGCGTTTCCAAAAGGGCTGGCAGAGTCTGCATCGGCGGGGGTTGCTGCAACACCAAACGACGGTGGGGCGGCATTGCGACCCGGCGGCTGGCGTAAACCCGGCACGGCAGCGGCAGACGCGCCGCCAACCCCTGCTACCGGGGCAGCCTGGCCGTATTTTGATGGGATCGTGCGCGGATTATCCAGCAACGCGATGACGTCCGACATCCGCGCCGGACGATGCGCCGGATCAGGTTCAAGCATATGGGCCAGAAGGGGGCGCAGCGCCGGACCAATATCAGACAGGTCTGGAATTTCGCGGCGGGCATTGACCGCCTCCACCACCGAACTGCCCATATCAAGGGGGGTTCCGCGCAAGGCCGCAGCCATCATCAGACCCAGCCCGTAAATATCGGTACGCGGGCCGATCTCGCCTCCGAAATGGCCCAGCTGCTCGGGCGAAATATATTTGAACTTGCCCGCCAATTGGCCGTGCAACGTGCTTTCGGCCATCTCGGCCGATTTGGCGATGCCAAAATCAATCAACACCGCATTTTCGACAAGCCCATCGCGCAGCATGACATTGTCGGGCGACAGATCGCGGTGGATCACATCCATCTGGTGGGCGCGGTCGAGGCCCGCAGCAACCCGGCGCATCAAGCCCGTCGCCTGCCCAAGGGTCAGCGGGGCGACATCACGGATGTGATCGGATAGCGCAACGCCTTCGATAAACTCCATGATCAGGCAAAAGCGATCAAGATCCGCATCGCGCACGAAGTTGTAGTAGCGCACAATCGCCTGATGCGAGAGCTGGCAAAGTACCTTGGCCTCGCGCATGAACAGGGCGGCGACCTTTTCGTCATGGGCCAAGGCCTGCAGCACGATCTTGATCGCCACGGAATCGCCGGTAAAGACATTTTCCCCGCGAAAGACTTCGCCCATGCCGCCCGCATTGATCAACTGCTTGATTTCGTAGTTGTTGTTGATCAGCGTCCCTATCGGCACCGGTGCGGTCGGATCAGCGGTCGGCGCCTTGGTCACAGGTTTTGGCGCTGCCGTCAGGGCCGGTTCCGGTTGTGCCGGAACCGCACCGCCGGGTGCTGCGATCTGGGTTTTGTCATCATCGGATGGAGGGTTGGAATGTTCATCAGACATCGTATCCGCCCCCTTCCTCGTAAACGTCTTCGACCGGTTCAACAGGCAATGGTGCCGCACAACGCAGCACCACCGCAGTTACGTTATCTTTTGCCCCGCGATCAAGGGTTTGCGCAATCAGCCCATCGCAAATCTGCTGCACGTCCATGCCAGAGCCAAGCGCCTGCGCCAAATCCGCATCACTGTTATGTTCGGTCAGACCGTCAGAGCACAAAAGAAACATATCGCCCTGCTGCAGCTCTGCGCCAACGACATCGCAATTGGGTTGCGGGCTGACCCCAATTGCGCGCGTGATCACGTTCTTGCGCGGCCAATTCTCGGCCTCTTCAGCCGAGATCAGCCCGGCCTCAAGCAATTCGCGGACTTCGGTGTGATCCGCCGTTTGCTGCACAAGAACGCCGTCGCGCATCCGGTAGATGCGGCTATCGCCCGACCAGATACAGCGATAGTGATCATCAAATGTCAGCAAAGCCACCAGGGTTGCACCTACCGTGACCCCGCCAAGGGACGCGGAATGCTGCAGAATACGCTCATGCGCGCGGCCCAGCCGCTCCATAAAGCGGACTTGTAGATCCTCGATGGAAATGGCGTAGCCGACAGAGGCGAGTTCGCTGACAATGGTCTGGCTTGCAACATCACCCGCATCATGGCCCCCCATGCCATCAGCGACGACCCAGACGCCGAATTCGGGGCGTGGCAGAAAGCTGTCTTCGTTATGATCGCGGACGCGCCCGGTATCGGTTGCAGCCCCCGTTTCAAGCTGGAAATATTCGGTCTGTACAATCACGCCACGGCCCCCTGTGGTGGCGTGTATTCCGCACCCATCATCCATGCAAAAACCGCCGCACCGGGCAATCCATCCGTCACATACAAGGCCGACCCATCCGGCCCCGCCCGCCACAGATAAGTGCGGCTGGCCTGCGCGCGTGCCTGATCCGCCGTAGCCACATCCTGCCACAGCCGCTTGACATCACCATCCGGACGCGCGGCCCAGAAATCCGTTGCAGGCAAAGGGGTGGCAGCGTTCAGGCCGGCATCCATGGCCTGCGCCAGCAATGCGGCCATGCCCTTGGCGTCCTCGCCATCGCGATGATAGTCTTTCCAGAAGGCCTCGATTGCTTCGTAATGGGATTGATCGGGGTCAACAGACGGGGGCGCGATATCCGCCCCTTCCATCCCGCTAAGCAACGGAAAACGCCGCCCCACCTTGTCGCGATTGGCGGTCATGGTGCCGCAGAAACCGGTCCCATCCGGGGTCAGCGCCGGACCAATCCAGATGCGCATATCGGGGGCCGCATCATAGTGGGCTTCCCACGCGTCCGCGACACCATCGCGCAAGTCTGGCAAGATCAGGTTCAACCAATATTCCAGCCTGTCGGCGAGGCCTTTGGACAGACCCGCCGAGACGAAATCGCCATAGCCGGGATGCTTGCCATAAAATCCGATATGCACTGCGGGCGCTTCCGACATGGATCAGTCCACGCTTTGCGGGCAGGAGAAATTGCGCAGCTCTGGCATCGCAAAAGGATTGTCGGCGGTCGAAAACTCCATATCGAACTGGATGAACCGCTGGCCCAGCTGATGGGTCAGGCGGACGCCATTACCCAGCGCCTGACGGGAACTTGCCTCGGCGATGAAACGGACAATCGTCCACTGCCCATTGCGCCACTGGCGGGCATCGACGCCAACTTCGCGCGGCTTGGCGTCAAGCGTGGTGGATGATCCAGCCCCGGGCCATGTGACCGTCTGCGATCCGCCGCCCGGCTCCATGATGGTCACAGTGCCATTGATGCCCAGCAGGACCTGTTCAATCGTGCTATGCGCCCCAACCAGCGTCAGACTGATCTGGATTTCGGGCTGCGCGCCGCCATTACCAAAAAAGGCGCGCTGGATCCGTTGCGCCCTGTCAAACTGACGCAGCATATTTTCCGACAAACGATCCGCCAGCGGGCTGTTGGGATCAACAGCAAGCCCATCGGCGGTCCGGACGACGTGTGCGGCCAGATATTCGTTAAAATACTTGTCCATGTCGCCGCCAACACCGAAGAACCGGCCAAATTCGGCCATCGGCACATGGGCCGACGAATTGGTGAAAGGAAAATACCCCTCAATCCCTTCGCGACAGGCAAATGTGATCTGATTGCTCAGCGCCTGGTTCATTTCTGCGACGCTGGCATCAGTGGCCTGACTGCGGAAATCCCGTTCCGCATCATTGATGAAATCCACCAGTTTCGGCGGCAGACGCGAATTATTGGCGGTCAGGTTGCTTAACAGCTGAGGCAACAGCGCATTGGCCTGCACCGGGTTGGCCTGTGCGGCAAGTCTGCGGTTTTCACGGATCGCGGACAGATCCGATATCACGATATCAATGGGGCGCTGACCGTCCGGACCATCGACCAACAAATGCCAGAGCACAAAACGATCCTCGATCCTTTCTGCTTCGCGGCGGGGGCCGTCACCGTTCGAGCCATTCACCTGGTTCTGGTTTTTGGACCCTGACGCGGCCTCTAGCAGGATCCGCTGCAGACCGCCCGAGGATTGCTTGAACCGGCGGAACAGCTGATTGCCCACGTTCTCGCCGAAATCGCCGCTGGCAAGTTCGGTCGGATCAATTTCTGCCAGTTCGTCAAGGAATGTGGTCAGCTTGGTCTCGCGATTAATCTCGTTGGCCAGCCGAACGATGGGCGAGGCAAAGCTGGAAGCGGCCGTCGCAAGGATGTCATATTGCGGCTTGTCGGCGGACATGTTGTTCAGCTGCAGCCGATCCAGCATCGCCTGCCAGGCCGCTTCGAAATCGCGGGCATATTGACGTTGCAGGGCCTGGTTCAGCCCGGCGAGCTGGGCATCAAAGTTGACCGCATTGGCCTGATCGCCCAGCACCCATTTATCGGCTTCCAGCACCTCGCGGACATTGATCAGCTCTTCCATGAACAGGAACCAATAGCCGTCAAATGTGTAAAGCGCCGGCACCCTGACATCGTCCAGATCGGTCCCGTCATTGGTGGAAAAGACCACAGGCACTTCGGGTGCTGCGGGGTCGGTCAATGTCCAGTCTTCAAGCGATGACAGGGCCGCCTTGTCCTTGATGATCGCATAGGCTTGATCGGCCAGCGACATCTGCACGATCGCACTGCGGGCCAGCGTGATTGCGCTGTCGTCAATCGGCACGGCAATATCGCGGGTGTCGTCCAGATCCAGCATGGCATCAAGATGCGTGTTCAACTGGTCGTAGGCGTCATAATTGCCGGTGTTAAAGTAAGCTTCGCGCCAAATCTCGTCAAACCAGCTTTTGATCGCCGCGTCGTCAGGGCGCGGCCCCTGTCCGGCCAACAGCATGTAGACCTTGAGCGCGCGATAGATCTGCGCCGGGTCGTCCTGCGTGCGCAATTCCGGCAGGCGCCTTTCCACATCCAGGATCAGTCGCGGGCGCAACATCTGTTCCAGCGCATCGGCATAGGATCGCCGCGCCGACACCTTGATCCGCCCGGATTGACGCAGGCCAAATCCGTTCCAGACCGTGTCATTCGCCGCAGCACCATAGCCCGCGGGCATGTTGCGCATCCGTTCCAGATACGGCAGGACAGGCAGCGGATCCCAGTCATCAATCTCGGCACGCGCGATCTCGCGTTGCGCATCAATTGCATATGTCTGGGCTTGCGCGCTGGCATCATCCACCAGCTGCTTGTTCTGCCAGTAACTAAAGCCAAATGCGCTTAACAATCCGACGGTCACCAACCCAAGGGCGGCCAGGGTCAACCCCCGGAAAAGACTGTTGCGCCGCACCGCGCGGGCGTCATGCCCGACCCAGTCCCGTTCGGCGAAAATGACCCGGCGCAGCACATCATGCAGAAAGAAACTTTTGCCCTGCCCGGACATGAACGAGGGCGCAAAGGCCCCCGGGGCCTGATCATTCCGCGACATGGCACCCAGGACCTGATCAATCGGCGTGCCCTCTTGCGTGCCCGAGGTGAAATAAAAGCCCCGCAGGATCGCGCTTGTCTGATAGCGGGTAGGTTCGAAAACGCGGCGCAGAAAGTCGGTGACATTGTCCCGCAGCAGGGCCATCTGCCCGGGCAGTCCGAAAATCGCCACCCTGCTGATGCCATCGGGTTCTTCGTTGAGCCTGTCGATGATTTCGTCCGACAGGCGTGAAACCAGCGCGTCAAATTCCGCCGGAACCTGTTCGTGGGTTTGGGCCTTGCGGTCTTTGGTCTGAAAGGTCACGCCCCAGACGGCCTTGCGCCGGTTCAGGCTGAAACTACTGAAATATTCGCGGAAACCGGAAATCAGATCGCATTTGGTGAACAGAATATAGACCGGGAAATCAATGCGCAGTTTGTCATGCACCTCGGCCAGCCGGTCGCGCACGATCTGGGAATGCCGGGCCAGATCATCAGATGAGGCATTCATCATATCCTCAACCGAGAAGGCCAGAATGACACCGTTGATCGGTTGGTTGGGGCGGGATTTCTTGAGCAGATCAAGGAAGGCCTGCCAACTGCTTTCGTCAGCCTCCTTGTCGCTGTCTTGCGTCGTATACCGGCCAGCCGTGTCGATCAGGATCGCGTCCTCGGCAAACCACCAGTCGCAATAGCGCGTCCCGCCAAAGCCCGAGACAACGCCGGCATCTTCGGCGTTGGACAATGGAAATTCGATCCCGGAATTGCGCAGGGCCGTCGTCTTGCCTGCCCCTGGCGGGCCAATAATGACATACCATGGCAGATCATAAAGGTAGGACGCGCCGCCTGACTTTTTCAATGTGGCCAGCGCATCATTCATCCGTTCAGACAGGACGGCACCGTCACCGGTTGGCACATCCGGGGTCAGCGCTTCTTCGATCTCTTTTGCGGCGGCCCGGCGCTTGCGCCAGCCGAGGATTTGAAACAGCACAATCAGCCCGACAGTTACACCGATCAATGTGGCCCGCAGCCAGACAGTCGCCGTCACCGCAAGCGGGATCATGGGCAGGCCAATCCAGATCGCCGCGATCAGACCCAGAATGCCGATCATCATCAGCGGAACACGCATCCAGGGCCGCCAACGGAAAAACCGCCAAAGAATACGGAAAATATTCAAAATGTGCCCTCGCGCGCCAGAAGGATTTCAACCCGGCGGTTCAGCGCACGGCCTTCAGCCGTTGCATTATCGCCAATGGGGTCCGCCTCACCCAGACCCTCGACGCTTAGCCGTTCGGCGGCCGACCCACAGCCGGGGGCGTCGCTGTTCAACGGCACGGCTACGCTGTCGCCATTATCGGTGACCACACTGACCGTCTCGGCGTCACAAGACGGTGCACTGAGGCCATCGCGCAGAATAGCCGCGACGCCCTCTGCCCGCGCCACCGACAGCTCTTGATTGGTGCGAAAGCGACCCCGCCCGGATAGCGGAATGCTGTCGGTAAACCCAACCACACGAACCGGGCCGCGTTCGGCGTTCAGCACATTCAGGATCGGTCCGGCAACGGCCTGAAATTCCGGTTTGACGTCGACGCTGCCAGAGTTGAACAAGAGCGCATTTCCAACCCGGATAAAGATGAAATCGCCCTTTGTGCCGACCTCAACCGCGCCTTCGGCGATCTGATCCGACAAGGCATCGGTGATGCGTTCCAGCTGGCTTTCATCCCCGGCTGGGGGCACAAACGGGTTGATGTCAAAATTCCGCACGAGCGAGATTTGGGTCACGTTTGGATGCATCTCGGTCAGTTCTGTCGCCACCGTATTGCCATCGCGGTTGATCAGCGTCGACAGGGTCGCAAAAGTCCCCACCACAAGGGCTGCAGCAATCCCGCCATAGATCCACAATGGCAAACCGCCAAATTTCCGACGCCCGGTCATCGGCACGCCCGCCCACTTGACCGAGATATCGTCATCCGGGCGCGGCTTGACCCGGCGCAGTGTTTCGTAAATTGCGGACCGGACCCGGGCCAACTCAACCGCGCCATTGGGCGCCGTCCGGTACTGCCCCTCAAAACCAAGGGACATGCAGACCAGCATCAGTTCCAGCAGATCAAACCGCTGGGCCGGGGCCTGCATGGCTTTTTCAGCCTCTTGAAAGAACCCCACCCCGGAATCCCTGCGCTGAAAGAAGCGCGCGACCATGGAATATTGTATCCAGACGCCTTTATCGGCACCGGGCAGGTTCTGTACGATATCATCCGCCGTCCCGCAAAGCGCGTATTTCGCGACCTGCGCCTCGTGCGGGTCGGCGCCTGCGCTGACGGCGTTTTGTTCAAAGCTATTCAGCTCGCGCGTGACATGTTCCATCAAGGGCTGGGCCTGCATTTCGACCATACCGGTGCGCAACCGCCCAAACAGGATCAGCAGATTGGCGGCGGCCGCCAGTAGTGGGTTGCTTGGCCCCCCTTGGCCCAACCCCTTGGCGCGCAGTGCTTCCTCAAGGGAAATCCGGGGCGTTTGCAGCGGCGCTGCCTGCTGCGGCGTCTCCTGCGGTATCTCGGGAAAGAAGCCATCAGTCGGGGCGGCGGGGCGGCCCATATTGCCACCCGGGGCAGGCACATTGCCGCCAAGCCAGGTGTTGCCGCCCGGCGCGGGCGGTGGCGTTGCAGGCCGCCCAATGGGTGGCGCGGGCTGCCCACCCGGCGGCAAGGCGCCGCCGATCACTGTCTTGTCATTGCCAGCCGGCGGCGTGGGCTTGGCACCGGGCAAGGGGCCGCCAAAAACCGTCTTGTCGTCGTCGTCGGACATCACGCTTTCTCCGGTATCGCCCAAAGCTCCAGCTTGAGTTCAGGCCAGTCGCCTGCAAAGTGCATCCCGATTGCCGGGGCCATCGAGAATTCCTGCCAAAGCGGGGTCTTCTTATCCAGCAGGAAATAGACATTGCTGGACACCACCCGGATCTGCCGTGGCGGGTTCGGCAAATGCATCAAGGAAATGCCCGGCAGGTTGTTGTTCACAATCTCGGACATGCGGGTGTTTGGCCCCACCTTACACAATTCCGGGAATTGCTGCTGTACCTGCGTCAGCGGCTTGCCGGTCTCGACCTCGACCACAAAAGTCGCGTCGCGGAAGAGGTTGCGATCCTGCACCTCGGCAAGGAATGAATTCTGACGGACCTGGTTCAGGTTGAGGCGCACCGCGCGACCCACATCGCGGCTCAGCAGGCGCTGAATATCCTGCACCACCGGGGTGAAGGTTTCTTTCAGGTCGCCGTGATCATAAGGCTTGTACGTGCGGGCCATCCGTTCGCCATTGTCGAAAGTGGCCAACTCACCGGCAAATCCCACAAGCTTTTCATATAGCCGTTCAGGGTGCACAGCCCGGCCATGGGACAGATGCCGCAACTGCCCGATTTCCCGGTTCAGGGTCATCAGCATCAGGTAATCCGTCGCCTGCATCCCGCCGCCTGATGACGGGTCAGAGGCGAACCGCGCAAGGCTGCCCAGCTTTGCCTCGATCCAGCCGATCACCCGGCTAAGGTATCCTTCGATCACCGGATGCACGGCCAGTACCAGCGCAGGCGGCGGCACCGTGTCATCCAGCGAGATCACCCCATCGCGGATCTCGTTGATCCGGGCGATACGCAGGCATTGATACCCCGGCTTGGTCGACTTGCGGATATCAAGTTCCAACCGGGGGATGGCCGTTTCAATCTGATGTTCAACCCGGGATCCAGCCGCATTATCGGCCACGGTGTCCGAGGACAGAATATAGCGGGTCGTGGCCGCGTCGGGGCCAAGGCCCACATCACGCCCATTCTGGCTAAGGTCCGGCAATGTCAGCCAGACATAAAGCCCCTTCGCATCATCGCCCACATCCACAGGTTCGGGCAGCACACCAGCATTTGGAGCATCAAACGGGGTGCCGTCCGGCATTATGCCAACAACGCTGCGCAGGCCAATGCGCCCTTGCTGGGCCATATCCCGGTCAATGGTCAGCTCTGACAGGCCCCATGGATAGGGGGTGATGACGTCAGTCCGGCTTTGCAGCAGTTTTTCGAGGTAGCGATCGCTCTGCTGCAGGTGTTGCGGTTGCAGGAACAGGCCCTCTTTCCACGCAACTTTGCTAAACCAAGACATGTCGTTCCAATCAATTCAAAAATGCAACCGAAGGTGGCCCCCGGCGGTCAGAGTGTGAAACCTTGACCCGGCTGGGTCAAGGCTGGAAGACCAGACCTGTTCAGAACTGGACCCGGAACTGTGTGGTCAGACCCCAGCTTTGCAACTGGTCCGAACCACGCAGGTCGCCGCGAATGCTTGCGCTGATCTGCTTGGCGCCAAGCGGGGCGCCCGGTTGCAGGATTTGCAAGTAGTTCAGACCCGCACTGATTTCGCCGTAACCGCCGAGATTTTCACCGACAACGCTGCGCGGGGCCTCGCCCGATGCCGCATCAGGCGAATAGACCGAGGTCGGCGCCTCCGCAAAGTCGTTATAGAATGTCACCGTGCCGAACTGGTTCAGCGCCGATGTGCCATCCTCGCCAAAACTGGTCCGCGAGATCGTGCCGCCGATAAACAGCGTCTCGGAGGTGAAATCTTCGACCTGAACAGAGCTGCCGTCAGAGAATGAAATCCGGTCGGTCGCGACCTGGGTATAGGCAAACCCGCCCGTGGGGATGAAGCTAAGGTTGTTTTCGCCAAATGGTACCGCATAGCTGATGGATCCGCTGAATGTGGACGCCTCACTGCTGAATGCGCTTTCCTCCAGCCCCAGTCCGGAAAACCCGCCCGCGCCTTCGTTATTGGCAACAAAGTTGGTCTGTTCCAGCCGGTATTGCAGATCGACCGAGAACTGGTTGCGCGCCCCGGTCAGGTACACACCGCCATAAGTCTGATCAAACTGCACCCGTGTGACACTTGTCAGCTGATCGCCAACAACAAGCCCACCTGCCCCGTCACCAACCAGCGCAAAGACCGGCTGTTCGGTGCTGCCTTCGTTGAACCCGCCGATCGCCCCGGCAGAGATATCCCACCCGTCGAAATAGCCGTTAAAGCAGGCAAGGTCGCCACCGCCCTGCAGGCCGTAATAATCGGCGGAAATTTCGCCATCAAAGCTGAACCCGTTTTCATTCTGCTCGGCCACTTCGCCGCTGGAATCCGCCTGCCCGCCAATTCCGCGCGCCCAGAGGCCGGGGCCGCATGGTTGCGGGTCGTCATAGGCCAGCCCGCTGACAAAGGGGCTGGAGGGCCGGTTGATGACCGATCCGATCAGCGACTGGGTCAACACGATAGAGCCCGCAAGCGCCCCGATCCCGGGGTTCAGTGCGTTCTGGATGAAAAAGTCGCCCTGATCCGGGTTGCCAGCCTCGGTGATCTGCGAGGGTACGTAGACAATCGGCTCGCCGAAATCGGGCAGGCCGGTAAAGGTCAGGTCATAGGTGTTTGCCGCATTAAAGCCGCTGTCCACATCAACAACGCGGATCTGGTCGCCCGGCTCACCGCCCGATTCCAGGACATTGAAGTCAATCACCCAGTTGCCCGTTGCCGCACCACCGACGACCTGAATGGTGTCTGTGCCGGAATCTGTGTCAGACAGGTTCACATCCATGGCGTATCTGCCGTTGCCGCTTAGCGCACCATTGACCACCAGCATGTCACCCACATCCGGCGTCCCGGTTGATAGATCAATTAGCCCGGTATTTGACAGATCGCCGCCAAAATTAAGCATATCGGGTCCGGCAGTTCCGTTCAGCGTGATCGTGCCTGCACTGCTATTGTTGACCGGGCCCCCAAATGATCCGCCATTCACATCAATCTGGCTGTTATTGTCCAAACGCGACAGGATACTGCCCGACAGGTCAATCAGCCCGTTATTGGTGATCGGGTTTGCAGATGTCAGCGTGCTGCCAGCCCCCACATTCAGCGTGCCGGTGGCCTGGTTCGTCAACGTCCCCGTCACGTTCAATGCGCCAACCCCCAAACCGGCCGAGCCGATGTTGAGCGTTCCGGTATTGTCCAGCACGTCGGCGGCCGTTGAGGCGCCCGCGAATGTGGCCTCGCCCGCATTTTGCAGCGCGCCACCCAGCGTGCCCCCTGTGACCGTGACGATCCCGTCATCGGCGTTGGTCACCGGCCCGTTCAAACGGCCAGAAATCTGCAGCTCGCCGCCATCGCTATTGGTCAGGCCGCCGGTGAAATCGGCGATGTCGCCGGTGGCAACAACAATCTTGCCGTCTTCGGGGCCTGCACCACCGGCTGTGTTGGCGTTTGTGGCAGCACTAGTCACGGTGCCTGCGGCATTCACAATGCCCCCGTCATTGTCCAGCGTGCCGGAAATCGTTCCGTCCAGATCCAGTGTGCCGTCGTCACCATTGGTGACCGCGCCGGTCAGCGTCGCGGGTGCCGCAATCACTGTGTCACCAACACTGTTGCGGATCGCGCCGGTTGCGCTGGCATCAACATTGATTGTGCCGCCATCATTGTCGATGCCCGGTACAAATGACCCGCCAAGAACATCAAAGGTGCCGCCCGTCTCGACCGTGGAGGCAGCGCCAATCGCGCCGTCATTGAGCGTGAATACCCCACCATCAGTGACACTCACCCCACCATCCAGCATACCGCCGGTGTTGTTCTCGGCCGTTCCGTTGTTGACGGTCAGCGCACTATCGACAGTGCCGGTGTTGACGAACGACGCGCCCGCGCCACCCTCTGTCAGGGTGCCGACGGTGACGGCGCCGGTGATTATACCTGCATTGGTGACCACGCTGTCGGCAGTGCCGCCGGAATTGTTGGCCTGCACATCCCCGGTGACGGTTACGCCCGCATCAATGTCAACAAGGCCATCATCGGCAACCAGCGCCGCGCCCGCGCCGATTGCGATATCGCCATCCACGTCGACCTGGCCGCCAGTTGCATTGATCCCGCCTTCAAAACTGCCCCCATTGGCAGTGAGCGTCCCATCCGAGACATTCGTGCCTTGGCCAACCGCGCTGCCTGCGTTGGTGGTTACTGTTCCACCTGCCACATTCAGAACGTCGTCAACGCGCCCACTGACAATTGTGGAACCCGCATTGTTTGTGACGGTGCCATCGACGGCATTCCCGGCGTTAATGGTCACGGTCCCACCGGGGACCGCAGGGGCGAGGCCACCATTGGTGATGTCACCGGCCAGGTCATCATTAACGTTCAGCGCACTGACAGCGGGGCCGACCTGCTGCACCGTAATGCCGCCTGCAAAGTCACCGCCATTGGCATTCAGCGTCCCGTCGCGCAGAACTGTCGCACCGTCGACAGTGCCGCCGGTGTTGTTGTTCACAACGCCGCCGTTGATTTCAATCGCGTTGCCACCGCCGGTGGGGCCGGGAATGGCCCCGTTGTTTTCAAAGGTACCCACATCGGCAAACAGGGTGCCGGTCAAGGTGCCATCGTTTGTGCCGGCAATGGTCGCACCCGTTGTCATGGTCACATTGCCCGTCAGGTTCCCGCCTGTGTTGATCGCGAATGCAGAGCCTTCGACGCTGACATCACCGCTGACATCACCGTTGATATCAATGCTGCCGGACGTCCCTGTGACACCGCCCGAGAATGCCCCCTCATTGGCCACAATGGCCCCGCCGGTCTGGTCAACCGCGATCTGAATGTCGGCATTTTCGCCATCAAGGGTCAGCGTCCCGCCCTGTTGATCAACAACGTCTGTACCTCCGGCTGGTCCGTCCGCGATCACGCCCGCGACGGTCAGGCTACTGCTTGCATCGGGGCCAGTCAGCACGACACCGCCCGACAGCACACCCCCATCCGCAATATCCGTGTCGCCCGCGCTGTTCTCTATACCGCCGGTCAACTGCCCGTCGGTCAGGATATTCACGGCGCCGCCCGTATTGACGACATCAGCTGTGACATCCGCATCGCCTGCAACGCCGTCACCGACATTCAACGTGCCCCCCGGAGCCACATCAATACCGCTGGCAAAGGTGCCGCCTTCGGCATTCATGATGCCGCCCGCAACGGTCACATCACCACTGACGCCATCGGTCGGGCCACTATCCGCGTTCTGGGTGAAGCTGCCGCCATCAATATCCAGCGTACCGGTGATCAGGCCGGATGATGACATATCACCACTTGTGTTTGTCACATCATCGGTCAGTTCAACGCCCGAAGCGATATCGACAGTCGCCCCCTGGTTATCAAGATCAAACGTGGTGAAGGTACTGTCGGCCGTGATATTGATATTGCCGCCCTGGGCATCAATGCCGGTGGTGAATGTACCACCGGCCGCATTCAGGGTGCCGTCATCCTCGACCGTCACCAGATCATCAATCAGCCCGTTGGCTTCGTTGGTGACGCTGCCGGCACCGCTGACATTCACCGCACCTGTCATCTGGCCAGAGTTGAGAACCTCGCCCGCGGTGACATCAAAGCCATCCGCATCAATGATTGTTCCCCGGTTGGCGGGTGTTGTGCCGGAAATGATTGTGCGTCCGCCCGACTGGGTCAGATCAGTAGTCAGGGTGACGCCTTCGCCGACCACCACATCGCCACCCCGGTTATCAAGCGCGCTACCGGTGGCGACAGTGTCAAGATCTGCATTGACGTTGAATGCGCCTGATTCAACGATGATATCACCGCCAAATGTGCCGCCATTTGCCTCAACCGTACCGCCAGCATCGCCCGCACCAATCGTCAGCGTGTCGGTGATATTGCTACCGGCATTGTGGTTGAACACAGCGGCGGCACCCGCCACATCAACCGTGCCCTGCACATCGCCCGGCGTGGTGCCGTCGGCAGAGCCGTTATTGAACACGCCATCCGTCACGGTCACGGCACCCGCAACAACACCATTGTTGTTAAAGCTGTTGGCCGCATCACCGCCCTCAACCTCAACAGGGCCAGCAATCGTGCCGGATACGTTCGTATTGCCGCCCTGATGTTCGAAAAGGGTTGTGGTCAAGGTGCGGGTCGGATCGACATTCACCGTGCCGCCATTATTCGTCACCTGACCCGCGTCAGCGGTATCTTCGTTGACCTCCAGCGTGCCGCCATTCAGCAGGATGCCGCCGGCAAAATCGCCCCCATTGGCGTTCACAATACCTGTACCGGATATGGTGGACAGGCCGTCAACCGTACCGCCGGTTTCATTGTCAAAGGATCCGGCGCTGACCTCGAGCGTTGCGTTCAGGGCACTGTTGTTTTCAAAGGTGGCGCCTGCGCCATCCACGACCGTTGCCCCGTTGATCTGGCCGTTATTGATCGTATCACCATCAGACGCTGTCACAGCTGCGACCGTGCCATCAACCGTCACAGTCCCGCCATCATTGGTAACATTGTCGTTGATCGTACCGCTGACAACCAGCCCGCCACCGCCAACGGTGATCAGGGCCACGGTTGTATCCGCACCGGTCGTGGATCCACCCAAGGTCAACACACCCGCACCACCGGCGACATTCACCGTCACGTCATCCTCGATCACCAGATCGGAGTTGACGACAGCACTCCCCGAGGCCACCTCTATCGCGAGTGTATCGACACTTCCAAATCCGGCATCACCACCAACGTAAAGGGTGCCGCCCTCAATGGTATAGCCCGGCTCACCAAAGGTGATCGCGGCGGGCGCGACAGTGCCGACAACAGTGACTGTCGCGGGCGTTCCGCCCAGCGGTGCTGCCGCATCTCCAAAGAAGACCTCATCATCACTGTCGTTTTCGAATTCTTCGTTCCGGTTGTCGTCCGGGTCGAACCAGTTTTCATTCTCCGGCGAAGCCCCTTCATTTTCCCAAACGCCGCTGAATGTGCCGGTGCCGGGGTCCGGTTGCGGGCCATTATTGCCGGGTCCGAATTCCAGATCCCATTGCAGCGTATCAGCATTGGCCAGATCTGGTGTGATCGCAACAAACACACTGGATAAGACGCACAAGATTGCAGTCGTGTTCATCAAACCCGATCTTGGGGCCCGCCGCACATAACCACTACGCAAAAATGACATATGAAATAACCTTGGCAATAAGAATGATCTCGCAACCATTTGTTGCAACTACGCCGCAAGCATTCAACCCTTTACCGCTCATGTCAGGCTGCAGGTCACCCAAAAGGCACACAGAATGTCGGCCCGGTCTGCGATGGTTCAGCCCAAGCCGAACCGGCCGCTGTTACGGCAAGGGAATACAAGGGGTTCAAGCGATCTTAGGGTGAAACGCGATCCGCAAAGCCGCCACGTCCGTCGGATGGCTGACCGCCGGAAAATTCAAACTCCAAATCGCCGACGGCCTCTTGCGAGCTTATGAAAAATGCGATGGTGTCGCCAGGCGCTGCATCTGTCTTGACGATCCCCGTCACCGTGACGTCCGGCACCAGCGACGTACCCACGACGCCGTCGGAACCTGTAAAGCTCAATTCGCCTTGGCCGGTCATCAGGATAGAGCCATCTGTTTCCGTGCCAGAGACAAGAATTTCACCATCAACCCGTTCAATCGGTTCGTCACTTTCACTTGTAATATTCATATTTTGCAGCGCACCATTCGCCGCATCACCGACAAAATCGACAGTGACATTCAGGTCACCCGCAATGTTGCCGCGAATTTCGGCGTCAGTCAGCCGGGCCACGAACTGACCTTCATAGGTGACAGCGCCAATGGGAAGGTCGCCCACCACCGTCGTCGGAAGCGCATGTATATCCGGAATTTCAGCCCTGATCGCCTGAACTTCGGGCAAGGTGATTGTCGCTGGCCGGTCCGGACCACCAGATCCCGATCCACAAGCGGCCAATCCGATCAGGCATACTGTCACGGGGGCGAATTGCTGCATCAGGTTGCTCCTTGGCGCATCAGAGTTCTGGACGGTCGAGACACGTTATGATTGCAACACGACGCGCCGGATGGAAAGGGCTATCGCAACGAAATCTGTTGAACGTCAGATATGTTTGACGTTGACGACACAACACTGACCCAAATTCGAAAAATAGGAGAGCTGACGTTCGCGCGAAACGCGGCGAAAGTGTCAAATGAGCCCGACTTTCCAAAATTCGGCAGCGCAGCTAATGTCAGGTCTCGGGAATTGGAGACACCATGAGTATCTTGGCTAGGTTTTGGAATTTGGTACGTGTCACGTTCTTGGAAGGCATGTTGCATCGGACTGAAGATGGTCAAAGGTTGGGCTTCTCTTCGAGAAGAGGCTGGGGTGCCAACCTGATGTTTGCGGGAATAACCGGTTGCGTGATTGGGTTGGCTTGGATCGCTCAAAGAGCACATTTCGAGTTAGACGCACTCACTGCGACTTCCGAAGTTTTGGAGGTGCAGGAGGGCGAAACGTCAGACGGTGATGCGGTTTATCAACTGACGCTTAGATGGACACACGAAGATGGGACTGTCCACGTTACGAGCCCTCGCGTCAAGGCGATCTCTTACAATTTGCCGGTCGGAACCGAGCTGGATATTAAGTACGATCCCGATAATCCAAGGGACGTTCGTGTTGAAACTCAGGAGGGTCCTTGGTTTTTACCTCGCCTGATCTTGATAGGAAGCTTGATCAGTTTTGTAATGGGACGATTGTTAAGGGGTAATCCCGAGGCTTAACTACCGGTGTTTTCTGCGGATGCAGACCTTCGCAGATGCGAAGTCAACGTCAGCTCCGTCCGCCTTGCTTCCGTTGGCCTAAATCAAGGTGAAGGTCTGATCTGGGTCAGCGATGTTTGAAGTTAGGGCCAATACTGCGTGACGCGGCCCATTGCCAGGGATCAGCAAATCCGAGGCATCGGGTTAAAGGTCCGCGACTCTCGACAAATCAGGCTCTTTTTGCCCCGATCTGTCCAACATCAAGTACCTCAAGCACCTTGGCCTCAATATGTTCGGCGTTCAGCCCGGCGACCGTGTACATCCTTTTCGGATCCGCCTGATCAATAAACGTATCCGGCAGGACCATTGACCGGAACTTGAGGCCGCGGTCAAAGACACCTTCATCCGCAAGCAATTGCGCCACATGCGAGCCAAAGCCGCCAACGGCGCCCTCCTCGACGCAGATCAACGCATCATGTGTGCCAGCCAGACCAAGAATAAGGTCCCGATCCAGCGGCTTGGCAAACCGGGCATCAGCCACGGTCGGGCTGATCCCTTTTGCCTCGAGCGCCTCTGTCGCACGCATGACTTCCTGCAGGCGGGTGCCAAAAGACACAATCGCAACCTTGGAACCCTCGCGGATCATCCGCCCCTTGCCGATTTCCAAGGGTACTGCATCCTCGGGGATCTCAACACCGACGCCTTCACCGCGCGGAAAACGAAACGCGATGGGCCCGTCATCATGTGCAGCGGCTGTCGCCACCATGCGCACCAGCTCTGCCTCATCGGCGGCGGCCATCACGACGAAGCCGGGCAGGTTGGCCAAATACCCGATGTCGAATGACCCCGCATGGGTCGCGCCATCCGCACCAACAAGACCGGCCCGATCAATTGCAAACCGCACCGGAAGTCGCTGGATCGCCACATCATGCACGACCTGATCATAGCCCCGTTGCAGAAAGGTTGAATACAGCGCACAGAACGGCCGCATACCGCCCGCGGCCAGCCCGGCGGCAAACGTCACTGCATGTTGTTCGGCGATGCCCACATCAAAGCAGCGGCTGGCATAGCGTTCCATGAATTTCGACAGGCCTGTGCCGTCGGGCATTGCCGCAGTGACCGCGCAGATCTTGGGGTCCTTTGCAGCCTGGTCCAACAGGCTGTTTGCAAAAACCGACGTATAAGAGGGCGCATTGCTGGGTGATTTCTTTTGCTCGCCAGTGACAACGTCAAACTTTGCCGTGGCATGCCCCTTGTCGCTGGCCGCTTCGGCCGGGGCAAAACCTTTGCCTTTTTTGGTGATCGCATGGATCAGGATTGGCCCATCAGCGCGCGCCTTGACGGTGCGCAGGACCGACAGCAATTGGTCCATGTCATGGCCATCAATTGGACCTAGATAAGAGAAGCCCAACTCCTCGAACAAGGTGCCGCCGACAGTCATATGTTTCAGCATGTCCTTGGCCCGCTTGGCCCCTTCGCGGAACGGTTCGGGCAGCAAGGACACCGCGCCCTTGGCTGCGGCTTTGAACTCCTGAAATGGTTCTTCGGCGTAGAGGCGTGACAAATAGGATGACATCGCGCCGGTCGGGGGGGCAATCGACATCTCATTGTCATTCAGGATTACAATCAGCCGCTTTTTCAGATGGCCCGCATTGTTCATCGCCTCGTAGGCCATCCCGGCCGACAGGGCGCCGTCACCAATCACGGCAATCGCATCGCCGCCTTCGCCGCCCAGATCGCGGGCGACCGCAAATCCCAGACCGGCAGAGATCGACGTGCTGGAATGGGCGGCACCAAATGGATCATAGGGGCTTTCCGACCGTTTGGTGAACCCGCTAAGCCCGCCTTCCATCCGCAAGGTGCGGATGCGTTCGCGCCGGCCGGTCAGGATCTTATGCGGGTAACACTGATGCGAGACGTCCCAGATGATCTTGTCCTTGGGCGCATCAAAAACCGCATGCAGCGCGACGGTCAGTTCAACAACACCCAGACCAGCACCAAGATGGCCGCCCGTCACCGACACGGCAGAGATCGTTTCGGCCCGCAATTCATCTGCAAGCTGTCGCAATTCCGCGTCGGACATGGATTTCATGTCATCCGGCGTGGTCACGCGGTCCAAAACGGGGGTGTGGGGTTGGTCTGACATATCGACCCTTCCTAATGCGTCCGCGCAATCACAAAGCACGCGGCCTCCTTTAACGTCTCGGCGTTTTCACCGTAAGGGGATAGCGCATCGCAGGCCTCTTGTATCAGGCCAGTCGCGCGGCTTTTTGCCCCATCAAGGCCCAATAGCGATACAAATGTGGCCTTGCCGGCGGCTGCGTCTTTCCCCACCGCCTTGCCGACTGTTGCGGCATCGCCTGTGACATCAAGGACATCATCGGCGATCTGAAAGGCCAGACCAAGGCAACGGCCATAGATGGACAGCGGCTCACGCTCTGCCTCGGCCATGCGCGGTCCGACAAGGGCAGACCAGGACATCAGCGCGCCGGTCTTGCCGGCCTGCAACGCGATGATCTCATCCAGATTCAGCGGTTGGGCGGCTGATTCAGCGGCGATATCGGCAGCCTGACCTCCGACCATCCCGCGAACGCCCGCGGCATGCGCCAAAGTCAACGCAAGGTTCAGGCGCGCGCGTGGGGCGCATTCGGCCTGCAGCACAAGCTCGAAGGCAAGCGCCTGCAGCGCATCACCGGCCAAGACCGCCGTGGCCTCATCCCATTTGCGGTGGATGGTGGGTTGGCCGCGCCGCAGATCATCGTCATCCATGCAAGGCAGATCATCATGGACCAGCGAATAGGCGTGCAGGCATTCAATTGCTGCTGCGGCACCGGCCGCTGCGGCCGGGTTGATGTCATGCAGACGCGCTGTTTCCAGTGCCAGAAAGGCGCGCAGCGACTTGCCCCCCGTCACCGCATATTTCATCGCATCCGGCACTGGTCCCGACAGCCCCGTAACGGCAAAGCCGATACGGGCCTCGGCCACCTTTGCCGCCAGCGACAAGGCGTCTTTCAATGGCCGCCGGTCAAGCGCGGCGATGCGCGGCAGCCGGTCAGTCATCCAGCGGGGCCGTGCCCTTGGGTTCGCCACCATCGCCCAACGTGATCTTGGCCACCTTCTCCTCGGCCTCTTTCAGCTTGGCCTCACACCGGGCCTTCAGGGCGGCACCGCGTTCATAAAGGGCAATGCTTTCATCCAGTGCGACATCGCCGCGTTCCAACTGACCAACAACCGTTTCCAGCTCCTTGATCGCGTCTTCAAAGCTCATCTCGTCTACGTTGCTCATCAGCCCCGCTCCTTCAATACCTTCACATGGGCGGCGGCAGATGCGCCCAGCGCTTCTAGGTCATAGCCACCTTCAAGGCTTGATACCAGCCGACCCGCGCAATGTTTGTCTGCCAGATCGCACAGGCGTTCGGTGACCCAGCCAAAATCTTCTGTCGTCAGTTCCATGCCCGCCAGTGGATCAGCTGCATGTGCATCAAACCCTGCTGATATGATCAGAAGTTGCGGAGAAAACGCATCGACACGCGGCAAAACCACCCGGTCCATCGCCTCGCGAAACCCTTTTGACCCCGTGCCGCCCGGAAGTGGTACGTTCAGCACATTATCCACCCCAACCTCATGCGCGGCACCGGTGCCAGGATAGAGCGGTGACTGATGGGTCGAGCAGAACAGGATACGCGGATCATCCTCGATCAGATCCTGCGTGCCGTTGCCGTGATGGACGTCAAAATCCACGATGGCCACGCGATCCAGCCCGTGATGGTCCAGCGCGTGTTTCGCGCCGATCACCACGTTGCCGAAAAAGCAAAATCCCATCGCGGTTTCGCGTTCGGCATGATGGCCCGGCGGACGCACAGCGGCAAAGGCATTTGCCGCCTCACCGCCGATCACCATATCCACGGCACGCACAACCCCACCCGCAGCACGATAGGCTGCCGTCAGCGTCCCCGCCGACATATGTGTATCGGCATCCAAAGATCGCCAGCCCTCGGTCGGGGCAGCGGCGCGCACCGCATCAATATGGGTCTTGGGATGGGCGCGCAGCAGATCATCCTCTGCCGCGAGCGGCGCCTTGACCCGCAGCAGATCCATATCTGCCAGCGCGCCCAAGACAGCATCCAGACGGGCCACCTGTTCAGGGTGCCCGGGCGGGGTGACGTGATCCAAGCAATCGTCATGTGAAATCAAAGCTGTTGTCATGGGCTCAAAGAACCCGCTTTGCTGCGCGAGTACAACTGCCTTGTTCGGAAATCTTAGGGCAACTATGGGTCGCATGTAAGTGACCCGTGCTGTCCGCGGTATGTTACCCGTCCGACGGCAGCATCAAACCTCTTCCTCCGTGCAGGATGAAAAGAACATGACGACTGGGGGTTCGTCGTTCTATTGGACCAGCTATCGCCTGTTGGGGCGGAGGTCAGGTATCGCCCACACTTACCAAAATCAATTGGCTGTCAACGCAACCCCTACCTCTTGCATGCCGGCTTTGGCCGCGGCCAGCGACCCGTCAAAGTCGATGGCCCGGCAGAGCCCGGTGTTTACGTTGACCTTGAACCCCAACTTGGCGGCGTCGACCGCCGAGTAGTTCACGCAGAAATCCGTGGCCAGCCCGACCAGCGTCAATGTGTCGATGTCCCGCGTGCGCAGGTAGCCGTCCAGTCCAGTGGGTGTTGTCTTGTCGTTTTCGAAAAAGGCCGAATAGCTGTCGATTGCCGGGTTGTATCCCTTGCGGATGATCAGATCTGCCCGGTCAGTTGTCAGATCCGGGTGGAATTGTGCCCCTGTCGACCCCTGAATGCAGTGATCGGGCCACAGGACCTGCGGGCCATAGGGCATTTCCGTAACGCTCATCGGTTCCGCGTTGTGGCTGGACGCGAACGAGGAATGCCCCGCCGGATGCCAGTCTTGCGTCAGGATCACCGCGTCAAAATCATTCATGGCCGCGTTGATACCGCTGACGATCTCATCGCCCCCGGCAACGGCCAGCGCCCCACCAGGGCAGAAATCGTTCTGGACGTCGATCACAAGCAGGGCGTGGGTCATGGTATGGTCTCCGGTTTTGGTGGCAGTTTAGCGATGAAGGTCGCGACCTGCGAGCGGGTTTGCAGGTGATGGACCTGCAAATGGGGAAAATCGTCAATCAGCCGCTGCATGCGCGTGCGTTTGCTGTGCCGGGTGGTCCAGATCCACCACCAGAATTCCAGTGTCTGATGACCAAAGGTTTCCGGGCACCCGTCTGCCATATCGGGCCGCACCTTTCCCAGATCGCGAAGGGTGCGCCAAAAAACCCGCCAGAACCGCAGCGAAACCGGCAGATCAAGCCAGATAAAGACATCCGCCCGCGCGGCCCGCGCATCATAGGTTTGCGAATGGCCGCCCTCGAAAACCCAGCTTTCCCTTGCGATGATGTCCAAGACAAGCGGGGTTTTCGCGGCTTTGTCCCGTTCAACCCAGCCGGGCGTCCAGTGAATATGATCCATGTGGTGAATGGGCAGGCCCAACCGCTCGCCAATGAGACGGGCAAGTGTGCTTTTGCCGGATCCCGGCCCGCCGCAGATCATAACGCGTTGCATGGGCGCAGACTTAGTCCGGCTTGGCGGCCGATGAAAGCCAATCATCTCCGGCGGTCGCACCCCCCATGGTACTTGACGCCTGATCTGCAATCGCGTAGCCCGCGCGCCTTTCCATCATGGATCATTCGGAGGCGAAAATGGCGACATTGGGCATTGATTTTGGTACCTCCAACACGGCGGCGGGGGTGATGGTCGGGGGTCGCCCTCACCTGATCGAGGTGGAGCCGGGCCGAACCACCCTGCCGACATCGGTATTCTTTGACTACGATCGCAAGATCACGACCTATGGATCCGTTGCCAATGCTGCATTGATCGACGGGCGCGAGGGGCGGTTCATGCGGGCACTGAAATCCGTGCTTGGCACGCCGCTGATGCGCGAAAAGCGCCAGATCGCCTATGAACGTCTGACCCTGATCGAGGTCGTCGCCCGCTTTTTGTCCATGATCCGCGACCGGGCCGAGGCCGCAACTGGCGAAACCTATCAAACCGCCTTGTCGGGCCGCCCTGTCCGCTTTCATTCCAGTGATACGGCCCGGAATACGCAGGCTGAACTGGACCTGCGCGAGGCATATATGGTGGCGGGGTTCGATGACGTTTCGTTCATGTACGAGCCAGAGGCCGCCGCGCTTGCAAGCGGGCAGCTGGATAAGAATGCGCTGGGCCTGATTGTCGATATTGGCGGCGGTACGTCTGATTTTTCGGTCTTTGAGCGCGATGGTGATGCCACCCGGATTATCGCAAGCCACGGCGTGCGCGTCGGCGGCACCGATTTTGACAGGGCGATCAGTATCGCCGAAGTCATGCCGCTGCTGGGGCGCGGCGGCGAAATACGCAATGCCATCGGGTCGGGCACCCATCTCGCACCCAATGCTATCTTCAATGATCTCGCGACCTGGCAAAAAATCCCGTTTGTCTATACGGCCGAAAACCTGCGCATGGCGGCGGATTTCGCAAAGCTGGGCATGGATCAAGCCCTGTTCAAACGGCTGCATACGGTGCTGGAGATGGAATTGGGCCACGATATCGCCTTTGCGGTCGAGGCGGGGAAAATCCAGATCAACAAGCCGGGTATCGCGGATGCGGGTATCGACCTGCGCGTGATTGAGCAGGGGCTTTGGGCGCGGTTTACCCAGGCAGGTATGGAGCAGCTTTTGGCGGTACATGCGGGCCAAATCAGGGATTGCGCGGCCGAAACGCTACGCCTTGCGGATGTTCCTGCAGATCGGATCGCCAAAATCGTGTTTGTTGGCGGCTCAAGCCTGCTGCATGTGGTTGAGAATACGATGGTGTCCATGTTCCCCGATGCCACCCTTGAACGCGCCGAGGCCTTTACCGCCGTGGCCGATGGGCTTGCCATCGCCGCATCACACTGCTTGCCCAATTGACGCCGCAGGCGTATTTGACCGCCCATGTATATTGTTGCCGCACTCTATCATTTTACCCGTTTTGCCGACCCGGCTGCCCTGCAACCGCCGTTGCAAGAGCTGTGCAAGCGTCACGGCATCAGCGGCACATTGTTATTGGCGGGCGAAGGGATCAACGGAACAATCGCCGGAAGCCGGGGGGGCATTGACGCCGTTCTTGGCCATATCCGGGCCTTGCCGGGTTGCGCAGATCTGGAATGGAAGGAAAGCACGGCAACAACCCCGCCATTTCACCGGATGAAAGTCCGGTTGAAACGCGAAATCGTCACCATGGGGCAGCCGGATGTGGACCCTGTGGCCCGGGTTGGCCAATATGTTGATCCCGCCGACTGGAATGCGTTGATTTCCGCCCCTGATGTGGCCGTGATTGATACCCGCAATGATTATGAGGTCGCGATCGGCACCTTTGACGGCGCGGTTGATCCGCAAACCAAAAGCTTTGGTGAGTTCCCCGCATGGTGGGAGGAAAACAAGCACCGGTTCCACAATAAGAAGATCGCGATGTTCTGCACCGGCGGCATCCGGTGCGAGAAATCCACGAACTATCTGATGGGTCAAGGTGTGGAGGATGTGTATCACCTCAAGGGCGGCATCCTGAAATATCTCGAAGAGGTCCCGCAAGACCAAAGCAAATGGGATGGCGAGTGCTTTGTCTTTGATGCCCGCGTCAGCGTCGGCCATGGGTTGCAGGAAGGCCCGCATATTCTGTGTCACGCCTGTCGCCGCCCGCTGCGGCCCGAAGATTGTGACCATCCGTCCTACGAGGCGGGTGTTGCCTGCCATCAATGCGTTAATGAAACCACCGATGCGGACAAAGACCGCTTTCGCGAAAGACAAAAACAGATCGCGCTGGCGAAAAAACGCGGCACGCACCATATCGGTGGCGCCTAGGGTCAGGACCCACCGATCAGCTTTGCCTGCCGGGACAACATATCCCAAGCAGCCTCGAGTAAAGCGGCAGGAATGTGCAGCCGAAACCCGTCATTGTGGCCCAAGGCGTACACGATCAGATCATAGCCGTGCCAAAGCCTGACGGCCGAGGCTGACGGCGTCTTTGGCGATAGTTCTGTCCCGGTTTGCAGGATGGGCAAGGCATCTGGTCCCGTCAGATCAACCACGCCATACCCCTGCGACATTTGGGATATTGCCAGCCCTGCCTCATCGTTCCAGCCAAATCTGCCGCATGCAAACCCAATGGCCAAAACCCGGTCTCGCCGCAGGGAGACCGCATAACGTTCCCCGGTTGCGCAATCCGGCCAGCCAATGGCAGACGTCAGTTGCACATGCGACAATGCAGCGGCGCGGGGCCCACTTATCAGGGTCTGTTCCAGTCCGGTCACATGAGACATGGTCACCCCGGCAAAGCTGGCCGGTGCCTTCTGCCCCACTGTCGTTGCCGCCCATCTGTCTGTGTCGTTACGCATGCAGCCGGGTTCCTTCCGGATCAAAGACACAAGGGTTGATTACCTTGGCCTGCCGTTCGCGCCCCAGATGATACAGGGTCAAGTCATCCCCAATCCGTCCAAAGCCGCCGCGTAGCAGCGCAAGCGCGATGGGATGGCCCAAGGTCGGACTGTCATAGCTGGACGTGACAAAACCAATTGACCGCTGACCTGTGCCGGTCGGTTCCACAATATGCGCCCCGACGGGAAGTCGCTGATCTGATCCGATCACATCCAGCCCGACAAGGTGCTGCCTGTCCGATGACAGGGCCGCGTCCATCATCAGCCCCCGATCCCCGACATAGGGCCGGGTCTTTCGGTCCCTTGGGGCCACAAAACCCAGGTCAGGCGGGATCGTGTCGCCATCGGTGTCCTTGCCGATAATGATATAGCCCTTTTCCGCCCGCAGGACCGAGGATGCCTCTAACCCCACAGGCCCCGCCCCGTACGGTTCGCCTGCATGGATCAGCCTGTCCCACAAGGCTGGGGCGAGCTGACGCGGAACCGAGATTTCAAAGCTGAGATCGCCAGTGAAACTGACCCGCGCAATCCGCGCCGGTTGGCCGTCAAATTCGGCGATCTGCAATGTCATGTGCGGAAAATCGGCCCTGTCCAACGAGATCCCAAGATCAAGGCCTGCCAGAACATCCCGGGCCTTGGGCCCGGCAACAGTGACAGTCCCCCATTGCTGGGTCACGTCATGTACAAAGATCTGATCGGGATCATTGCCGTCCTGCCGCCATGCCTCTAACAGGGACGTCACACCATCTGCGTGACTGGACGAACTGGATACCAGAAAATGATTTTCGCCCAGCCGCCCAACTACACCATCATCATAGATCGCCCCTCGCTCTGTCAGCAGAAACCCGTATCGCAACTGACCAATGCGCAGTGTCTTCAACGTATTGTAGTAGACAAAGTTCAGGAAGTCCGCAGCGTCGGGGCCCATGACCTCGATCTTGCCAAGGGTTGATGCATCCATGATTGCGGCAAACTGGCGGGCCCGCAAACATTCGGCTTTGACGGCACTGTCCATATCCGGGCCGTACCAGGCGGGTCTTAACCATCCGCCATATTCCGCCATGGCCGCCCCAGCCGCCCGACACGCTGGTTCCAGCGGGGACCGCTTAAGCGGCGCGTGCTGCTGATCATGTTTTGCACCACGGTAGAGTTGCAATGGGACCGGCGCGTAAGGTGGTCGAAACCGTGTTGTTCCCACCTGATCAACAGGACGGTCAAGCGCTGCGGCCAGGGCCGTCAACCCATTGATATTGGATGTTTTTCCCTGGTCGGTAGCCATCCCCAATGTTGTGTATCTTTTCAGATGCTCGACAGAGGCATAGTTTTCCCGAGCCGCCAGCGTCACATCCTTGGTGGTCACGTCATTCTGAAAGTCGATCCATTGGCGACCCGACCGCGGCTTGCCGGCGGTTACGGCCGCGACATCTGCAAGCGGGGCAAGCGGTTGGGATCGGGCCGCGCGCACCCCGTCTTCGATGCAGGCGGCCAGCTTGTCTTGCCCACGCGCCGCGCCGATGACCTGTATCATCTTTGGACCTTCGGTGGGCAGGAAACACGCCCGGCCGGGGTCCCACCCCAAATGTCCACCGGCCTGCGACCACAGGTGGATCAGTGGCGTTTGTCCGGCGGTGCAAACCGCGGCATCCGCCGTGTGCCGGGATGTACCGGCTGAAACAGCGCGAAGATGCCGGCGTCCGATTGCGCCGATATCCGTTGTGGCCGGGTCAATCTGGCGCACCTCTGCCCCGGCTTTGGTGAACCGGGCCGCATGGCGCCCGGTTTGGTGCGGCGCCCCGATGCATGTGATCCGTTCGCCAACCAAAACACCGTAGCGATTAAGATAGGAGGCGGCGGCCCCGATTGACATCACACCGGGTCGGTCATTGTTTTCAAAGACAACAGGCCGGTCAATCGACCCCGACGCCAGGATCATCCGCCTGACCCGCATCTTGATCATTGTGGGCTGCCCCGCGAACTCGGCGGCCTGATGTAGGCTGATCAGCCCATGATCATAGACGCCAAATGCGCTGGTCCGCGTCATGATACGACCGCCAGCGGCTTTGATCGCGTCCGCTTGTGCTGTGATCCACGCCGTTGCGGGCTGCCCGTCAATGGCGACCGGATCATCGTGCAGACTGCCGCCAGGTTCCCGGTGATCATCGACCAGCACAACGTTCTGCCCCGCCTCTGCTGCGGTACGCGCCGCGGCAAGCCCGGCGGGGCCTGCACCCACAACCAACAGATCGCATTGATCATGGATCTGAAGACTGGACTGATCCTGCCCGGCGCTGGGCAAAACCTGCCCAAGCCCTGCCATTTTGCGGATCGCCGGCTCGAACAGATGCCAGTTCGGCCACATGAAGGTCTTGTAATAAAAGCCTGCCGGCAAAACCGGGTGTAGCAGGTCAAGCGCGCCTTTCAGATCAAAGCGGGCGGATGGAAAGGCGTTGACCGATTTCAGGATCATACCGTCTTCAAGCGGTGTGGTCGCACCATGGACATTTGGCTTGGTGACGCGCCCCATGCGGACATCAAAAATCGCATTCGGGTCATCGGTCCATGCCCCCCAAACGCCCCGGGGCCGATGATATTTGAAGCTGCGCCCGACAATCCCGACCCCTGCCCCCAATAGCGCAGATGCCAGTGTGTCACCGGCATAGCCGCGCAATGGTTGCCCATCAAAGCGGAAGCCCAAAGGCGTGCTGCGGTCGATCAAACCGCCTGTGCCCAGCCGCCGGGCTGTCACGCGTCGGACTTTCGCAAGGGGGCGGTATCCAGCACATCCATGCTGGCAGTGTCACGGCGCATCGTGAAATATTCCTGACACGGGATATGGACCCATATTTCACGGCCTGGCCCCATCGGGTTCGCCTGCGCAAAGAGATAGGCCGCCCAGTCCTGCGCTGATACGTCCCTGGCCGTATCCGGACGGGTTTTCCCCGCCTCGGCAATGTAGCGGAATTCACGCTCGTCACGTAGACCACAAAAGGGACAGGGAAAAACTTGCACTGGGGTTGCTCCTAATGTGCGATGCCGGATGCGGCACCTTCGTCAATCAGCTGGCCGGTCTGAAACCGGGCCAGATCAAACGGCCTGCTGATGTCATGATGGTCGCCGGTGGCCAGAAGATGGGCGAAGAGATAGCCGCCGGCGGGTATCGCCTTGAACCCGCCAGTGCCCCAGCCGCAATTGAGGTAGATGCCCGGAACACCGGAAGGGCCGATAATGGGCGAGCTGTCGGGCGTTACATCGACGATGCCCCCCCAATGGCGCAGCAGTTTCACATTGGCCAGCATGGGCGCCATTTCGATCAACCCGCCAAGCACCTCCTCATGCATGGGTGTATTCCCGCGCTGACCGTAGGATGGCACCCGGTCCAGGCCGCCACCAATCACTAACCCGCCCTTGTCAGATTGCGAAAAGTAGACGCCCAGCGCGGGGGATAATGCAACAGTATCCATGACAGGTTTCAGCGGTTCCGACACGAAAGCCTGCAGGGCGTAGGAATGGATTGGCAATGTGTACCCGGCCATCTGCGCCAGAACCGAGGAATGGCCCGCAACCGCGGCCCCGACCCGGTCAGCCCTGATCAGCCCTTGCGTTGTTTCAACACCTTTGCAGACCCCGCCTTCGATTAGAAAACCGGTGACCGCACAGTTCTGAATGATGTCGACACCGTGGTGATCGGCAGCTCTGGCATATCCCCAGGCAACCGCATCATGGCGGCCTGTTCCGCCCCGCCCCTGCCAGGTGGCCCCGTGGATCGGAAAGCGAGCCTTGTCCGAGAAATTGAATAGCGGCGCAATCTTGCGGACCTGCCTTGGCGTCAGAAGTTCGGCGTCAACACCACCCAGCTGCATCGCATTGACCTGTCGGGCCGCCATTTCCATCTCAGGCTCTGAATGGGCCAGGACCATCATGCCGCGCTGTGAAAACATGACGTTGTAGTTCAACGCGCGCGACAGACCCTCATACAGACGGACCGAAAGATCATATAGGGCCGTGCTTTCGGGGTAGAAATAATTTGAGCGAATGGCTGTTGTATTCCGGCCGGTATTCCCACCACCAAGCCACCCCTTTTCAAGGACAGCCACCCGGGACAGCCCGTGGTTTTTGGCCAGATAATAGGCGGTCGCCAAACCATGTCCGCCGCCGCCAATGATGATGACATCATACGCGTCTTTCGGGGTTGGACTGCGCCATGCCCTGGACCAGCCGCGATGGCCGCGCAGTGCTTCGCGCAGGATGGTCATGCCAGAGTAGGACATTTGATGATCCAGGGTCAGGGTATGCTGAAAATCACGCTAGTGCAGGCCCAATGGCCGATCAAGCATCGGCTGGTTTGCGATAAACCGAGATATGAAAGCTGCTTTCGGCGGTGAAGGGGGATTTGTCCCATCCACCCCACCGATCCACCAGTTGCAACCCGGCCAGTCGGGCCATCAGATCAATTTCGGGCGGATATGCATAAAGCATCGGCAGCGGCACCAGTCTGATCCCGTCATCACTGATCCGGATACGCTGGAACGACAACACTTGTTCAACCGGATCATGGGTGACGGCCTCGAGCCAGACATTGCCCATATCAAGACGTTTGGTTTCAAGCTTCTGGTGATTTCGAAACCCGTCAAATCTTGGAACGAAAGCCTCGATCAGAAATGTACCGGCGGGCGTCAGCTGTGCTGCAGTATTGGCGAAACAACTGATCTGGGCTGCCTGCGTTTGCAGGTTGAACAGCGTATTGAACACCAAAAACGCATGGTCAAAGGGGCCAGTGACAGGCACATCCGCGATATCGCCACATGTCACCGCAATCGCATCGCTTCCGGGCTTTTCGCGAAGTTTCGCGATCATTTCGTACGAGGCTTCAATCCCGGTGACCGCGAAACCTTGTTGGGCAAGCGGTAGGGCGACACGCCCAGTGCCTATTGCAAGCTCCAGCAATCGTTTGCCGGGTGCGAGGTCCGCGATCAGCGCAACACATGCATCCGTTGTGCCGGGATCGTGCAGCGCGTCATAGTCCGCCGCGTTCAGGGCCCCGAATGTTGTGGCATCGTAACCTTCCATGTTCCGGGCGTAGCAGGGCGTCAATAATCGGGCAAGCCTTGCGGCTTTGCGGCGTTCCCCGCATAGACATCACATGACCGACGCAGAAATCCCCCTTTCAGGCGGCAACACAAATGCCAGTGTCGTGCGGGTCGGCGATACGGTACGTCGTTCGCCCGGCCCGTCTGCAGCAGTTGTGCATCGTTTTCTGACCCATCTGGAGGAGCAGCAGATTGATGACGTGCCCCGGTTTTTAGGGATCGACCCGCAGGGGCGCGAGGTTTTGACCTATCTGCCCGGCAACACGCAGATGCCAGATACGCTATGGCAGGATGATGCCGCATTGGATGCCGCCGCCGGATTGCTGCGGTCGATCCATGATGCAAGCGTGGGCTTCGTTGACCAACCGGGCTGGGCCAGCGCGCACCCAAACCTGCGCGAGGTGATCTGCCACAATGATTTCGCACCCTATAATATGGTTTTCGCCGACGGTCTGCCGGTTGGCATCTTTGACTTTGATCTTGCGGGCCCCGGCCCGCGCCTGCGTGACCTTGCTTATCTGGCCTATTGGATGGTGCCGCTGTCATTCGCCGCACCGGATCTGAAACACCACACGCAACATCAGGCAAAACAGGGATACCCCCGGCTTCGGCGGCTTTGCGTGGCCTACGGAACAGCGGATCACGAACAGCTTTTGCACTATCTGTCCGAGGTTCTGCATCACATGGGGAACGCGGCGGCATGTGCCGGCACACTTGGTGACAATGCCGTCAGAAAACTGGATGAAGGTGGGCATTTTGCACATTGGCAAGCCGAGGCAGCGGCATTCGATACGCATCTATCGCACGTGCGGGCGTGTCTGTCGTGATCGCCCTGTGGCCGCAAGTGCTTGCCCTGGGTATCGGCGTTCTTAGCGGATGCATGGCCTATCTTGTCGGCCTGCCCCTGCCGTGGATGCTTGGCCCGATGATTGGCAATACCGTTGCGGCACTGTTGGCGGTACCCATCGCCGCCCCGGCCAAGCTGCGCCCTTTCGTGATACCTGTGGTCGGGGTGATGCTGGGTTCGACAGTCACGGCCGAGGTGTTGCGGCAACTCGCACAATGGGTGCCAACGCTGCTATTGCTGCCGATATTCCTGATCTGCGCCTCTGCGGTTTCTTATGCGGTTTATCGGCGTATCGGCGGATATGACGTGGTCACCGCCTATTTCTCGGCCGTTCCCGGTGGTTTGAATGAGATGCTGATCGTCGGAACCGAGGCCGGCGGTGATGAGCGTCGGATCGCCTTGGCCCATGCCTCGCGCATCTTGCTGGTCATCGCCTTTGTGGCGCTGTTCTTTGGGTTTGTTCTGGGCGTATCAACCGGCGGTACGGATGCGTCGGTCTGGATTGGCGTGGGTGAAATCGGGTTGTGCGACTATGTTTTGTTGGGATTATGCGCGGTATTGGGGGTGTTATTGGGCCAGGCCGTAAGGTTGCCTGCCGCAGCAGTGTTTGGGCCGATGATCCTGAGTGCGATCACCCATGCAACGGGAATACTGACGGTCGCACCCCCGACGATCTTCATTGTCGCGGCACAAATAACCATTGGCAGTATCATTGGCGCCCGCTTTATCGGGGCGACCCTGCGCCAGATCCGGCATGATCTGATGCTGGCGGCGATGTCGGCCCTGGCCATGCTTGCAGTGACTCTGTTTTTTGCTGAGTTGATCGCGGTCTTTAGCGGTATCCCGTTGTCGCAGGCTTTTCTGGCCTATTCTCCCGGCGGGCTGACGGAAATGGCGCTATTGACCTTGGCGATGGGGCAGAACGTGGCTTACGTGTCGATCATGCATATCGTGCGGATCACTATGGTCATCGGCACTGCGCCGCTTGTGTTCAAATGGTTGCAGCGATAGCGATTAGGTCGATGTCGGTTTCGAACTGTGGCAGCAAATCCTATTCGAAACTGCCCATGTAATGCTGTGGCAGATGCCACCAGAAATCGTGGCGCTTGCCCTATTGGCGGCGGCAATCCACCTCGTAGCCACCCATGACGAAGATACCGGAGGCCGTGATGCAGGTGCCGCTGCCCCCGGGGTGCGGACAAGTGTTCAGAAGTCCAGGTTTTCCACGTTCAGTGCGTTGTTCTGGATAAACTCGCGGCGCGGTTCAACAACATCACCCATCAGCTTGGTAAACAGGTCATCTGCATCCGCAACGTCATCGACTTTGACTTGCAACAGGGTGCGCGCGTCCGGGTCTAGGGTCGTTTCCCACAGCTGGTCGGGGTTCATCTCGCCAAGCCCCTTGTAGCGCTGCAGGGAAAGGCCCTTTTCGCCCTCTTCCAGAATGGCCCGAAGCAGGTCAAGCGGGCCATGGATGATCTGGCTGCGATCACGACGCACCAGCGTTGCTGGCAGGTTGTAAACCTCTTGCAGGCTTTGGGTAAATGTCCCTGTGCGCCGGGCCTCGCCCGAGCGGAGCATGGGACCATCCAAAGTCCGAACCTCTTCGACACCGCGCAGAATACGCGCCAATCGCATACCCTTGTCCTGCGTAATACGACCCTGCCAGCCGCGTTCCCATTCCAGCGCAATCAGATCAAGGCGCTGGGCGACGCGATCTGCGGTGCCTTGCAGATCATTATCAACCACACCCGGCACAAACGCACCGGCAATGGCCGCCTGTTCGAGGATATGTTTGGGGTAATGCGTGGCAAAGCCATCCAGCACACGCTTTAGCTGGCGGGCCTCATCGACCACGCGGCGCAAATCGGCACCGGCAATTTCCTCGCCATTGCCCTGGCGCAGCATCGCGCCTTCGATCCCCTGCTCGATCAGATACTCATCCATGGCGGCCTGATCCTTGAGGTAGACCTCTGATTTACCGCGGGCCACTTTATACAGCGGCGGTTGCGCGATGTAGAGATAGCCCCCTTCGATCAGTTCGGGCATCTGGCGGAAGAAGAAGGTCAGCAAGAGCGTTCGAATATGCGCGCCATCTACGTCGGCATCGGTCATGATGATGACCTTGTGGTACCGCAGCTTGTCAATATTGAACTCATCCCGCCCAATGCCGGTGCCAAGGGCCATGACAAGGTTGCCGATCTCCTGGCTGCCCAGCATTCGGTCAAAGCGGGCGCGCTCTACATTCAGGATCTTCCCTTTCAGAGGCAGGATCGCCTGTGTCTGCCGGTCGCGACCGGTTTGGGCAGAGCCACCTGCACTGTCACCCTCGACCAGAAAGACTTCGGTCTTGGACGGGTCCTTTTCCGAACAATCCTTGAGCTTGGAGGCGTTGAAGTTCACGTCCATCGCTGATTTGCGCCGGATTTCACGGGCCTTGCGGGCGGCCTCGCGGGCGGCGGCAGCTTCGACAATCTTGGTGATGATCGCTTTGGCCTCGTTCGGGTTTTCCTCGAACCATTCGTTCAGCTTTTCACCCATCAGGTTTTCGACGGCTGGTCGCACCTCGGAACTGACAAGTTTATCCTTGGTCTGGCTGGAAAACTTTGGGTCAGGGACTTTGACGGACAGCACACAGGTCAGCCCTTCGCGGGCGTCGTCACCCGTTAGCGAGACTTTCTCTTTCTTGGTGATCCCGGTCTCGGTCGCGTATTTGGCGATTGCGCGGGTCAGCGCGCCACGGAAACCGGCCATATGGGTGCCGCCATCCCGCTGGGGGATGTTGTTGGTAAAGGGCAGGACCATTTCATTGTAGCTGTCGTTCCACCACATGGCGACTTCGACGCCGATATCATCGCGTTCGCCCGCGACATAGATCGGGGCGTCCATCAGCGGCGTTTTGGACCGGTCGAGATATTTGACGAATTCCTTGACGCCGCCTTCATAGAACAGTTCCGTTTTCAACGGCTCTGCCGGCCGCAGGTCTTCGAGGATGATCTTCACGCCGGAATTCAGGAACGCCAGTTCGCGCAGACGCTTTTCCAACGTGTCGAAACTATAGTCACGGTTGCTGAACGTGTCGGTCGAGGCGAGGAATGTAACCTCGGTGCCTTTGCGCCCGTCGGCGTCGCCTTCGATGCGCAGATGTTCGGTGGTAAAGCCACCTTCGAACCGCGCGTAGTGTTCCTTGCCGTCACGCCAGATACGCAGTTCGAGGAAATCCGATAGCGCGTTCACAACGGACACACCAACGCCGTGCAGACCGCCCGAGACCTTGTACGAGTTGCTGTCGAACTTACCGCCAGCATGCAACTGGGTCATGATCACCTCGGCGGCCGAGACGCCCTCTTCCTCGTGGATGCCCACCGGAATCCCGCGTCCGTTGTCGCCAACTGTCACTGACCCGTCTGCGTTAATTTTGACATAGACATGGTCGGCGTGACCGGCCAAAGCCTCGTCAATGCCGTTATCGACGACCTCATACACCATGTGGTGCAAACCAGAGCCGTCATCAGTGTCGCCGATATACATACCGGGGCGCTTTCTGACGGCCTCCAAGCCCTTGAGAACTTTAATAGAATCGGCGCCGTAGTCCTCGGCGTTCTTATTGTCGTCTGCCATGTGTGCTGTCCCGTCGCATTACACCCAAAATATATGCGTATTGGCCGGGATTGTCACGCGAATGACACAAGATTTTGTGCCCCAATGGCGCTTGGTCGTAGGATGGGTTTAAACCCATCTTACGCCGTCATGTGAACGGGATAGCGAGGCCCACAATGATCAGCAGAACCCCTGCCGTCAGATTGGTGCGGCGCAAGGCAACAGGCGATGTCAGCAGCCCTCTGGCATGCCCGACCAGACCCGCCATCAACAGATTCCCCACAAGTGGCACGAGAAAGGAAAGAAAGCAGATGGCCGCGATATCAGCCCATGTCAGGGCGGTGAGATCAAAAAACCCCGGCAGCATTCCCATATAGAACAGGATTGCCTTTGGGTTGCCCAGGATAACCGCCAATCCGGCAAGAAAACCTGCCCACATTCCAGGTCTGGTCAGTCGGCTATCAGCTGCGATGGTCTTGTCAGCATGGCGGATGATCAACCAGCCCATCGTCAGGAAGGTGATACAGGCAATCCAGCGCAGCAGGGCCATGAAACCCGCATAGACTGACACAATCCATGTCACCCCCAGAATAGCCAGAAACGGCCAGATCACGTCACCCACGACCACCCCAAGCGCCACGGGCCATGCCGCATGAAACCCGCCCGAAAGCGCGCGCGCCGTCAATGCCACCCAAACCGGGCCAGGCGTCATGAAGAGCACGACAAGCGCGCCCGCGTATAGCAACAGTTCCGGCGGGGTAATTGTCATGATCTAGAAATTGTGCCCCAGCAAATCGATATGTGCCTGATCGTCCCAGTCCAGATCACCAGTCTTGAGGACCATAAGCGCATGATCGTCTGTGTGATGAATATTTCCCATTCTGGCATGGTAGAAATCGACATAACTGATCGGATTGGACACATTGCAAAAGCCATTTCCGGCATACATGGGCCGAACACCAAACAGCAGGAAAAAGTCGGCCTGGGATTTCCGGGTTTCGGCAATTGCCGCCTTCATTAATGCGCTGCCGATGCCCTTACCCTGTTCGTCCGGATCGGTCGCCACCTCTGCCAGCCCCATGATGTTCACCAATCGCGCGCCCATGCGTATGGCCCGGTAACACAACGCCATATGACCGATAATCGCGTCAGCATCGCGCATGATCAGCCGAAAGTAATGCCGCTGCTGGTGGTAGGACCGATCCCCGAAGCCCTCGTCAAAGGCCCGAACCAGCAGCCGGTTGATCAACACCTCATCCGCAGGTGTCAGATCAGCCTCGTAGATGCGCTCAATCTGCATCATCAGCCGGTAGCGTCAGACTACCGTCACCACTTAAGGGCCAGAAGGGATTATGCGCGACCTCCCAGACATGTTCGTCCGGGTCCGCGTAATATCCTGAATATCCGCCCCAAAAGACCTTTTCCGGCGCCTTCAGGCCGCTGGCACCAGCGGCAAGTGCTGCGGCATAGGCCACGTCAACCGCGCCCTCATCCGCGAAATTCTGCGCCAGCGTCATCGCGCCTGTTCCCAGTACCGCATCCGGCCGGCCCTGATCCCGCGCAAGCGGTCCCCGCCCGAACAACCCAAGCACCATGCCGTTGATCTGATAAAACACCACCTCACCCGGCATCTCGCGCGTCGGCACCCAGCCAAGCGCACCATAAAAGGACTTTGACCGGTCAAGATCAGCCACGCCCAACGTAATCAGGGTTACACGCTGTGGGGTCATCCATTTTCCCTTATTGTCACGACGGAGGTCCTGTCCGCATCCGTGACTTCAAGATATTGCGCGCGGGCGCCCAATTCCGCAAACAGTTCAGCCCCCGTGCCGGTCATGAAGGCCTGCGCGCCCAGGCCACATATCTCGTCATAAAGCGCCGCGCGCCGCGTGGCGTCAAGATGGGCTGCAACCTCGTCCAATAACAGGATCGGCGGCGCGCCAAAATCAGATGCAAGCGCGCGGCCATTGGCCAGAATGAGACTGATCAGCAATGCTTTCTGCTCGCCGGTCGAACAATCCTTGGCGGCCACGCCCTTATCTGCGTAGATCGCCTGCAGATCAGCCCGGTGTGGTCCGATCAATGTCCGGCCCGCGGCCATGTCGCGTGGTCGTGTGTCTGCGAGCACCTGCTGCAAGTCATCGGGAATAGGATCCGGCGCGGTCAACGACAGTGATGCGGCCGGAAATGCGGTGGTCGCCGCGGCCTGCGCTGCGGTCAGTTCCGCGATGGCGCGCATCCGGTTGGCCTGGATTGCCGTGCTGGCATCGGCCATCTGCGCCTCTAGCGCGGTGTACCAATGCGGGTCGCGGACCATGTCCTTGAGCAACCGGTTACGTTCACGCATCGCCTTTTCATAGGCCAGAACAGCATCAGCGTGGCGGGGTTCAAAGCTGAGGGTGGCCCGATCCAGAAAGCGGCGGCGGCCCTCTGCCCCTTCGATCCATAGCCGGTCCATGGACGGCACCAACCACAGGATGCGCGCAATACGACCCAGCGCGACCTGCGGCGCGGTCTTGTCGTCGATACGCAATTGGCGCGGCTGGCCGACCTCTGCCCAGGTGGCGATGTCGTGGGATTGGTGCAGTGATTGCAGATGCGCCGTGACCTTCCAGCCCAGCGCCTCTGGCCTGCGGATCAGATCCTCTGCGCCGGCCCGGCGCAACCCGCGCCCGGGCGACAAAAGCGACACGGCTTCCAGCAGATTGGTTTTGCCTGCGCCATTTGGGCCGTAAATCGCGATGGGCTGCGGGGCGAGATCAAGGACCACGCGTTTGTGCGACCGAAAATGCGACAGGGTCAGCTGTGACAGGGACAAGGTTGTCATCGGTGACAGTCAGCGCATCCAAGCCACTGCCCCGTTGGATTGCCCTGCGTGGTCACACCCGCATGGGCATGACCACGTAAACGGCAGACGTATCATTGCCTTCACGCATCAGGGTCGGATCGCCCGAGGAATTAAACATGAATACCGCATTTTCGCGATCAACCTGGCTTGCAATTTCCAGCAAGTATTTGGCGTTAAAGCCGATTTCAAGGCGCTCATCACCATAGGCCACGGCAAGCTCTTCTTCGGCGGCGCCACTGTCCGGGGCATTCACCGACAGGATCAACCGGTCCTCATCCAGTGCCAGTTTGACGGCGCGTGACCGCTCGGAAGAGACTGTTGCGACCCGGTCGACCGCCTTTGCAAACTCGCTTGCGTCGACTTCCAGCTTGCGGGTGTTGCCCTGCGGGATGACGCGCGTGTAATCGGGGAATGTGCCGTCAATCACCTTGGATGTCAGGGTGATATCAGGGGTCGCAAACCTGATCTTGGTTTCGGATACGGATACGGCAATCTGGGCATCATCATCGTCCAGCAGCTTGCGCAACTCGCCAACCGTCTTGCGCGGAACGATGACCCCGGCCATATCCGCCGCGCCATCAGGCAGATCGGCGTCGATCCGGGCAAGCCGGTGCCCATCGGTCGCCACGCAGCGCAATACCTTGCCCCCTTCAGCGTCAGAGACATGCATGTAAACACCATTGAGGTAATAGCGCGTCTCTTCGGTTGATATGGCAAATTTGGATTTATCAAACAGCCGCCGCAGCGTTGGTGCAGGGGCAGAAAAGTTGGCGGCATATTCCGACGATGCCATCACTGGAAAGTCTTCCTTGGGCAGCGTGGCCAGTGAGAAATTGGAACGACCAGCCTCGATTGTCAGCCGGCCTGATGCGCCGTCTTCTGACAATGTAACCAGCGCACCATCCGGCAGTTTCCGTACGATTTCATTCAGCGTCACGGCAGCGACCGTTGTGGCCCCGGCACGTTCGACCTTGGCGGGGGCGCGGTCAACAACCTCAATATCCAGATCGGTTGCGCGGAACTGCACATCGTCGCCCTCGGCCTCGATCAGGACATTGGCAAGGATCGGGATGGTGTTGCGCCGCTCGACCACCGATTGCGCCTGCGCCACCGCCTTAAGAAGTACCGCGCGTTCGATACTGAATTTCATGTCCCAATGCTCCGCATATCTTGATGGCTGCCACCGCCGGGACGCAAAATGTACTGCATTCCACGGGCGGCTCAAGCGTTTTGTTGGACTTTTGACCTTTGTGGCCCAAGCGTCAAGCGCGACCTACTCTTCCAGCGCGCGGCGGAGCAATTCCAGATCATCGGCGATCTGGCTATCAAGCGCCTTAAGCTCTTCGATCTTGCGAACCCCATGCATCACCGTCGTGTGGTCACGCCCACCAAAACGGCGGCCAATCTCTGGTAGCGATCTGTTGGTCATGTGCTTGGCCAGATACATTGCCATCTGACGCGGGCGCGCCAATGTGCGGACCCGCTTGGGACCGATCATGTCGGACAGGCGGATGTTATAGTGCTCTGATACTTTGCGCTGGATTTCTTCGACGGTGACTTTCCGGTCGGAGGCCTTGAGAATATCAGACAGGCAATCCTGCGTCAGTTCCAACGTAATCTCGCGGCCGACCAGCGATGCAAATGCATATAGCCGGGTCAGCGCACCCTCAAGAACGCGGACATTTGTCGAAATGCGGTGGGACAGGAACTCTAGCACGCCGTCAGCGATGCTGACTTCGGGATATTGGCCGGCGTAGAAATCGACCTTTGACTGAAGAATGCCCAGACGCAATTCATAGTCTGTCGGATGCAAATCCACCACCAGACCCGATTGCAGGCGCGATTTGATCCGTTCTTCAAGGTCCTTGATTTCCCCCGGCGCCCGATCAGCCGAGATGATGATCTGCTTGTGCCCGTCAACCAGCGCGTTGAAGGTATGAAAGAATTCTTCCTGTGTGCTGTCCTTGCCGCCGATGAACTGCACATCATCGACCATCAAGACATCAACAGCACGGAACATCTGTTTGAAGTCCATCATTTTGCGTTCGCGCAGGGCGGTCACAAAGCGGTACATGAACTGTTCCGCCGAAAGATAGAGCACCGTCAATTCGGGTGATTGCCGCTGAAGCTCGTGCGCGATGGCGTGCATCAGGTGGGTCTTACCCAGGCCGACACCGCCATAGAGGAACAGCGGGTTGAAGGTGACGGGCCCACCTTCGGCAACGCGGCGGGCGGCGGCATGGGCCAGTTCGTTTGGCTTGCCGACCACAAACGTATCAAAGGTGAACCGGGTATCCAGAGGAGAACCCGACACATCGTCGGCACTGGCTACCTTGCGGGTGGCGGCGGGTTTTGTGGTGATCTTGTCGGTGACATCAAATTTCAGGCGCTGGACGTCTTCACCGGCTTTATTGAGCTGGTAGATGATCTGTTCGCCAAAGTTCTGTGCCACGTAGTTTCCGATGAAATTCGTCGGAACGTTGATGGTCGCAACACCGCCAGACAGTTTCGAAAATTCCAGTGGTTCAATCCATCTTGAAAAAATATTCGCCCCCAAGGCACCCTTTAATGAAGTCAGTACTGTGGCCCAGATATCGTTGGTCATTTTGTCCCTTTGTCCCGTTCGCACATAACATTTCACCGTGAACCGGGATTGCCCCCCTTGTCACACCAAACACATTGCGCCGAACAAAAGGATACCTGCTCCCCTGATGGCACCATCGGGGCGGTCTGCCTTTCATCAAATCCTTAGGCCGGAACATTTTACTGCGGATCTAAAGACACCGCGGTCAAATGCCATGTGGCAGGTTGAGGTCCATAAACAGCAGCAATCGTCAGAGAGCAGCCCCCGACAACCGTGCAGACACAAAAACGGCCAGTTCCATAGTAACACTATGTTTCCCGACACCACCTTTGCATGAAGTTCGGTACATCAAAGCAGCGGTTGGCGAACTCTTGAAAAAGCCCAAAACCGGTTATCGTCAGCACCGCGCTTCTTCATGTCCCCCCGGAACGATGTGAATCGCATCGCTAAGCTAGCAAGGGGTTTGGGGCCGCTTCAACATAACATCGTGCTTGACTCTCGCTTTCTACAAAAAGAATCTCTGACCGCTTTGAAATGGCGCGCAAACTGTGTCGGACAGCAACACAAACAAAAAAAGCGCGCCCGAAACGGACGCGCCTTTCTGTCTCGAATAGTGGACCAGATCGGCCAAGTCCTGCCGATATTCAATGGCCCCAAACCAGGTTTAGCCGATCGCTTTGACCCGTGATGCCAGGCGCGACATTTTCCGCGATGCCGTATTCTTGTGCATGACACCTTTGGTCACACCGCGCATCAATTCAGGCTGTGCGGCCTTCAATGCCTCTGCTGCGGCTTTCTGATCGCCAGATGCAATCGCCTCTTCAACTGCGCGAAGATACGTGCGGATGCGCGAACGGCGCATCTTGTTTACTGCAAAGCGCGCTGCGTTCTGGCGGGCGCGTTTTTTAGCCTGTTGTGAGTTAGCCATGTTGTCGTGTCCTTGTCCGAACCCCTGGTGTCGGGGTCAAATAAATAAGTGATAGCGCAATCTGCCCCAACCGGGTTCTGAACCGGTGATTCTGGTCAAAGCGGACCTCACGCGCATGTCTGGCGCGCTGATAGGACAGTTGGGCCTAAAATGGAAGCCTAAAATAGGGGGCGCGTCGTCACCTGTCGCGGAACTGCGCCTCGCGCTTTTCGGTGAATGCGGCCATGCCTTCGCTTTGATCTTCGGTGGCGAACAGCGCGTAGAACAGGCTGCGCTCGTATCGGATACCTTCGGCCAGCGTGGTCTCGTAGGCGCGGTTCACGGCATCCTTGGTTGCGGTCGTCGCCAACATGGACTTTTCAGCGATCTTTTCGGCGGCGGCTTTTGCCTCGGTCATCAGTTTTTTGTTCGGAACAACTCGGCTGACAAGGCCGCTCCGCTCGGCCTCTTCCGCGTCCATGAAACGCCCGGTCAAATGCATATCCATTGATTTGGCCTTGCCGACATAGCGGGTCAGTCGTTGCGTGCCGCCAATGCCCGCGATGACACCCAGATTGATTTCCGGTTGCCCGAACTTGGCGTTTTCGGCGGCGATGATAAAATCGCACATCATGGCAAGTTCGCACCCGCCGCCCAGAGCGTAGCCAGCAACGGCCGCAATGATTGGTTTGCGGGTATTGTTGAAACGGTCGCCTTCGTTCTGGAAAAAGCGGCTTGTGTACATCTCGACAAAGTTTTTCTCGGCCATCTCGCTGATGTCCGCACCGGCCGCAAAGGCTTTTTCGGACCCGGTGATAATGATGCAGCGCACCTTGTCATTGCTGTCAGCGTCTTCAAGTGCGGCGCATAATTCGAAAAGCAGCGCGGAATTCAGCGCGTTCATGGAATCGGGTCTGTTCAGCGTGATCGTTGCCACGTCGTCGCTGATATCGACGATTATCTTGTCATAGGCCATGCTGCCGTCCTTCTTGCCGCCGGTCGATCCCCTGTGCTTATCAAAGCAACAAGGCGGATCAAGTTATCTTTGGCATTGCGGACAGAAGAAAGATGAGCGTCCGGATTGAACGATTCGCTTGATTTTCTTGCTGCATCCGGGGGTTACGCAGTCTTCGCCCTCGCGACCGTAAACCTGAAACCCATGCTGAAAATATCCCAGTTCGCCATCTGTTTGCTTGTAGTCGCGCAAAGATGATCCACCCGCGGCAATGGCTTCCGTAAGGACATCACGAATGATCGGAACCAGTGCGGCAATCCGCCTGGCGCTGATCTGCCCCGCTTTGCGGCGGGGGTGTATACCGGCACGAAACAGGACTTCGCACACATATATATTGCCTAGGCCAGCCACGACGGTTTGATCAAGCAGCGCGGATTTGATCGGTGTATTTCGACCCTTCAAGCGCGCGACCAGATGGGTTTCGTCAAAGCGATTGCCAAGCGGTTCCGGCCCCAGATCACGGATTAACCAATGCGCGTCCTGCGCGTCCGTTTGCATCAGATCCATCGCCCCGAACCTGCGGGCGTCGTTAAATGCGATACGCGCGCCGCCTGCCATATCCAGGACCACATGGTCATGTTTCACAAGTGCGGCCTGCGGATGCACAAAATTTCCGACCTTGTGTCCCGAGATCAGCATGCGGCCCGACATCCCCAGATGGATCAACAATGTTTCGGCGCTATCCAGATCAGCAAGAATATATTTCGAACGACGCCGCAGACCGATCACGCGCTTTCCGGTCAGTCGGGCCGCCATATTTTCAGGAAAGGGCCAGCGCAGATCGGGCCGGTTCACCAGCGCACGGGCGATCACCTGCCCTTCAAGAACAGGGGCCAACCCAGCCTTGACGGTTTCAACTTCTGGCAATTCTGGCATAACACCCAATCAGATTGTTGTTGCTGACCTCTCGTTAATGCAGGTGGATCGCAAGGCCCACAAGAATCCTGTCGGTGCCCCCGTGGCAGATTGACAGTTTGTCTCTTCCCCGAACTGCGTATAACCCCAAGATAGAAGTTTACCGGGTGGGACGCTGACCGTGACAGACAAGCCAGACACAACAACGCATTTTGGGTTCGAAACCGTTCGCGAAGATGAAAAGGCCGGCCGCGTGCAGGGCGTGTTTTCCTCGGTCGCCAGCAAATACGACATTATGAATGATGTGATGTCCGGCGGTGTTCACCGGATCTGGAAAGACGCCATGATGGATTGGCTTGCGCCACGCCCGGGCCAAAGGCTGCTGGATGTGGCTGGTGGGACGGGCGATATCTCGTTTCGGTTTTTGAAAAGGGCGGGTCACGGGCATGCAACCGTTCTCGATCTGACCGAGCCGATGCTGGTCGAGGGCCGCAAACGGGCCGAGGCTGCCCGCATGTCCGACAGTCTGGATTGGGTGGTCGGGGATGCAATGGCGCTGCCTTTCGAGGCCAACACGTTTGATGTTTACACAATCAGCTTCGGCATCCGAAACGTGACGCGCCCGCAAGAGGCGCTCGCCGAAGCCTACCGGGTCTTGCGGCCAGGCGGGCGGTTGATGGTTTTGGAGTTCAGTCAATTGCCGAACCCGATGATGCAGGCCGCCTATGATGCGTATTCGTTCAACGTGATCCCTCGCATGGGGCAGGTTATCGCGGGGGACCGCGATAGCTATCAATACCTGATTGAATCGATCCGGAAGTTTCCGGATCAGGATAGTTTCCTGGAAATGATCCGCGATGCGGGTTTCGAAAATGCGAAATACCGGAACATGACAATGGGCGTTGCCGCATTGCATTCCGGCTGGAAGATCTGATTTGCGCGGACCTCACAATATTATTCGTCTGATCCGAACGGGCGCGACGCTTGAACGGACAGGTGCCATGAAAGTGGTGCTTGACGCATTTGATGCCGGGCCACTTTTGCGGATCACATTTCGCACACTGGTTTGGCCCTTCCGGTGGCTGGGATATCAGGGTGATCTTTCGATGCCGCCAGCCCCCCGGGCGCTGACTGCGCTGGGCCCCGCCTACATCAAGTTTGGGCAGATCCTGTCTACCCGCCCGGATGTGGTGGGGGACGAGTTGGCCGTGCAGTTGCGCGTCTTGCAGGATAAGTTGCCGCCCTTCTCCATGCGGGAGGCCAAGGCCGCCTTGCAACACGAATTGGGTATGTCATTTGATCAGCTGTTTTCGACATTCTCGGAACCTGTTGCTGCAGCGTCATTGGCGCAGGTGCACAAGGCGCACTTGGCCGATACTGGCGAGGCTGTTGCCGTCAAGATCCTGCGCCCCGGGATCGAAAAGGCGTTTCGAAAGGATATCGACGCGTTCTACTTTGCCGCCCGTGTGATCGAGGTCTTGTCACCCGCATCCCGCCGTTTGCGGCCCATGGATGTGATCACCCATTTCGAAGGCGTCGTCATGGGCGAGCTTGATCTGCGTCTGGAAAGCGCTGCGGCTGCCGAATTTGCCGCCAATACCGAAACGGATTCAGGTTTTCAGGTACCCAAGATCCGTTGGCATTTGTCGGGCCGGCGGGTGATGACGCTGGACTGGGCAGAGGGCACCAATATCGGCATCAATGATGCGCTCGATAGCGCAGGTCATGACCGACGTGCGCTTGCCTCGCGGGTCTTGGAACTTTTTCTGAACCACGCCCTGCGCGATGGGTATTTTCATGGTGATATGCATCAAGGCAACCTGAAGGTGGCCGCGAATGGCGATATCATTGCATACGATTTCGGAATCATGGGCCGGATTGATGAATATACCCGCCGTGTCTATGCCGAGATCCTGTTTGGCTTCATTCGCAAGGATTACAATCGGGTCGCCGAGGTTCATTTCGAGGCGGGCTATGTTCCGGCGGATCGCGACGTGGACGAATTTGCGCGGGCGCTGCGCGCGGTGGGTGAGCCTATTTTTGGAATGGATGCCAGCCGGATTTCCATGGCGCGTTTGCTGAACTACCTCTTTGAAGTAACCGAACGTTTCGGGATGGAGACACGGACAGAACTCATCCTGCTTCAACGGACGATGGTGGTCGTGGAAGGGGTGGCCAGATCCCTCGACCCGCATATAAATATCTGGGAGGTCGCCCGCCCGGTCGTCGAGGACTACATCAAAAAAAGCATTGGCCCAAAGGCACTGCTTGCAGATTTGGCCAAGACGGCCCGCGTTCTGGCACGCTTTGGCCCGCAACTTCCCCAATTGGCCGAGGATGCCTTGATCCGGTTGAACAACCCGCCGCCACCGCCAAAACCGCAACGCCGGATCGCGCGGCTATCCTGGATGGCACTGGGCGGAACATTGGTGGGGCTTGGCGTCTGGATAAGCAACTTTCTCTAGGGTTCTAGCCCTGGGCCCGCTGATTGACTTACGCCTTGGGTCACTGGCCCATTTGACGCGGCAAACCAGCTTAAGTTGCCCTATCGACTTCATTGCACCCCCGACGCTTTGCAGTTGGGGCAATATCCCTGAAATTGTTCGGAAGATGGCTTTTCGCCGCTCTTGACTGGTATCAATTGGAACTGGCATCCGGCCCAACGCTGCCTTTTTCGAGGAGCGAGATGAGCCGCGCAGCGGATCTATACCCGTCGCTGCGCTATGGGTACGCTTGACTGTCAGGCGCTCGGATCCCGCAACGCCGTGACCTTGTCGCTTGTGACAGCTGCGCCACCTTCCAGGATCAAGACGGTCCCACTGCTCTCGGTGCGGACTTCGGTGATGCGGCTGTAGACGGCGGCGGGGGCTTGCGCGATGATTTCGTCACCGGACATGCTGACGACCTCAAACGAATAAAGGCCGCGATCCATTGGAAAACCGCCGGTATCAACGCCTGCCCATTCTATCGGATCCGATGTCACGGCAATATCAAAACGTTGCACCACGCTGCCCGCTTCATCACGGACGACAATCTCGGCCCGATCGGCAATCGCCTCGGGTCGCGGGGCGATGACAATTGGCTGCCCATCAAAGAACCCGGGGGCCTCGGCCCGGGCCTCTTTCCCAACCCAGTCTGCCATACCCGCCAATCCGCTTGTGTTCATTTGCGAGGTCAGGGATTTCAGCAGGTCATTCGTCAAAACCGCTTGTTCTACCCCAGAGAAGGTGGCGAGCTGCACAGCATAATCCGATGAATCGACGGGGTTTAACGGGTCCTGATTTTGCATCTGCACTGTAAGCATCCGCAAGAATGTCTCAAAATCCGAACTGATACCGCTTGTCGGACTATCCTGACTTGCTGCCGGGATTGGCGGCGGCGTTGTTGCGGTCGGGTTTGTCGAGATTTCCATATTATTGTCCTTATAGGCGCAAATCGAGGCCGCTGACTTTTGGCGCGCGCATAGTTTGTTCGCCCTCGTCACCGGAGTCTGATCCGGTAGCGCGGGCCTGATCTATTGATGCCGTTGCATCGTCTTCCTTTGTCTGCCGGCCTTGGCCATCAAAGGAAAAACCAATATTTTCGTAACCCAGTTCCCGAAACTCCTGCGCCAGCACGTCGATATGACGCCGCATGAGATCTGCAGTCTCGGGTCTTTCGGATGCGATATGCAGTGTAATTGTAGCATCAACTGCTGACATGCTAAGCCGGACGCGCCCAAGCTCTTTCGGGCTAAGCACAATTTCCGCCTTACCACCCGATTGCCCGCCGATGGCGACGGCCAGTTGGTTGGCAACCTGACGGGCCATATCAGGGTTACCGGTAGCACTAGGCGCTGTCGGCGCCGCAATCGTCGATGGTGCTGCCCGCTCTGCATTTGAACCTACCGCCAGCGGCGCATCAAACACCCCCTCCTGACGTGCAGGTTTCAAAGTGTCGTTTCCCGAGGGTTTCAGGTGTATTATCGGCACGGCAGCGGCGGTAGTTGCTTGGCTAGGCAACTGGGCAGTTTGCCGGTCGCCCGACGAAGCGTTCCCGACAGTTGACCACTCTCTGCGCGGTGGGTGATCAAAATCCTTGCGCTCGCGTGGCGATATGGTTTTTTCCATGGAAATGACTGTCTCACGGCCAGACTCAGCAGTGGCGACGGCCCTTTCTGCATTTTTTGCAGGCACGTCAATCTTGGCACCCTGCTGCGTCGTTTTGGAATCTACTGGTTTTTTGTCGCCGATAACAGCAGCTGCTGGGACGCGACTTTCAAACAGCGATTGCGCAGCATTCCCCTGACTACGGGCATCCGAAGTCTTGGTCGGAACAGGCATTTCGGCCTTGCTTTTAGATCCCTCTGGCGAAGCCGACATATCGTTGCGAGGGCCTTGCTGTGCCACGCCCTTGTCGTTGGCTCCCAGAGCGTTTGATGTCTTTTGTTCGCCTGTGAGCGGCAGAACAGGCTGTTGATCTGGCTTGAAATCCGGGTCGCTTACAGTTGACGCCTTTACCAATGGAATATCGGTTTGACCGTCAGCTGGTGCTGGACGCAGGAAATTCTCGGGCGTTTCGGTTGTGTCCGGGGAATTCTCCTCCACCACTTCCAAGGGAACCTCGGCGGCGACATCACCACCCAATTCAACCATATCCCCGAAAATAACCTCAAATCCTCGCTGACTATCGTCCGTCGCTAGGGCGCCGCCCTCTAGCATCACAGCAGCTGGCTTTGCTGTCAGATCGGTAAGCAAATTCGGTATCATCGCAGCCCCGGTAGAATCCATCTGACCTCTGTCTGGCACCAAAAACTTACTGATTGTTTACGGCTATCTGACAAATTGCCCTCGACCATGACGGAGAAGCCGATGACCACAATCCCAGTTCTGCCATCGCCACGCGGCGCACCCACATTGCCTGACTATGTCAAGAATGATGACAAGCTCAGAGACGCCGCAAACAAACTGGAAGCAACATTCCTGTCCGAAATGCTCAAATCCGCGGGCTTGGGCGCGCCGCGTGATGCGTTTGGCGGCGGCGCGGGCGAGGATCAGTTTGCGTCATTCCTGCGGGATGCGCAGGCAAAAGAGATGGTGGAGGCTGGGGGTATCGGCCTGGCAGAGGCCTTGTTCGAAGCAATGAAGCTACGTATGAATGTCTGAGGGCGCAGTCACCCGCATGCTAGCCTTGCTCAAGCAAGAGCGCGATGCATTGAAGAAGGGCGATTTTGCAATGCTCGATCGCTCCATTGAAGAGAAGCAGCGCCTCTTTGATGTGCTGCGCCGCTCGTCTTCGCCTGAGAAATACCTGCGCGAGGTTCACAATGCGCTGGTCGAGAATCAGGCACTAATTTCTGCAGCAATGTCTGGGGTGAAATCTGCCCAAAAAAGGCTCAAGATGTTGGACGAAATGCGCCACGGCATGACCGTTTATAATCGGGCCGGCGGCATGGCTATCGTTGCGAATCCGCAATCCAGCATCGAGAAGAAGGCCTGACTTAGCTAAAATTGCACGGAAAAGACGAGCGCTGATTAACGGCTTATTCAGGCAGATCTGGTCAAAGTGACATCACGCCATAAAGGCTAGCCCGGTGTGGAAAATGCGCCGGTGATCCTCGTCAGAACGACGTGTTCGTTGCGCTGCGGCGCATTCCCATGAACCAACCCGGCGCAAAGCGCCTTAAGAAAGGACCATGAAACATGTCCAGTATTCTGACAAATAACAGCGCAATGGTTGCGCTTCAGACACTCAAGTCGATCAATGGCGACCTGTCCAAGACACAGGCAATGATTTCGACCGGCAAGGAAGTCGGTTCTGCCCGCGACAACTCTGCCGTTTGGGCCATCTCAAAAGTGATGGAATCCGACGTAAAGGGTTTCAAAGCCATTTCCGAAAGCCTGTCCCTGGGCAGCTCATCTGTTGCGGTTGCACGTAACGGTGCAGAAACAGTGACCGACCTTCTGACCGATATGAAGGAGAAGATCGTCGCCGCGCAGGGTGAGAATGTTGATCGAACCAAACTGCAAGATGACGTTAATGCACTTACCGACCAGATTGCGTCTGTTGTTGGGGCTGCTCAATTCAACGGTTTGAACATGTTGCAAGGGACAGACGCGGTCAACGTGCTCTCCTCGCTTGACCGGTCGAATGACGGCACGGTGACATCGGCGAATATCTCTGTTGCACGTCAAGACCTTAGCACCGATGCGGGCGTTTTCGGAACAGGCGCCGATCTGAGCGCGAACGTGACTGCCGCTGACGGTGCAAACAGCTTGGCTGGCGCTGCAGGTAACCAATTCTCAAACGCTGGCAATACCATGACCATTGCGCTGGCAGCGACAACAGCCGCGGCGAGCAACACCTATAACCTTCAAGTTGCGGGTGAGACGGTGACATTTACGTCGCTGGCGACCGGCAACACGGCAACCAGTATTGCCGATGGTATTACTGCTGCTCTTAACGCCGCAGGCATCGAAGGTGTCTCGGCAACCGCTGCAACGGGTACAATCACACTTACATCATTGTCTAAGTTCGATGATGTTGAGGTGAATTTCTCGACGACTGATGCCACCGCAACCACCAACGTCAACGGTGGTGGTGCCGGTGCTGCGGGTGTTGGTTTCACGGGCGAGACGATTGACGCACGTGCTTCGACCCTGACGTTCTCGACGACGGCAGGTGTTGCTGAAGGCGACGGTTATCGTGCCTCCATCGGTGGGGTAAACTATGACTACGTTGCTGGTCCTGGTGAAACCTTTGAAGATGTTGCGCGGGGCCTGAAGACCGTCATTGACGGCGCTGGTGTAGCGAACATCTCAACCAACGTGAAACAGGATGCTGACACTGGTGCATGGGTCTTGCAGATCGACAATGACAGTGCGACTGATCTTGCGCTGCTGGATTCCGGTGCAGCCGGTGGTACGGCAACCGGTGGCCTGGTCGGGCTCGATAACCTTGATGTTACGACGGATGAGGGTGTTGCCGCCGCTTTGGCCAATATCGAGACTTATATCGATACCACCATTGATGCTGCGGCTGAGTTCGGTTCAAGCCAAGGCCGGATTGACACACAGTCCGAGTTCATCTCGAACCTGACAGACAGCTTGAAGTCCGGGATCGGCGCATTGGTGGATGCCGATATGGAAGAGGCGTCAGCCCGCTTGCAGGCCTTGCAGGTTCAGCAGCAGCTGGGTGTGCAGTCGCTCTCAATTGCGAACCAGGCACCGCAGACGATCCTGTCACTGTTCCGGTAAAGGAACCTGATGGCGCCGTGAAAGCGGCGCCATCACCATGAAATTCGGTGCGGTAAAACCGCACCTCGTTCTATCTTGTCCCGGAAGGACCTCTCGTGAACGTCATTGAGCAAGCCCGGCAAGCCTATGCCCCGACCCAAGTATCTGTCCGTAGCGAACGTTCCATTGAAGCGCAGCTGATAAGCCAAATCACTGCCCGCTTACGCAAAACATCGCAAGGTGCGGGCGCAAGCTATCCGCAAATGGTGACGGCACTTCATGAAAACCGCCGCATGTGGATCACAATGGCTGCCAGCGTCGCCGACAAGGACAACAGCCTTCCCCAGGAACTCCGCGCGCAGCTATTCTATCTGGCAGAGTTTACGGAACATCACACTCGGAATGTCATTCGTGGTACCGCTGATGTCGGACCACTGATCGAAATCAATACGGCCGTCATACGTGGGTTGAACGGACGGGAGGGCTGATTATGTCGGGCCTGGTTCTGAAGCTTAATCCAAAAGAGCGTGTTTTGGTAAATGGTGCGGTCATCGAGAATGGTGATCGGCGGAGTAGACTATCTATCCTGACACCAAACGCCAATATCCTGAGATTGCGCGATGCCATTCGCCCTGATGAGGTCAACACCCCGGTCCGCCGCGTCTGTTATATCGCGCAGTTGGTCTTGTCCGGCGACGTAGCAGAAGATGATGCGTACCATCAAATCATGCGCGGGATAGAACAGCTAAGCCAAGCCCTGCGAGACGATGACAGTCGGGCAACGTTGGATACGGCGACAGAGGCGGTCGGTCGTAAGGATTTTTATCGCACACTGAAAACACTCCGAAACCTGCTCCCACGCGAGGCGCGGTTGTTGGCAGGTCATCAGTCATGACGTTTCAGCCGGTTGTTCCATTGTCTGGATATGTCGGTTGGCGTTTTTTGGAACGTACGCTGGACAACCAGCAACAGGCCTACAGCACTAGCCAGCCTATCATGCGTGCGACGGACTATTTTCGTGAAAATATCGCCGACGTCGTAACCGCGGAACAATTGGTCAGTGATCGGCAGCTGTTATCCGTTGCGCTGGGTGCCTTTGGGCTCGACGACGACATCGACAACCGCTTCTTCATCCAAACCATTCTGGAAGAGGGAACGTTGGATGACGATGCATTGGCAAACCGCCTGGCAGATCCGCGCTATGCTGACTTCGCCCGCACATTTGGTTTTGGGGACCGCATCCTGGCGCGGACCAGTCTGACCAGTTTTCCAGACGAGATCATCGCGCGCTTTGAAACGCGTCAGTTCGAGCGCGCGGTGGGTGAGCAGAACAATGATTTGCGTCTGGCAATGAACGTAGAGGATGGTCTGTCGGACATTCTGGATCGAACCCAAAGCGAGACCGCGCAATGGTTCTCGATCATGGGCAATCCGCCCTTACGAAACGTATTCCAAACCGCCCTTGGGTTGCCGACAAGTATTGCCAGTATTGATTTGGACAAACAGCTGGACGTTTTTCAAGAGCGTTCGAGATCTGTCTTTGGAACCGACAAAATCGCTGATTTTCAGGATCCGGAGCAGCAAGAAAACCTGATACGCATGTTCCTGGTGCGTGCGGAGGCTGCAAGCATCAACACCGTATCCGGCGGCTCGGCGGCGTTGACCCTTCTGCAGTCAGCACCCTCTTTGTTTGGGTAGCTTATGCTGGTTTCCCAACCGCCTCTGAATGCATTTGGCTGCTGCTCAGTGCTTGCCGCAATTTGGCGAAATGAGCCTGTGCCCCCCGACCGTCATTAATACTCAGAAAAGCGTCCAGCGCCGGCGCGCACGCGATGGCGTTGTCAATCGCCTTGTCTGAGCCAGCAGAATAGAGGCCCGCCTGGATCATCAAAGCAGATCTGTCATAGGTGCCAAGTGCCCCACGTGCCTGGGAAATAAATGTGTTTTCCTGATCGGTAGCAACACCAGGCAATGCGCGCGAGACTGAGCGCAGAACATCAATTGCCGGAAAGCGCCCGCGTTCAGCAATTTCGCGATCCAGCACGATGTGTCCGTCTAAAACGCCCCGCAGCATGTCAGCTATTGGTTCTTCCATGTCGGATCCTGCCACAAGAACTGTGAAAACTGCGGTGATATCACCGCCTTGACCTGTGCCGGGGCCCGCCCGCTCGCACAGCGCGGCGATGGAGGGGCCTGTCGTGGCAGGAAACCCCCTGAGATTTGCGGTTTCCCCGGCCGCGACGGCAACCTCCCGATGCGCCTCGCAAAACCGGGTGACTGAATCCATCAATAGCAAGACCTGCAGACCCTCATCGCGAAAATATTCGGCCACCGACATCGCCGCCCACGCACAGCGGCGCCGAACCTGCGGCGCCTGATCAGAGGTCGCGGCAACGACAACCGACTTCTTCATTCCTTCCGCGCCTAGCACCTCTTCGATAAAGTGCCGCAATTCGCGGCCGCGCTCGCCCACCAAACCAATGACGATGACATCCGCCGCGACGCCACGGGCAAGATCAGCAATCAGCGTGGACTTTCCGACACCTGATCCGGCGAATAAGCCGATCCGTTGCCCTTTGGCCAAAGGCAGCAAGGTGTTGAAAACAGCGATTCCCGTTTCCAGCCGTTCCCCCATCGGGCGCCGTTGATGCGCGGCGGGGGGAGCATGCGCAAATTGCGCTGCGTCAACCCCGGCAAAAGGGTTTTGCCATCAATAGGCACGCCGTCCGGGTCAATCACCCGCCCAATCCAACTGATATCGGGCGCAAATTTGGGGGGTGCCTTCAACACGACCCTATCGTTGATACAAATACCATCGGCCAACCCATCGGTCAGGATATGTGCGACATCCGGTTCCAGCCTGACGACCTCGCCGGAAATTGCACGTGATGCCGTATGGATTTCCGCGCGATCACCCACGCGGGCGACCGCGGAAACTCCCGAAACTTGAACCGTACCGGCCGCAACTGCAGTCACCCGTCCCACAGGATGCGTTGCCTTGAGGTCTGCGATGGCGCTGGTGATCTGCGCTAGAATTTTTTCTGCCATAATCGCCTCTTCCCGTTAACCACTCACGTCTTCTTAAGGAATCAGCCTTAATCATTCGTTTCAGGAACCGAGGGAGAAGCCCCGATGTTTGATTCACTGGATATATTCCAGACGGCAACAGCGATGGCGCGCCATGCAGGCGCACGCCAGGCGATTGTTGCGCAAAATATTGCCAATGCCGATACGCCGGGTTTTCAGGCGCAGGCCATTGCACCCTTTTCAGAAACATATCAATCGACGGGCGCCACGCAGATGCGGACGACGCGCAGTGGCCATGTTTCGGGTAGCGCCATCGGTGTGGCACAGGTTGAACTGGCCGCAGCCGGTAGCGAGCCCGCGCCAAATGGCAACACGGTCTCACTGGAAGAAGAGTTGTTGAACTCTGTCGCTATCAGCCGCGAACACGATCGGGCGCTGGCTGTTTATCGCCACGCCATGACAGTGCTGCGTACCACATTAGGCAGGTCATAAGGACGTAAACATGACTGATTTCAGTAACGCCATGTCGGTTGCCGCAAGCGGGATGAAGGCGCAAGCCAGTCGCCTGCGGCACGTATCGGAAAATATCGCAAATACCGATACGCCGGGGTATCAGCGCAAGGTCATATCCTTCGAGGAAGAAGTGGCACAAGGCATGCGGTCAGGCGCCGTCGTCACCGGCCCGATGCGCCTGGATCAAACCGAACTGACACGCATCTATGACCCTGCAAATCCGCTGGCGGATGCCAGCGGGCATTACGACGGGTCCAACGTCAATTTGCTGGTCGAAATTGCGGACGCCCGCGAGGCGCAACGCAGCTACGAGGCAAACCTAAAAATGTTCGATCAGGTGCGACAAATGTCGTCTGCCCTGATGGACCTGCTAAGAAACTAAAGGAGATATGTGATGGATATTAGCGCTCTTGTCGCCCAGAATTATGCGGCTAGTAAATCAGTAACGTCGCCCGCTGAAACTGGTGGTGGCGCCGCTATTATGGGTGCGTCACAGGATTTCATGTCGACCCTCAAGGCAAGCGAGGCAACGGCAATGCAGGCCATGACCAGCGGTGCTGATCCGCATGCGCTGGTCCAGGCCTTGGCACAAACCGAACTGGCCGTGCAGACCGCGGTTACCGTGCGGGACAAGGTGGTTGAGGCCTATCAAGAGATTTTGCGTATGCCCGTCTGATGGATGAGGCGCTTTTCTACGACACGTTGCGGCAGGGCCTGTGGGTCGCGTTTGTGATTTCCATCCCGATCCTGACAGTTGCGTTGATGGCTGGTCTGATCGTGGGCCTATTTCAGGCGCTGACCTCAATTCAGGAAATGACGCTGACATTTGTCCCCAAGCTGGCTGCAATCGTCGCTGTTTTCTGGCTGAGCATGGCCTTCATGTCCGAAACCCTGGTGAGCTTGTTCAAGGACACGCTCGTCCCGATCATAGCCGGAGGCTGAAAATGGATAACGCATCATATACCGCGCTCACCCGGCAATCGGGCTTGATGAACGAGTTGCGGACACTCGCCAACAATATTGCGAACACATCAACGACGGGGTTCCGGGCCGAGGGCGTTATGTTTTCCGAACATGTCAAAGCGCTTGGGCCGGATGCAAGTTCGCTTTCAATGGCGACTGCGGCGGTGCGCGATACCGTGATGCAGCAGGGCAGCCTGTCGCAAACCGGTGGTCGGTTTGACCTTGCGATTGAGGGGGACGGGTTCTTTCTGGTCGAAAGCCCAAATGGGCAGCGGCTGACCCGCGCGGGTGCGTTCGGCCCAAATGAAAACGGCGATCTGGTGACGGCGGATGGCTATCCTGTTCTGGATGCGGGCGGTGCCCCGGTTTTTGTACCGCAGGGCGTTGGTCAAATCGGGATTGGACCCGACGGAACGATCAGTGCCGGCGGCCAGCCGATTGGACAGATCGGGTTGGTTGTACCGGTCGATCCCAACCAGATGATCCGCGAAGGCGGCGTGATGTTTGACGCCCGTGGCGGTTTTGAACCTGCCCTGGATGGCCGGATGCTGCAGGGCTTTTTGGAAGATTCCAACGTCAATCCGATCTTGCAGGTCAGCCGCATGATCGAGGTGCAGCGCGCCTATGAGCTGGGCCAAAGTTTTATGGACAAAGAGGATGAGCGCATTCGCAGCGTCATCCAGGCAATTCGCCGATAAAGGAGAAATAACATGCGTGCCTTGAAAATAGCTGCCGCTGGTATGTCGGCGCAACAAATGCGGGTTGAGGTGATTTCAAACAACCTCGCCAATATGAATACGACTGGCTACAACGCCCGCCGGGCGGAGTTTGCCGATCTTCACTATCAACAACTTGCCCGGCCAGGAACGATCAATGCATCCGACGGGACGGTGCTGCCCACCGGCGTTCAGCTTGGACTCGGGGTCCGGTCCAGCGCAATTTCCGTGATGCTGAGCCAGGGATCGCTGGCGGCAACTGGCGGTGATCTCGACCTCGCGATCGAGGGTGATGGTTATCTGGAAGTAACCCTGCCGTCGGGCGTTTCGGCCTACACGCGTGATGGCGGGCTGAAATTGACCGGCGACGGACAGATTGTAACGTCCGATGGGTATCCGGTTGTGCCAGATATCACCATTCCACGCGACACCCGCTCCATTTCCATCAATGCAGAGGGGGAGGTTTATGGCTACTTCAACGATCAGGTGCAGCCACAACTGCTCGGCCAATTCTCCCTGGCAGGCTTTACCAATGCCAAGGGGCTAGCGGCGATTGGGTCCAATCTGTTCCTTGAAACACCGGCTTCCGGGCCATCGGCGGTCGCGACGCCCGGCACGGATGGTCTGGGGGTCCTTCGGCAAGGATATCTGGAAGACAGCTCTGTCGACCCGGTGCGCGAGGTGACCGATCTGATTGAGGCGCAGCGCGGGTACGAGCTGAATTCAAAGGTGATCACAGCTGCGGATCAGATGCTTAGCGCAATGGTCCAGCTAAGATGAGGTGGGCGGTTCTTCTTTGGCTTTTGATACCTGGCGCATCCTTCGCGGACACAGTGGTCGCTGCCCGGACCATCCCCGCACAATCGCTAATCATGCCCGATGACATCGTCATGCACGAGCGGGATATTCCGGGCGGGGTCAAGGACCCTGCAACCATTATCGGCATGGAGGCGCGCGTGGCGCTTTACGCCGGTCGGCCCATTCGTCCCGGCGATGTCGGTTTTCCGGCAGTGGTCGAACGAAACCAGATCATTTTTTTGCACTATCAGCGCAACGGTCTGATGATTTCGACAGAAGGCAGGGCGCTGGGCCGCGGCGGTCCGGGTGACATCATCCGGGTGATGAACCTCAGCTCGCGCAGTACGGTCACGGCACAGATTGGCACGGATGGGGCGGGTTATGTTGCACGGTAAGGCGTTGAAGAAGGCTATCGCATCTCTTGCCCTGCTTCTTGTTTGCGGATGCAGCAGCACCCCTGTGGGAAAACCGCCACCATTTTCACCGATGGATCGGGCGATTGAACGCAATGCAATGATTGATCCCGGCACTCCGGCTGCCATTCAGGCGACTGCGCTGGCCCCATCATCGCGCGCATCGCTATGGACGGGTGCGCGCGGATCACTGCTGGGTGATCGTCGGGCCATGCAGCGCGGCGATATCATGACAGTGGTTATCGAAATCGACGACCGGGCCGAGATTTCCAACTCGACCGACAGATCCAGGTCGGCATCTCAGCAGGCCGGGATTCCACAACTCCTGGGCATTCCACAACGGATTGATCCGCGGTTGCCTGAAGGCGCGTCATCGGCCGACCTCGTCGACCTTAGCTCGTCCAGTTCAACCTCGGGCGATGGCAGCGTGCGTCGCAATGAAAAACTGACCCTTCGGGTGGCCGCAACGATCATTGATGTGCTGCCGAATGGCGTTCTTGCAATTGTCGGTCAGCAAGAGGTGCGGGTCAATTTCGAACTGCGCGAGTTGATGGTCACTGGCTATGTCAGGCCAGAAGACATCACCCGCCAGAATGAAATCACCTATGACAAGATTGCCTCTGCGCGGATTTCATATGGGGGCCGTGGCCAGATCACTGACATGCAGCAGCCACGCTACGGTCAGCAAATCCTCGAAGCCACCCTGCCGTTTTGACCTGATCGGAGCCGCCTGATGATGAAATTGTTGTTGCCGCTAATTCTGCTTTTGTTGGGCGTGGGTGGTGGTGTTGCCGCGGGGCTGGTATTGAAACCTGCCCCCACCGAAACAGCAGAAGAAGGCGAGGATGCGCCGGGTGAAGATAAGGCGACAGCTGAAAAACCCCCAGCTGCAGACGAATCCACCGGCGACAAGGAATATGCCAAGCTGAACAATCAATTTATCGTTCCAGTCATCGAAAACGGCGCGGTGGCTGCGATGGTTGTGATGTCTCTGAGTGTCGAGGTCGAGGCTGGCGCGCGTACAACCGTTTTCGCGGTCGAGCCCAAACTGCGGGACGGGTTCCTGCAGGTCATGTTTGATCACGCCAATATCGGCGGATTTTCCGGGAATTTCACGTCAGGGACCAACATGCGGGCATTGCGCAGTGAATTGCAGCGCGTCGCGCGGACCATCGCGGGCCCGCAGGTCACAGATGTCTTGATCGTGGATATCTTGCGTCAGGATTCGTAGTCGATCTTTCGGCGACGCCTGACCTGTTCTTCAACTATCTGCTGCGCCAACAATTGATCCGCTGCCTGGTCTTGACCAAAAGCATGTTTCAGCCGCCGCCGGCAAACATCTTGTCTGGCCATGACTTGCGCCAACTCTGTATTGATCGCAGCGCGACGTTGGTCGGCCCATTTCTGCCACCTGATGTCTGCGCCAGCTGCAAGGGCAGGATCATCTGTTTGGCGATCTGCACGCGCAAGCGCGTGCTTGCTTTCAACCAACTGGTCAAGATTACGTCGCAACCCATTTGCCTGGTTCACCAGATCATTCATTTCGGCCTGTACCACCTGCAAACGCAGTTTTGCGACTTCGCCCAACCTGGCAATCTGTGTCGATTTGCTCACGATCTGCGCGCCTTCTGCTTGATGCTTTCGGCAAACCGGATCGCTGCAGCAACAGCACGGTAGTGATCTGGCGCGATCTCCTCGCCGATTTCCACGCTTGCATGCAGTGCCCGGGCTGTCGGTGGATCCGAATGGATCGGAACAGCATGTTCATGCGCCATTTCCCTGATACGCGCCGCGATTTCGTCGACCCCTTTTGCCACGCAAATGGGGGCGCCGCCCGCGCTGCGATCCCATTTAAGGGCGACAGAAAAGTGGGTTGGATTCACGATGATGACGTCGGCTGTTGGTACGTCTGCCAGCATCTTGTTCATGGCAATTTCGTGGGCGCGCTGCCGACGTTGCTGTTTCATCATCGGATCGCCTTCGGCTTGCTTGTGCTCCTCCATCATTTCCTTGCGGCTCATGCGGTTTTTGCGAATGTGTTCCGCCCGCTGCCAGAGGTAATCAATACCCCCCAAGACTGCCGCAACAACCAGGACAATCAGCATCAATTGCACGAGAATCCGCCCAAGCTCGGCGACAATGACCGCGGGCGGCAATTGCATGCTTCCGATCATCTTGTCCAACTGGGCATTTAGAAACAATGCCATGATCACGCCGTAGATGATCAGTTTGATCGTGCTCTTGAAGAACTCAAAAAGGCCCTGTCGCCCGAATTTATTCTTGATGCCTGACAAGGGCGAGATTCGATCCAGCTTGGGCGCGAGCTTGCTGCCGGTAACAATGAAGCTCTGTTGCAGGATAATGGAGGCAATGGCCAACATCGCCGGGATCACGAACCAAGGGGCAAACCCCCACGAAACCTCGGAGAAAATTCCGCCCGATAGCGACATCCCGCTGCCAGAAAACCACAATACGGCAAGATCGTCGGCATTTCGCAACAGCGATGACATCGCAGTTGCCAGATCAATCAGGGCAAGTGGCCCAATTGTCATCATGGTGATCAGAAACCCAAGATAGACAGCGGCGGTCGTCAGATCGGTGGATTTGGCGATTTCACCTTTCTTGCGCGCATCCTGCAGTTTTTTCTGCGTCGGCTCGTATTGCTTGTCACTATCATCGTCCTGCCCGCTCATGGCAGATTTCCAAATGGCGCGGCCATGAAGGTTGAAAACGCCTGCATCCAGATTGTCAGCATCACAGGCGCAGAAAGCAGCAAAAGAAGTAGCCCGCCAGCGGTGATCGCAGGCGCGCCCACGAATGAAACCATCAATTGAGGCATCGCCCGGTTGATGATCCCCAAAACCACATTATAGACAAGCGATGCGATCAGAAACGGCGCGGCGAGTGTAAATGCAAGGCTGAATGTCGTCCCAACCTGTGCCACCCCGACATCTGCGACCGTTTCGCCGTTAAGTGTGAAACCAAACGGAACCAATGTGTAGCTGTGGATCATGTAGGCAGCGGCCTGCACATGCAGGCCCAAAAGTGTTGCCAATGCCGTACCGGCCACAACCAAGAGGTGGCTGATTGCGGGTTGCGGGTCTACGCCTGCACTTCCCCCAAAGATCTGGGAAAGTGAGGTTGATTGTGCCGCGATTGAACCGGCAATTTGCAAGACCAGGATAAAGAACCGCAAGAATACGCCAAAGAACAGCCCAGCAAGCACCTCTGACCCCAGCGGTGCAATGGCGGCAAACATGTTGTTGGGGACAGCTGGAAGTGTGGGCGCAATCGCCGGCGCCACGATCAGCGTGAACATCACGGCCAAGGCGAGCCTAACGCGCATTGGCACCGGTTGATCGCCAAATGCCGGAAGCACCGCCATCATCGTGCTGATCCTTACGAACACCGCCAGGCCCGTCCAAAGCACCGCTTGCGACATCGGCACAAGGGGCAGCAGATCGTTGATCACGCTGGTACCAGCCCAACAAGTGCAGGACGCGCGTCAATGCCAATTTCCTCGAACGACAGGACAGGGTTCATGATGCCTTTCGCAGTCATCACAGTCCTCAAAAAACGCCGCCGCCGCATGGAGGTAACAACCGCCGCGTATGCGCCGGCTTCGGCTGCTTGCCCAAGTTTTTCGGCAATACTGTCGGCGAGTTTATTAAAATTCTCCGGGGGCAGGGCGACGTCGCCGCTGCCGCGCTCACCCCTGATTTCGTATGTGGAAAATGTATCTTCCCATTCCGGTGCCAATTGGACCAACGGAATGGTCCCATCCGCGCGCCGCATTTCTGCGACCAGTTGGAAACCAAGTCGTTGCCGCACATGCTCTGTTATCCCATCAATGGTCTGAAACATTGGCCGACCCTCGGCAATCGCCTCAAGGATCAATGGCAGGTTTCTGATCGATACACGTTCCTCTAAAAGCAAGCGCAAGACCGACAACAACACATCCATGGGGACCTTGTCCGGGATAAGTTCATCAAGAAGGGTTTTGTTGGCTTGCGCGCGATCTGGATCGCTCAGGTTGGTCATTTCGTCGAGGCGACGCCGCAACGCTTTATGGGTCAACAAGCGCGGGAAGTTGCGTTTGACAATCTCAAGCAAATGCGTGGCCAGCACTTCTGTAGGTTGAACTGTTGTGAGCCCGGCAAGCGCCGCAGTTTCCTGATTTTCGTGACTGATCCATTGAGCCGGCGCGCCGTAAACCGGCTCTTTGACGGTTTCGCCCGGCAATCCAGAGGGTTCACCATCATTAATCAATGCGAGAACCTGATCGGCCATTAACCTGTCACGAACCTGCTCAACCCCCTGTACGTGAACCACATAGGAACCAGGTGTCAGGGCTGCGTTGTCGGTCAGCCGAATTTCCGGAAGCAAGACACCATAGGTTGTTGCCACGTGGTTCCGCATGTTTGCGATCCGCGCATCCAATCCGGTACCAGGATCAAGCACCATATCTACCAGATCTGGCGCGAATTCGACGTGGATGTCATCGAGATCAAGTGCATCCGCCATGGACAGGGTATCTGCCTTTTCTTCTTGCGGCGCAGCTGGGGCCTCTTCCTCGACCGTTCGGCGTTGCGCCGCTGCGGACATGGCCCATGCGCAGCCAGCAAGAACAAGAGCCCCGACGATGAAAGGAAGAAATGGCAGTCCGGGCACCAACGCAAAAAGTGCCATCAGGATCGCTACCGTCATCAAGGCGGCCGGATGTCTTCCCAATTGTTGCACCAAAGCTAGGTCAGTTGCGCCGGTCGCGCCGCCCCGCGCCAACAATAATGCCGATGCGATTGAGATGACGACCGCTGGAATTTGTGAAACCAGTCCGTCGCCCACAGTCAAAATCGCATATGTTTCAAAGGCTTGCCCTATTGGCATACCATGAACCGAAATCCCGATTATCAGGCCCATGATCAAGTTCAGCGCCGTGATCAAAAGACCAGCTATTGCGTCACCCTTCACAAATTTCGACGCACCATCGAGTGACCCGAAGAACGTCGTTTCGGCCTGCTCACGCTCGCGCCGCAACTTTGCCTCTGCGTGGTCGATTGCGCCCGCTGACATGTCGCTATCAATCGCAAGCTGCTTACCTGGCATCGCGTCCAGTGCAAATCGCGCACCAACCTCGGCCATGCGTGTAGCACCCTTGTTAATCACCACAAAATTCACGATCAGCAGCACGCAAAAAACGACGAGGCCAAGCAATACGTTGCCGCTCATCACAAACATCGCAAAGCCTTCAATCACGTCCCCGGCCGCATCTGTACCGGTGTGGCCCTCCCCGATGATCAGCTTCGTGGACGATACATTCAACGAAAGGCGAAGCATCAAAGATGCCAAAAGCACCGTCGGAAAGGCCGAGAAATCAAGAGGCCTTTCAATGAACAGCGTGACCGTAAACATCAGGATCGCAAGCGCAAATGAAGCGGCCAAACCAATGTCCAACACCCATGCTGGCATGGGCAAAATCATCATCACGATGATGGCCATCAATGCAATTGCCAGTAGAATGGTGGGTTGGAAAATATCACTCAGCGCCAAGGACTTCATGGATTAGTTCCCATCTGCCTGGTCGTTACGGCATCAAACGACACGTCGCACAATTTTGGCGTGATCTGAAAGAGCGAAGGCTGTGGCTCATACCCATCTGGCATTTCGTGAGATAGGGTTTTGTGGTCTTGTTTGCGAAATTCAACCCAATCAGCAGGACAGCTATATCCATAGGACAGCCTTGAAGTTCGATAGCGGTTGGGCTGCGGCGCCTCAGCGCAAAGCTGTTTCTGTCGTCGCTGACCTATTTTGCCAAATTTTGCAGGAATTTCCATCATGATCATGCAAACGTGCTGCCGCATCGTGTGAAAGATAAACAGCACAAATTCGATGTGCCGAAGAAAAGGCTTTCTGCCTAGCATCGCCGATCACGTCCCACAGTAATACACTGCTTACAATTGATCTAAATTGGTTGAGAAATGGTAAGTAATGCTACTTCTCTTACAGAGGTTCGGGTGTTTGAAACCGCTGCAACAGAGCGTCCAGAAGGTCGCGAGTTCGACTAGCCTCCTCGGCGAGGTTCCTTCCACTGGCAAGGGGCTCCTGATCATCTAAATCTGTGATCGCATTGTCATTGACGGCAGACGAAGCGGCTTGAAGAAGCGTATCATCCGACTGCAATAGTTCTTGCCATGCGCCGCGCCGCCACTGGCTGGCTGGCTGTTCTTCGCCAATTGACAGATCTGCGCTAACCTGGTCGCCAGCCGATAAATCGTCGGCCGCCAGTCGTAACAGCTCTGCCTGATTACCAGCGACACCCTCCAAAACTTCGCGCGCGCTGCCCGGTTGGCCACTTGCGAGAAATGCCGTTGCCAATAATTCTTGCCTTCTGGTGTCAAATCCAGCCTCCGGCCGGGACGTGAGAAGTATCGTCGCACGATCAGGGAAACCGAGATCAATCAACCTTGCTGCAAAGGCATATTCCGCAGTGGTCGTTTGCAACTGGAAAGATGGGTCAAATGCCAGTTCGAGAAACGCAGCATTCTCCATATTAGATGCTGCGGATAGCGCCAGTTCATTTTCAAGTTCGTCGCGTTGCCCAGCAAGAATATCAGCCTCCTCATCGAGAAGACCGAACGCGGCGTCGAAATTATTATCCTGCAGATATGCACGGATTTGAGCAACGGCCAGCGCGCCGATCTCTGGGTTTGCTCGATTTTCGTATCTCAGTGTATCCGCCGTCAGGTGATCGGCCGCAGTCACGCTCCGTCCCTGGCTGAGAGAATCGCGCAAGACCTCGGTCATGACGGCGGGCGAGATACGAGTTGTTGTCTGTGCAATGTCAGCAAGTTGTTCGATGGCCTGGTCCTGTTCGCCGCGGGCGCGTAACAATGCCGTTTCTGCAAGGTCGGTCTCGAGCGATGGCTCCGGCAAAGTCTGCGCGCTTTGCAGAACCTGTGCCGCACCATCCTGATCGCCAAGGTTCAATAGCCTCGCTGATAACGTGGGTCCGAGGTGCGATTGTAGATGTGCCGGAAGCGTCTTGAAATGGCGGAGGACGGCAGCGCGGTCAATTTGGGCGTCTAGCGGGTTCTCAGTATTGGCCAATAAGGCCCAGAGTGAGACCGGCGAATTGCAACTTACCTGCAAAGAAAACAGCGCCTTATCGGCTGGGTAGGCATCCATAATATTTGCAATGGCGAGAAGGTACTGACGCTCAACCGACGCAATATTGTCGATTTGCAGCGTCTGTTTTGCCTCGCGACCAAAGCCAAAATAGAGATAGTTCCGTGCCAGCGACTCCACTGCAGTTTGGTCCACGCGATCCCTTTCAGAGCTGATTTTTGAGCGTGCTTCGCCGATTTGAACCGCGAATGGGCGATCATCACCCCATTTTGCCACATCGACGTAGTCGGCTTGCACGCAAACCTGACCGTCTTGTGCCACCGCGGCGCTGGGCCCGGTGAGGATTGCCAGGTTGTCGATGCTTGTCTCGGTGCGAAGCCCTGGACCGGCTTGCTGATCACGTTGATCAAGCTGCCTTTGAACCAGCTGCGCCGCGCGCGGATCTTCCTGCAAATCCGGATTCACATCCAAAAGGCCTTGGGTGAGTGCGCGAGAGAGTCCTTGCGCGATGGATTGTTCCAAATCGCGGAGGTTGCCGCCTGCTGCCACGACGCTTTCGTTCGAGGGCTGATCTTCGGCCACTGCCGCCGATCGTTCTGAAACTAGGGGTGGTTCCTGCGCCACTGCAGGGGTTGATGCCGACCGTGGCAGGACCACCGGTAGTAAAGGTCGGTTCGGTATCCGGTAAGTTTCTGCGACCTCGCGGGCAGTGGTTGGCTGGTCAATCGGCGCTTCAAAAGGCGAGTCAACAGCGGCTTCACCATCGACGATGTCGATGACGAGATATATTGGCGAAAAGAGTGTCGCGCGGGCTTTGCAGACGCAATTCACTGACAAAACAAGTTGTCCGGCTTCTGCATCCTGCGAAACATCATCGATGCGATCCCGTGGGATACGTTCAAAGAAGCCCTCAAGGTCGAATCCCTCTTCGACGTCGAGTGAGAGTAGATAACCTTCGGGCACGCGCCCCAACTGCCAGGACGACCCTTCGGGAATATTGAGGACGACTCTTGAAAAAGTGTCATGCTCGCCCGTTTGTATGCCGACCGGTGCAGCGGCCGACATGCTGGAGGTAAGGAACAAGGCGGCAAAGAAGCACCAATATCTCATGCTGCACTCTGCTTGGTTGCTTTCAATGCGTCCTCCATCTCTGCAAAGCTCGGACGATAATGGCTCGGCATGTTTTGTCGGCCTACTTCGACACAGATATTGGGGGCATGGGCGTGCAGATTGGCCACAAGAACTTCTCGGATCAACTGATGGAAGTGCGCATCTTCCTCAACAACGGCTTTGACCTTGGCAGAAAACGGGCCAACCAGCCCATAGGCCAAAAAGACGCCGAGGAAGGTCCCCACCAAGGCGCCACCAATCAGCTTGCCCAACACTTCGGGCGGTTGGTCGATTGAGGCCATCGTCTTGATCACGCCCAAAACGGCCGCGACAATACCAAGCGCCGGTAACCCGTCAGCGACGGTTTGCAATGCGTGGGTCGAATGCATCTTGTGATGCAAGGTTGCTTCAATCCGTTTTTCCAGAATTTCTTCTACCTGGTGGGGATCGTCGTAATTCATTGACGCGGACCGCAACGTGTCGCAAATCAAGGCAATTGCTTCGGCGTCATCGAGTATTTTGGGGTATTTCCCGAAAATTGATGAGCTATCCGGCGCCTCAATGTGGCTTTCGAGGTCAACAGGGTTGGTGCGTGCGACGCGGATCAATTCGAACATCAGACACAGCAGATCACGATAGTCTTGGGCCTGCCATTTTGGCCCCTTAAACACCTTGCCCATATCCTTGAGCGTATGTTTTATCGCACTGGTATCATTGCTGATCACAAACGCGCCAATCGCCGCGCCGCCGATCATGATCATCTCGAACGGCAATGCCTTGAGAATGATTCCCATCTTCCCGCCGGCCAGCAGATACCCGCCAAAGACCATGACAAAGATGATAACAATGCCTATTATCCCAACCATTTAGATCATTTCCCTTTGACAGCGCGCAGCGTGATCTCGACTCCTTCCAATGCATAAGGCCAAGGTGTTAACTTTCTATCATCGCTATTGCGTTGGTGCGTTGGCGTTGCGGCCAGCAAGGACGACGCTGAACGAATAAGCGGTTTCCGGCGCCAGCTGTGTCATGATGAGCGCTGCCGCATCCGGCCGCATCATGCCCAGAAAACCGGCGGCAAATTCAGGTGGCATTTCCTCAAATAGGGCGGCTGCTTCCTTGGGTTTCATATTCTCGTAGACGCTGGTCAGTTGCCCAAGATCAGTCGCCGCGGCGGTTTCGGCGAGTGCGATTGTGGCAAGAAGCGATTCTTCGGCCCGCCGTAGTTCTTCCAGCTTTTCCTCAATTTCGATTTCCGCAACACGCAAGGCTTGCATCCGATCGCGGAAGGACGCCTCGCGCGCCGCGAGCCGGGCTTCGCGCTGTTGAAATGCCTCGACTAGGCTTGCGGTATCCGTCGGCGTATCGGGTACCGTCATAACCTCTGTCAGGTCGTCTGGCGCGTTATTGGCAAGCGCCGGGCCGATGTCAGCGATACCTCGGACAAAAGCAGAGGCAATCAATAGTCCGGCGATAATATTCAACGTGCCACGGCGTGAGCGGCCACGGGTTGATTTCGTCACTGGCGTCCCTCCGGCTGCGTCTGTCGCCGCACGAAAAACGGGCTATCAACCGGACGCGCAGCGGCGGGATCGGGTAAGTCATGCAGTGACGCCATCAGCAGCTCAAGTCGCTGGGCGGCTGTCTCGGCCCGGCTACTGACATCATCCAGCCGGTCAACAGAGGACTGCGCGCTGCTTCGCGCCTGGTCGAGGGTCTTTGTCAAATCATCAACCTGTGCGGATAAAACAGCAACAGCACCGCCAACCCCTTTTTCAAGGTCGGTGAAACGGCGCAATCTACGCGCGAGTACGTAACAGTATAGCCCCGCGCCAAGCGCCCCTGCGATCAACAGTGTATCGGCGATCATCGTCATCTTGCCACTCCTAGCTCAATACAAATTCCATGATCAGTAAGTCATTCACCCGACCTTCACCGGCAACAATCTGGACCCGGCGCAGCATTTGCCCGCGCAGCCGGATCAGGATCGCCGGATCTTCCAGTTCGGCCAATTCCACGGCGCGCAAATAGCTGTTGAGCACATCGACAACCCTGGGCTTTATTGCTTCTACTTCTGTGACATAGGCAGGGGGTACTTCCAGTTGGGCTGCAAATCGCAGGTGACTGCGACCACCCGATCCGGGCAACGAAATAACCAACGGGTCGATCGCGACAAACGCTATTTCCGGCGCGGCCGATGATTTAGCCTCTGCGGCTTGCTCACCCTTCGGCTCTGCCCCCGTTATACTGTCCAATGCGCCCGACTGCGCGGCGAAAAAACCGCCACCACCGCCAGCAACCGCCAGGACTAAACCAATCAGAATAGGTTTCTTTGACCCTTTCTTGGGCGGGTCGTCTTCGGATGCGGCCTCGTCTGCCATGATGCCCTCGCTGGCCTGAGATTTCTTCATTCAATACCCGGCAAGCCCTAACCGATTGTTAATCCTAATCGTTCACAACGGACCTATTCGGCAGAATGCCAAAATGGTGGAGAACCAATTGCAAAGTCTTAATTCTGTTTGGTCGTCTTTGGATGGACGCCGTCGACTGATGGTGGTCATTGCAACACTGGCCATGTTTGCAGCCGTTTTATTCTTGGCGCGGGGCGCAGGTGACAAAGATATGTCGCTGCTGTTCGGGGGGTTGGAAGCAGGTGCAGCAGGGGATGTAATTACCGCTCTTGATCAAAGTGGTGTCCCTTACGAGGTGCGAGGCGCTGCAATCTATGTACCGACCGCGGATCGTGACAGCGTTCGGATGTCGTTGGCAGGCAATGGCTTGCCCGCCAACGGGAATCAAGGATACGAGATTCTCGATGAATTGTCGGGTTTCAGCACCACCTCGCAAATGTTCGACGCCGCCTATTGGCGTGCGCGAGAAGGTGAATTGGCGCGCACAATTGTCGCCAGCCCTCACATTCGTTCGGCGCGGGTTCATATCTCGGTGCCGGCAAATCGACCGTTTCAGCGGGACCATGTCGCCACCGCAGCGGTGACAGTCTCAAGCGGTGCCGGCAGTTTGTCCGCCCAGCAGGTCAAGGCACTGCAGTATCTGGTTGGATCAGCCGTTCCTGGCCTTGCGCCAGAAGCGGTCGCAATTATCGACGGCGATGGTGGCCTGCTGTCCGAAAGCGGTGACAGCATCGCGGCGACGAATGGCGATGAAAGAGCGCGTGAGCTCAAGCAGCGTGCGGAAAGACTGCTTGCCGCCCGGGTCGGTCCGGGCAATGCGCTGGTCGAGGTGAGCATCGACACCGTCACAGAGACGGAGTCGATTATCGAGCGCAGAGTTGATCCGGACAGCCGCGTTGCGATCAGTACGGACGTTACCGAAACAGCCGGCACATCATCCGATAGTCGAAACGGAAATGTCACTGTCGCATCCAACCTGCCGGATGGGGATGCGGGCGGTGAAAACGGGCGATCCACGAACGAAAACAGCGAGAGCCGCGCACTGACAAATTACGAAGTATCGCAGACAGAACGTCAATTGGTGCGCGCCGCCGGGGCAGTCAAGCGGCTTACCGTTGCTGTGCTGGTAAATGAGGCTTCTGTCGTAGGCCCAGACGGCAACGCCACAACAACAGCGCGCAGCGAAGAGGAACTCGATGCATTGCGAGATCTCGTGGCATCTGCCGTCGGCATTGATGCGGCGCGCGGCGACATTATCACACTGAAATCAATGTCGTTTGAGCCTGCTTCCGTGCTCGGCACCGAAGCGTTGGCATCGTCTGCACGGGTACCGCTGGATATTATGCGGCTTATCCAAATCGGGGTTCTGGCGCTGGTATCCCTGATACTCGGCCTATTCGTCGTGCGTCCGATTTTGACACAGATGTCGTCGCAGCAGCTGATTGAGTCATCAGGCGACTTGTCTGAGGCCGACGATGTCGTGCCACCGATGACGATGGCGATCAGTGACGACACAATGGGCGACTTCATGGGAGGTGATGTCGGGATGATTGCCTCGCCCGACGAGGACCCTGTCTCGCGCCTGCGAAATATGATTGCGGACCGCGAGGAAGAAACCATTCAGATCCTACAGGATTGGATCGAAGACCCCGCTGCAAAGGAACGCGCATAAATGGCACAGGTACTATCACTAGAATCGTTCGAGAAAGCGCTTGTGGTCGAAACTGGCCCCAATGAAGATTATGCTGCGGGCTACGCGGAAGGATTGGCGGCAGGACGAGCAGAGGCCGAAGCCGATAGCGCAGCGCTTGCCAGTTCATTTGTTCAGTCCGTATCCGACGCGGAATTCACCTATGCCGAAGCAAGCAGCCAACTATTGCGATCCTTGCGCCCGCTCTTTCAGGCACTCAGCGAAAAGATCCTACCGCATTGTGTTGACGCCGGTTTTGCCAGTCAGCTTGCAAATACCCTGTCCAATGGCGCGGCGGCCGAAATTGGAAAGCCACTATCGGTCCATGTCAGCACCGACCAATATGAGGCGGTCTTGGCCGCCCTGTCCGGCTTGCCCATCCAGGTCGATGTGAAACCAGACGTATCGTTGCCGGCGCTGACCGCATGGATCGGCAGGGACGATGCTGAGTGTCTGTTTGACTTAAGTTCGATCACTGCAGAGATCGACAAGATGCTTGGCGCGATAGAGACGGAATTCGAAAGGACCATTGAGCATGGATAATGCATCTGCCGGGCCGAGTGGTGTCGACGACACTCACCCACTTCAACGCATTCCGATTGAAATATCGGTAACTGTGGGAAAAGCACGCCCTCTCGTGCGTGATCTGCTGAGCCTGGGCGAACACGCCGTCCTACCATTGGACAAGCGCATTGAGGATCCAGTTGAGCTATTCGTCGGTGATCGGCTGATCGCGCGTGGGGAATTACAGGAGCTTGAAGGTGGCGAGCACGGGCAACTTGCTGTCCGCTTGACGGAAGTTGTGACCGATAAAGGCGATCTCGACTAAAATGCGGGCGCTTGCATTCGCTGCATCGGTGCTTCTGCTTGTCGGGGTCTCACCCGCATTTGGCCAAGAAGTGTCCATAACGCTTGGCGATGATGGATCACTCGCAACCCGGTCGATACAGCTGCTTGTACTGATCACAGTTCTCAGCTTGGTGCCGGGTATCGCGATCATGGTGACGTGTTTCCCCTTCATCGTGACCGTCTTTGCAATTTTGCGTCAAGCAATCGGGTTGCAACAATCGCCGCCGAATATGCTGATGGTCAGCTTGGCACTATTCCTGACTTATTTCGTGATGGAGCCGGTCTTTATCGAAGCCTGGCAGGCCGGCATAGATCCCCTGCTGGCGGGAAGCATAGAAATCGAGGAGGGCTTTCTGCGCACGATGGAGCCGCTGCGCACGTTCATGTCGGGCCGGATTGCGGCCGACACCTTTGCCGCCTTGGCGGACTTGCGCCCAGATGTAAGCGCCGCCAGTACTATTAGCGACGCGCCACTTTCCGTTTTGGTACCGTCATTCCTGTTAAGTGAGATGGAACGCGCGTTTCAGGTCGGTTTTCTTATTTTCATACCGTTCCTGATCATTGATCTCGTCGTCGCAGCTGTTTTGATGTCAATGGGGATGATGATGGTTCCGCCGGCAATCGTGTCACTGCCGTTTAAGTTGGCATTCTTTGTGGTTGCTGATGGCTGGGGGCTAATTGCGTCAAGTCTGGTCCGCGGCTATGGCACTACCCTCTAAGGGGCAGGGCTCATAGCCTCCAGCTGACGATTGAAGCGCGTGCGATAGCTGCAGGGAAAACCTTGGGGCAGCGACCATAGCGGGTTGTGACGCGTCGCCAGTCCTTGGGCCTGTCGAACATGATTTTGATGCTGTTACGCCTCTTGTACCGACGCTTGGCGTACTTCACGGTGGGCCTGCATTTCTTTCGTCCGGGGGTGCAGGGTCGTATCCCTTTGTTTTCCAACGCTTCTCGAACCCAATCCGAGTCATCGCCGCGGTCACCCAGCAGCCGGTCCACATCCAGAATACTGCGCAGCAATGCCTGGGCGCTAATGTCGGCGCTGACCTGGCCAGCAGTGACGAACAGGTTCAGCCGACGCCCCCCTTTTTCACGCATATGCTGGTCGCGGTGTGGTGGGCCTTCAACCAGGCGGCGTCCGCGGCCCCAGTCGAAACGCAGTTTCGATGAGAGGAGGATCGCGGTACCTGAATATCCGGTTCGGAACGTTTCAGAGCGGTTAGGCGTCAGCGCCTACGCGCAATACAGATAGATGAAGTTGTAAGCCAAGGCCGCGTCACAGGTATCACCTGCGGACCATGAAGCCGAGAACCGCAGGCTCAATCGTGAGATGGTCCGGATAACACAGGAGCGCGATATCCAAAAAAGGCAGCCGCGTACTTCGCAAAGGATGCAAGGTGGAGGACGCGTTTGTCGCCGAGCGCCACCCACAGTTTTTGGTATGTCGGATGTGCCGTTGACTCAACATTCATCCCAGCGGGTTTTCTGCATGGGTTACAAACAGGTTAAGCCAGCGCGCGCATGAGGATGCCCGCTCGACCACTTTGCTCAAAGATGCATAGAAAGACGGCAGCAAAGTCTATGGATGTCGCAAAAAGCATGACGACCTCATCGAACAGGGCGAGGCAAGTTGCCCAAACCGTATCGCGAGATTGGCCCGTCTGGCAGATATCCGCGCCCAAATCGGCCATAAACGCATACCCGGCAGCTATGGCGGTAGGCCTTCCGTCATCGTTGGCAATTAACTGGATCGGCAGTTCGATGCGGTTGCGCCAGACACGGCTTAAGTATCTGACATGGCCTGCATCAAGATCTCTCTGGGGTTCTTGTATCTGGCTGTTGTCAGCGACCTGTACTGAAGTCGTGTGATTGGCTAGGCCACGCGGTCACGCCAGCCAACTGACCTTGTCCTGCAGGCGCTAACAATGGCTGTCTGGCGGCGCAAACCAAAGCACCCTTTCTTAATCTACACGGATCGGGGTTCCCAATAAACGAGCAAGGATTGGACGGCATTTCTTTGGACTCACAGCGTTGATGATTCAATGAACAGGCGCAGAAATTGTCATAGTAACGCGCATGTCCATTGTCCTCGGATGAATGGCGAAAATGGACTGCCAGAAAGCCTCATCAACCTGCTCAAACGCGAACGTAGTCGCCCCCACATGTACAGAACGCCGAAGCAAGCGAGGCAAGGACATCTTCGACTACATCGAAATGCCGTATAAGCCAAAACGTAAACATGTCGGACACGGCATGTCGTCGCCTGTCGACTTCGAAAACAGGCAGGGCCAAGCGATCCGGGAGGCTGTCTAGGAAACTAGGGACTATTGAACTTGCCCACGCCGCAGGCAGCGGGTCACTACTACCCAAACTACCGTGGCGAGGAATTTTGGCGTTGGTTTCTGTGCCATAACGGCTCTCCATTGTGACATAATGCCAAGTCAAAGGAGCAGAATACGCCCGTCACAGGTCCACCTTTCCGACAATTGATTCAGCGGTGCTCATGCAGCCCGGACATGTCTAAATTCATGCGAACGGCCCGCTCTCGCCCCTCCAGTGAATGCTTGATCGTTGTCTTGCTTATTTTGCTCAATCTTGGTCAGGAATTGGAGCAGCTGGCAACTCATAAGCAGTTCGACCCGGCTATGTCGTCTAGAAACTACCGAACGACAAATTCAGCATGCAACGCGCCACTTGCTTTGATACTTTTCAGTATATCAATCATATCGCGAGGTGAAACGCCAAGTGCATTAAGACCTGCAACGACCTCGCTCAACGATGTACCGTCCGGCAATTCGGCCAAGCCAATACCCGGTTCATCAGTGATCGATGCATTGGTTCTTGGAACAACCACTGTTTCACCTGGCGCGAATGGATTTGGCTGGGCAACCAGAGGTGTTTCCTGAATCCTGAGTGTCAGGTTGCCTTGGCTGACGGCGACCCGGCTAATGCGCACATCTTCACCCATAACGATTGTACCAGAGCGTTGATCCACAACAACCCGGGCACGTCGCTCGGGTTCCACAAGTATGTTCTCGATGCGGCCCAGCGCATGAGCTGGTGACGCCATACGGGTCGCCACGATGTCCAGCTCAACTGTGCCAGCATCAAGCATAACGGCAACAACTCGGTCAAAGTTCTGGTTGATGGCCTGCTCGATACGCCCGGCAGTGGTGAAGTCCGGTGTTCTAAGTGCCAACCTCAACGTGCGCATCTCTGTAAAGTCGAAGTCCACCTCGCGCTCGATTGTTGCACCCGATGGAATAACGCCTGCGGTTGGAACACCTTGCACTACGGCAGCGGCATCGCCCGTTGCTGACGCACCACCGGCAATTATCGTTCCTTGCGCGACGGCGTATATGTCACCGTCCGCTGCATTAAGCGGGGTCATGATCAATGTTCCACCAAGCAGGCTGTTTGCATCACCAATCGCGGAGACCGTCACATCTAAAGGGCTGCCAGCCCTGGAAAACGGAGGAAGACTCGCAGTTACCAGCACCGCCGCAACGTTCTTTGGCCGGAATTGTTCGCCAGTGACGTTGACGCCCAAGCGCTCCAAAATGTTACTTAACATTTCCTCGGTAAAAGGTGCGTTCCGAAGCCCGTCGCCGGTACCGTTAAGTCCGACAACCAAGCCATAACCAACGAGATCATTGGATCTCACGCCGTCAAACTCCACAAGGTCTTTGATGCGAATTGGGGTCGCCTGCGCAAAACCTGGAAACAATAATATGAGTGTCAGGACGAAGGCTTTTATATGGGACATCAAATATAATCCAACAGGCTAATTCGCGACATTCTGGCTGTTACACTGTAGTGGGTTTCAAGCTGCAGTTGCGCACTTTGCAAACGCGAAGCCGTATCAAACGGATCGGCAGATATCATATCGTTTTTTGCAATCTGCAGTGCCGTCTTCTCAGCATTCAGTTCGGCAGCCCATCTCGCGATATTTGCTTCTGAAAATCCGATACGTGCCTGTACATCTACCATTCCATCTGCCGCTGCAAAGAGGCTGCGACCTGCCGATTGCAGCAAGGTGGACTTTGTTTGCAGGTCGATGGTTGGCAGTTCATCGGCAATTGCCGCAACTGCGGCGGCTTTCAACAGGTTTATGATTTCTGCGTCGTTGGCGCGTGCATCGATGACCAGAGACTTGGTATCAGACAGCCGCTTTTCTGGATCAGGGCCGCGATCACCAAGATAGCCCATCGTTTCAAAGCCGCCAGCGGGGTCGTCAAACCAGGTATCAATGCCCTGCAAAATGTCGTCTGACGTCGTGGCACCGCCCAATGTGGCGATCATGTCCGCGATCATGTCATCGCCATCTGCCAAAGCCTGCGCTTCGACGGCGCTACCACTCAGCAGTGAACGATCCGCGACCCGCGTATTCAATGTTGCAATCATTTGATTGAATGTCTCTCGGGATGCCCGCCCAGCTTCGTCGATTTGGGATGGATTGCTTTCGTCGCTGAGAAGAAGCAATTGCTCGCTAGTTTGCGCACGCAGACTGTTCACCTGGCTCAGAATAGTCTGAATTCCCGACAAGGTTTGTGTGGTTTCTTTACTAACCTGCTCGTAGCTTTCCAACTGATTAAGCGTGTAGTTGATGCCACTCAAACGCGCTGTTTCCCCACCGAGCGTGGCCGTCACATCGGTAACCCGGCCGGTCGAGAGACTTTGCGCGAGCTGCGATAGGTCGGTTTTGATCCGGCCACCGTTACGCATGGAAACAAATTGTTGGGCCATATCGCCCACGGAAGTTACCGGCATAAATTAGAGCTCCATCAAGCGTTGCATCATGAAATCAACAGTCTGGATAACTTTGGCATTTGCGGCATAAGCCTGCTCGATGCGGAGCAGATTTTGCAGTTCGACATCAGTATCAACACCATTTGCAAGTTCGGCTTCGCGCAAGGTGTCCCATCTGGCGGTTGTAAAGCTTAGTTGCTCTTCCGCGCGTAAACGCGTTGACCCGACCTGTGCGGTAAAGTCAGCCATGCGACCTGCAGCACTTCTGCTGGCGCTGTTTGGCGTGTCGGCCCGTGCCGCACCAAGTGCCGCGATCCAGTTGTTGAGTTGGCCAGGGTCCCCTGTCGGTCCTGCAGCAACCGCACCCAAGCCATCACGGATCAGCGTGGCATTCCCGCCCTGAAACGGGTCAATTGCAGCATTCAGGCTGATGCGACCTGCAAGGCCGTCAAGATCGGCCAGATCAAGCGCGCCACCTTCGTCGGTCAGCAGGCCGGGATCACCTGCAATGATTGTGGAATCGTTGGCGGGATCCTGAAACCGTGCGACGAGATCGGCTGCAATTTCATCCAGACCCACCTGGGTTTCGACAAGCGTCGCATCCCGCATAGAGAATGCAGCACCAAGTGACCCACCGTCCAGTCGTCCGATCCCGTTTGTCGGGCTGATCGGCTCGCCATCAATCATGATGCCCGACAAAGCGCCGGACGCAAAGGTCATGTCGGCCGTGATCGTTGGCGTTTGGTCAAAGCTAAACTGCGCCGCTTTGCTATCCAGCAACGTGGTTCCAGAGGTCGTTAACAAGCCGACCGTCCCGTTATCTCGGGTCATTTCGCGAACAGGGACAATCTCGGCGATTTGGTCAATCACACGTTGGCGTGCGTCAACAAGTGAGCTTGTATCGGTCCCCGTGGCGTTCAAGCGAACGATATCGCGATTGAGCCCTTCAACCTGAAGCAAGGCGGTATTTAACACATCAATATCCCGCGCGATGCTGGCATCAGCCTCTTGCCGCAGGGTCTGAACAGCCCTGGTATTTTCACGTAGGGTCTCGGCCACGTCACCAAGGCGCGTAACAGCGGATGCCAGCCGTGTTTCGGACGCCGGGTCGCTTGCTGCACTGATCAGGGCCCGCTCGAATGCGGCAAGTCGCATACCCAGATTGGCCGCATCTTCTGGTCCACCAATGCTCTGCTCCAGACGGTTAAGGGTACTGGCCCCGCGTTCCTGCCCGGTCAGCGCAGCATCCGCCAGTCTGCGATCAGCCAGTAGTCCCGCGTCCACAAATCTGGTGATACCTTCAATGCGCACCCCACCACCGGCACCGCCAAGTTGTGAGGATGCAAGCTCTGCCTGCCGCCGACCATAACCATCGGTTAACGCGTTCGACAGGTTCGATGAGACAATGTCAGCCATGCGCGATGTTGTCGCGAGACCGGACAATGCATTGCTGAGTGCGCCTGAAATGCTCATCACCTAGACCCCTTTTCTACTTAGCGCTTGATGTTGGTGGTTTCCTGCAACATCTCATCCACTGTCTGGATCACCTTGGCATTCGACGAATATGCGCGCTGCGTCTGGATCAGTTCTGTCAATTCGCCCGCTACGTCGGTTGCAGATTCTTCGCGCGCGTAACTCACGATGTCACCGGTCGGCCCGTCGCCCGCATCCCACAAGAAGAATGTTCCGCTGTCAGGCGTCACCCGAAAGCTTTGCTTGTCGAGTGTTTCCAACCCGTTCACGTTGGGAACATCGACCAGCGGGATTTGATAGAGGACCCGGTTGATGCCGATATCAAATGATGCGCGGACAAAGCCGTTTTGATCGACCTCTACCGAAGTCAGACTGCCGACGGGTGTTCCGTTCTTCGAAATCGAGACCGGTGCGAAGGCGTCGGACAATTGCGTCAAACCAATCGAACTGCCCAGTTGTCCGATATTGATTTCCATGGGCCCGCCATCAACGTTGATGACCATTGTCCCCGTCGCCGGGTCATAAGGGTCACCAACAGCTGCGGCCGTATTTGCCACGCTCAGAAGCGTTCCGCCCCCACCGCGGCTATCATCGAATTGCAGGATATACTCACCGACAACATCACCGATCCCGTCAGCATCCACGTCAGTCTCGCTGTCCCGGATTTCCATCGTCCATTGGTTGGATGACCCGTTGGCCGGAACTGTTGGAGTGAATGTGAAATCGAGATTGGATGACGCGCCGAGATTGTCAAAATACTCGACCGACAAGGTTTCGGTGTCACCATCTGAGTCCTCCCGCGTCGCGGTTGCAGGGAGGTTTACAGACAGGTCGACCCGTGTCGTTGCCTCACCCGCGAATTGGTTGGCGTTGATCTGGACGGGAACCAACCCGTCGATGGAATCACGCGGATAGTTTGGAATGGTACCATCTGCCGCCGCTGGAACGCCCATCAGGACCAACCCGCCCGGTGTGCGCAAATATCCTTGTGCATCAGGCCGGAACGATCCGGTTGTTGTCAGGAACAATGGGTTGTCGCCATTATCCACAGCCACCGATGTCTCGGAAGTCACCGGCAACATGCCCCGACCGCGTACCGCCAGATCAGTGGGGTTTGTGGTTGAAACCAATGCCCCGCGTTCATCAATGAGACGGGTTGTCGTGGTTCGGACACCGCCGGCAGAATAGGTCCCTCGCCCGCTTTCGATCACCATGGATTCAAAATCCGTCACGGCACGTTTGTAGCCGAAGGTCGATGAATTCGAGATATTGTCCGAAATCGTGGCCAAGCGGGACGCATTGGCCGCCAAACCGGCAACGCTGGCATTCAAAGAGGAGGAAATCGTCATTCTGAGCCTTTCTGCACCTGGGATGACTTGCAAAGTCCTCACCTGCCTAAACGCCCTTACTTAATGTCCCCCTAATATCTCAAATGCGCTTCAAATAATCTCAACGGTCGGAACGCAGCAAAACGATCTCGACCCGGCTGTTGCGGGGTGCCGTCGGATCGGTGACCACCGGATGCCGATCACCGGCACCGGTCAGGCGCACGATGCGCCTTGACGGCAAACCGCCTTCTTCAAGCAGCAGTCGCATCTGCGTGGCGCGACCGATGGATTGATCCCAGACAGGCCGGTCCACCCGCAAGACAGTTTCAGCAGAAAGATGTCCCTTGATCGCAACCGGGTTGGTGACGCTTTGAAAGAGGCGGCCCAGCATCAGGCCGATCTGTGTCGCAACCGGGCGTGGGGTCACGCCGTCCGCTTCAAACAGTTTCACGTCAGGGCGGTCGAATATCTCGATCACCAGACCCTCATCTGTCAGGCGGGTGACAATATGCCGAAGCGCAAGGTCCGAAACCATGCTTTCGCCGCCCTGCCCCAAAAGGATATCCTCGATGTTTTGCAGTGACGCGACCTGCGCGGCTTCGGCGGCGTCGCCCTCATCATCACTTTCCGTCCGCAAGGGGTTCTGGCCGATCGTGGGTTGGTTGATGCCCGTCCCGCTTCTGGCGAGGCTGTCTTCGGTAAAGATGTTATTGCCACCAAAAGCGCCGGACCCACCGCCGGAAACCCGGCTGATCGGAATTGTTGGCGAAAAATAATCCGCGATCCCTTTGCGCTGCTGTTCTGTTGTGGCGTTCAGCAACCACATCAACATGAAGAAGGCCATCATCGCCGTTACAAAATCGGCATAGGCGACTTTCCAGGCGCCACCATGATGGCCGCCACCGCCGACCACTTTCTTGCGTTTGATGATTGTCGGTGCGTTTGATGTACCGCTCATGATCTACCCTCGAATTTCACCCCGCTGGCAGAGGTAGAGGGAGGGTGTGAAAACGCCCTTAAAGTAACAATTCAATGCAAATGCGGCGGTAATCAGTGATCATCCGATCCAACGATCAGGGCCAGGCCCGCTGCAATGTCGATCCTGAGTTGGGCACGCGTGGCGCGGGCGGCCATATAAGACTGGGTCAACGCAACATATGCGGTGCCAAAATCGCCCTGTTGCTCAAAACTGCGGATCTCGTGTTCAAGCGTGTGCAATTCAGTCAGCACGTCAAAGAGAGCGTCCCAAAGCGTCATTTGCGCAGGATCATCAGGCAAAATCCGGTCGGCGATCCGTTGCAATACCTCGACCCGGGCAGCCTGTGCAGCCCGCGCAAGCGGTTCGTCCAGAAAGGCCAGGACCACGCGCTGATGTTGCAAACGCTCCACCAACTCGACGGGTTGGAGTGGGACTAGTATTTCGGCCATCAACTGCTATCCGGTGCAAGAACGATGCATGCCTAGCACCAAAAACACAAAATAATATGGCTAATCTCAGTCCTTATTTTGGCGCCGACACCCGGATATGCTGTGTTTTGAGGCTGTGTTGATGCCAAAAACCGCGTTTAAATAGACTGATCAGCGCAGTTGCGCTGACTGGACAACACCGCCAAATCAAGGACACGTTGCAAGGTTGCGCCATGTGCAAAATCGGGTTGAACGGGTTTACCCGCGCGGATGGCATCAAGAAACCTGACATAGTTTGATGGGATATCGGGGGCAGCGACCGGGCGCCACGTGCCGGTCTGCAAATCCTTACCCTTTGCGATCTTCAGGCTGCTTTCGAAGTTGATAAATTGCACATCCAGCCCACCAAGTGTCCCGTAAATGCGAAGGCTGAGGTCATTGATATGCCCGCTGGCAAATCGGCTGGCATGGATGACACCCATCGCCCCGTTCGCAAGGGTCAGATGCATGGCCATGCTGTCATTGGCATCCAAGGCATAGTCCGCAATCTTGTCGCCGGGGGCCTTGGGGAATGTCTTTAACCGACAGGATACATGATCTGCATTCGCTCCGATGGCATGGCAGACATAGTCAAGAATATGAACGCCTACATCCCCCAGAACGCCCATAGAGCCGTGGGCCGATGACAGCCGCCACAGCCACTGGGCCTCTTCCCGCCAATCACCCCACAGCGATTGGGTCAGCCAGCTTTGCAGATATGAGGCCTCGAAGTGGCGCACCCCGCCAATCTCGCCTGCGGCGACCAGTTTGGCGGCCTCCTCCAGCGCAGGCACGTTACGATAGCTGAGATTGACCATATTGATCACGCCGGCTTTGGCGGCGGCATTGGCCATTTCGGCGGCATCGGTCTGATTGCTTGCAAGCGGTTTCTCGCACAGAACATGTTTACCCGCGGCCAACAGCGGTAGCGTCGTCCGATGGTGAATTTGATCAGGGGTCACATTGGATGCCGCATCAAATCCACCCCATTCCACGGCAGCTTCGACCGAATTAAACGCGTTGGGGATATCGTGCGTGGCGCAGAATGCGGCAAGCGCCTCGGCATTCGGGTCGACGCCACCGACGACCTGAACATCCGGTATTTTGGAATAGGCGGCCACATGCTCTCGGGCCATGCTGCCGGTGCCGACAATGATGACGCGGATCATCGAAAACCCTCCTCGCCATCCTGATGAAGCCGGGGACCGCGTTCCTGAATGGGCTCGAGTGCCTGATCAACCGGCACATTCGGGGCGTCATTCACCCCGACAACACGGCGGGCGGGGTTATAGGCCCAGCGCACCGCGTTCTGCAGCACGCGCTGGACATTGGGGTCGTGATAGGTCGGATAGGTTTCGTGGCCCGGGCGGAAGTAGAAAACATTCCCGGCCCCACGTTTATATGTCAGGCCGGACCGGAATACCTCGCCCCCTTGAAACCAACTGATAAAGACGGTTTCCAGCGGTTCAGGGACGCCAAAGGGCTCGCCATACATTTCCTCATTCTCAAGTGTGAAATGATCAGGAAGCCCCGCGGCAATCGGATGGTTGCGGGATGTCACCCACAGCCGCTCGCGCTCACCGGCTTCGCGCCAGGTGAGGTTGCAGGCGCTTCCCATCAGCCGTTTGAAGGGTTTGGCGAAATGGGCCGAATGCAGGGCGATGAAACCCATGCCGGACCAGACGGCCTCGACCACCCTTTCGGCAACGGCGTCCGACACATCCCCATGGGCCGCATGCCCCCACCATAACAGCACGTCAGTTTCTGCAAGCCGTTCGGCCGTCAGCCCATGTTCCGGGTCCTGCAACGTTGCCGTCGTGGCGGTGACATCATCACTTTGCAATGCGGCAGCGATAGTGCCGTGCATTCCGTCGGGGTAGAGATCGGATACTGTCTTATTCGTCTGTTCGTGAACGTTCTCGCCCCAGACAACTGCACGGATTGGCATGGTTTTACCTCTTCTCAAAGCGCTTTGGAAAACCCTGCGGCGAAATCTGCAGAAACGCAAGTCATCTGCGATCAATAACCAGCGGCAGGCCGTCATGGCCGCCTGCAGGCGGGGCATCAGGCAAGATCCGACGGCGTGACAGATCGTATTTGGGCGACCGACGCGGCGCAAAAGTGTCAAGCTACCTTTACACTTGCTCCGATGAGGCATGTCACTTTAGACTGACGTTATGAGTGTCACGTCAGATTTACAGATTGAGACCACGACACGGCGGTGGCCGGAACCGCGCGCAACGCTGCGCCTGATCAAGCCGGTCACGTGGTTTCCGCCGATGTGGGCCTACTTATGTGGCGTCGTGTCATCTGGGGTAAGCCCCTCTGGCCATTGGGTATTGATCATTCTGGGGGTGATCTTGGCCGGGCCAGTCGTCTGCGGCATGAGCCAAGCCGCCAATGACTGGTGCGACCGGCATGTGGACGCGATCAACGAACCGGACAGGCCGATTCCATCCGGACGCATTCCGGGCCGATGGGGGCTGTATATCGCACTTGCGATGACCGGATTGTCGCTATTGTTGGGATATCAACTGGGGCCGTGGGGCTTTGGTGCGACGATTCTGGCCGTTGCGGCGGCGTGGGCCTATTCGGCGGAACCGATCCGGGCAAAGCAATCGGGCTTTTGGGGGCCCGGCCTTTGCGGACTGGCATACGAGACGCTTCCCTGGATCACCGGCGCGGCAATTCTCAGCGCGGGTGCGCCGCAGGCAGACGTCATCATTATTGCTGTTCTCTATGGCATAGGGGCGCACGGGATCATGACGCTGAATGATTTTAAGGCGGTCGCAGGTGATCGGGCCATGGGCCTGCGTTCACTGCCTGTGACGCTTGGGCCTGCGCGGGCGGCGCGGCTGGCCTGCTGGATCATGGCGGTTCCGCAGGCGGTTGTGATCGGGCTGCTGACCTATTGGGGACATCCGGGCTACGCGCTGGGCGTGATGGCAATGCTGGCCGTTCAGTTAGGGGCTATGCGGGTTCTTCTGCGCGACCCCGAAGGCAAGACACCCTGGTATCAGGGCATGGGCATTCTTTTCTACATCAGCGGCATGATGATCGCCGCCACCGCAATCGGAGGCTAAGATGACACTATCCTGGTTCCAGATTTTCCGGCTTGGCCTTGTGCAGATGGCGCTGGGGGCCATTGTGGTGCTGACCACATCAACCCTGAACCGGCTGATGGTGGTCGAACTGGCCTTGCCGGCGATTTTGCCAGGCATGCTTGTTGCCCTTCACTATGGCATTCAGATGACCCGGCCACATTGGGGGTTCGCATCCGATGCCGGGGGGCACCGGACCAAATGGATCATCGGCGGCATGATTGTGCTGGCCTTGGGGGCATTGCTCGCCGCTGTTGGCGTGCTGGTGCTGGGGTCCTCATTTGCGGGCGGAATGGTGATTTCGGTCGTGGCCTATGCGCTGATCGGTCTGGGTGTCGGCGCTTCGGGGACGTCCCTTTTGGCGCTGCTTGCAACGACGACAGCGCCGCACAGACGGGCAGCTGCGGCGACGATCACCTGGTTGATGATGATTTTCGGCATCGCGATGACTGCGGGCATCGTCGGGTCCCTGATTGACCCCTACACCCCGCAGCTTTTGATCCGGATCGTGGCAATCGTTGTCACGGCTGCGGTGCTGCTGACCTGCCTGGCCGTCTGGCGGGTGGAGCGCAAGCTGATCGCGGTTCGCGAGCCCGATCCGACACCCTTTCGGGAGGGGTTGCGCGAGGTGTGGCAGGAACGCAAGGCACGTAACTTTACCTTGTTCGTCTTTCTGTCGATGACCGCGTATTTCATGCAAGAACTGATCCTGGAACCCTATGCCGGGCTGGTCTTTGCGTTCACGCCGGGGCAATCAACCTCGCTGTCGGGCGCGCAAAACGGCGGGGTCTTTATTGGCATGCTCACCGTTGGGATCATGGCCACGGGGCTGAAGATCGGCGCGTTGCGCAACTGGGTCATGGCGGGTTGTCTTGGATCTGCAGCCGCGCTGGCACTGATCACGTTTCTGGGGCCAATGGGACCGGGTGCGCCATTGATGCCAGCGGTCGTCGGGCTTGGTTTCTTCAACGGAATGTTTGCAGTTGCAGCCATCGGGTCGATGATGGCGCTGGCCGGGCAAGGCCGCGAACGGCGCGAAGGCACCCGGATGGGTCTTTGGGGCGCGGCGCAGGCGATAGCGGCGGGCTTTGGCGGGCTGGTTGGGGCCGGTATGGTTGACCTGCTGCGCCTGACATTCACCGACACGCAGGCCTTTGGGTCCGTATTCATTTTCGAGGCAGGCCTGTTCATTGCCGCCGCAGCCATGGCGGCGCGGATCATGGACAGAAAACTGCCATCAGCCACGCTCGTTCCGGGGGAATAGCCGATGCATTATGATGTGATTGTTGTGGGCGGGGGCCCATCAGGGGCCACTGCCGCAGAAGATCTGGCCCGGTCAGGGCATAAGGTGGCTTTCATCGACCGGGAGGGTCGGATCAAGCCTTGCGGCGGGGCGATCCCGCCGCGTCTGATCGCTGATTTCTTCATCCCTGATGAACAGATCGTGGCCAAGGTGAACACGGCCCGCATGATCTCGCCCACCGGTCGGCAGGTCGATATCCCGATCGAAAACGGTTTTGTGGGGATGGTGGATCGCGAGCATTTTGACGAATTCCTGCGGGATCGGGCGAAAAAGGCCGGCGCGCACCGCTATAGTGGCACCTTTGTTCGGATCGACCGCGACGGTGACGGCACACAGGTGATCTACCGCGACAAGGTCAGCGGGAACGAAATGAAACTGACCACGAAACTGGTCATCGGTGCCGATGGCGCCCGGTCCAATGTGGCCCGCGCCGAGGTCAAGGATGGGGACAAGATCCCTTACGTGATTGCGTATCACGAGATCATCGAGGCCCCGAAGGGTACGCCGCAATACGATCCAATGCGCTGCGATGTGGTCTATGACGGCCGGATTTCGCCGGACTTTTACGGATGGGTCTTTCCGCATGGCGGGCAAGCAAGCGTTGGCATGGGATCCATGATCAAGTCGGTTGATGTAAAGCAGGCGACGGCGGATCTGCGTGCGGCATCAGGCCTGACCGATTGCAAAACCATCCGCAAGGAGGGGGCGCCAATACCGCTTAAACCGCTGGACCGATGGGATAACGGGCAAGACGTGGTGTTGGCCGGTGATGCCGCAGGTGTTGTCGCCCCGTCATCGGGGGAAGGTATCTATTACGCGATGGTTGGGGGCCGGGTTGCCGCCACCGCGGCGGCGGCATGTCTGGCAAGCGGCCGCGCACGGGATCTGCAATTGGCCCGAAAACTGTTCATGCGCGAGCACAAGCAGGTATTTCGGGTTTTAGGCGCGATGCAAAACGCCTACTACCGCAGCGACGAGCGGCGCGAGCGGTTCGTTTCCCTGTGTCACGATGTCGACGTGCAAAAGCTGACATTCGAGGCTTATATGAACAAGAAACTGGTAAAGGCGCGGCCCATGGCGCATCTGAAAATTGGCATCAAGAACCTTGCCCATCTGACGCGGCTTGTCTCGCCGCTGCGCACATGACCATCATGATCCCGGCCTGGGTAAACGGCAAACTGACGCCCGTCGAAAAGCTTGATGCGCATCAGCGTGGGTTGAAACACAAGGCCGTCAGCGTCTTTGTGATGAACCGGGGGCGCGTGCTGATCCAGCAGCGGGCCATGCATAAATACCATACGCCGGGCCTTTGGGCGAATACCTGCTGCACCCATCCCGCATGGGACGAGGATGCAACCGATTGCGCCGTGCGTCGCCTGAACGAAGAATTGGGCATCAAGGGTCTTTACCCGTCCTACCGCGATCAGATCGAGTACCGCGCCGACGTGGGCGGCGGGTTGATCGAGCATGAAGTGGTCAAGGTCTTCGTGGCCGACGCCCCCAATGACCTTGTCATTGATCCCAACCCTGACGAGGTCATGAACACCCGCTGGGTTGATTTTTATGACCTGTCCGCCGAGGTTGCCCGCCATCCGGCGCAATACACCCCGTGGCTTCAGATCTATCTGCGCGACTATCAAACCGTGATCTTTGGCGATCTGGTACGGGCTGGCTGACCACGGCACTGATGCCTGAACCCGGTCATCGGGGCGGTCCGGCGGCTGTCGGGTATCTTGTCGCATCCCCTCTCTTACAGTTCGGTGCGTCGGGTGGTAACTGCAGCCATCGGATTGAGGAATGTGGTCATGACAACTTGGGTCTTTGCCTATGGGTCGCTTCTGTGGAACCCGGGCTTTACGCCAACCCGCGCGGTCAAGGCGCATCTGCACGGGTATCACCGCAGCTTTTGCATGTTGTCCATTCATCACCGCGGGTCAGAGGATGATCCCGGGCTGGTTCTGGCGCTTGATGCGGACCCGCAGGCGCAGTGTACGGGCATGGCATTCGAAATCCCGCAGGCGGATGAGGCGCAGATCATCGCCGATATCCGAGAGCGCGAGCTGATATCATCTGCCTATTTCGAGCAGGCGGTCGACCTGACCACCGATGATGGCAAGACGCTGACGGCCCTGACCTACATCATTAATCGCGATCACCGGCAATATTGCCAGTACGACCTTGAAAAACAGGCCCTGATCATCGCCAAGGCAATCGGCGGGCGGGGGCCAAATACCGAATACCTGTTCAACACGGCGGCGCATATCCGCGACCTCGGGATTGATGACCCGGATATGGATTGGCTGGCAACCCGCGTACGTGCCCTGACAGCAACATAGGCCGGGACCGTTTTCATTTTGGATTTGCGGGCAGAGCGCCTATGGTCCTATCTGGGCTAAGCAGGCAACAAAGATAAGGCATCTCGTGGCGAACACCAGAGCAACCAAGGCGCAACCGCAGTTCTCTCAACCGATCCGCCAAATTCTGTTCATGCTTGTCGTGATCGGGCTGGTCGCGGCCGGATTCTATCTGGGGCAACGGCAGATCATCGCGATCTATCAATCCAATCCCTATCTGAATGGCGTTATTCTGGGTGTGTTCCTGCTGGGCGTCCTGTCATGCTTCAATCAGGTCTTTCTGCTGATCAAGTCAGTCCGCTGGATCGAGCGTTTCGCCCGTGACGCAGGCGGGCATTCCTATAGTGCAGCCCCGTCCCTATTGGCACCGCTGGCCACATTGCTTAGCTCGCGGGGGGCGAGAACACAGATTTCCGCCTCATCTGGCCGGTCCATCCTCGATTCAGTGGCGCAGCGGATCGACGAAGATCGCGAAATCACCCGGTATATCGGCAATGTGCTGATCTTCCTTGGCCTGCTGGGCACCTTTTACGGCTTGGCGACAACTGTCCCTGCCCTTGTGGAAACCATTCGGTCCCTGAACCCCGGCGAGGGCGAGGACGGCGCAAGCATCTTTGCCCGTCTGCAAACCGGTCTGGAAAGCCAGCTGGGCGGTATGGGAACGGCGTTTTCCAGCTCGCTCCTCGGGCTGGCCGGTTCGCTGGTTGTGGGGCTGCTGGAACTTTTCGCGGGGCATGGGCAAAACCGGTTCTATCGCGAACTTGAAGAATGGATGTCCACGATCACCCGTGTCGGGCTGGAGGGTGATGAAGGCACCGTCGGGGCCGATAGCGGGGTGATGGGCGCCTTTGTCGAGCAACTGGGCGAGTTGATGGACACGATCCAGATGATGATGGGTCAGATCGACGAAGACCGTGAACAGACTGATAAACGGCTGGCCAATCTGGCCACATCTGTCGAACAACTGACTGATCTTTCGCGCGAGGATCCCACCAAGGCCATGCTGCAGCGCGTCGCCGAAGGGCAGGAAACGCTGGTCGAGAAGATTGGCGAGAATGGCATGGATGGTATGGATGCCGAAAGCCGCATGCGGCTGCGGTCTATCGACGTACAATTGCTGCGCATTCTTGAGGAACTGACCGCTGGCCGGCAGGAAACCGTCGGTGATCTTCGGGGCGACCTTGCAGTTCTTGCTGACGCGATCAAAGAGCGGGGCTGATCCATGGCGCTAAGCCGCAGATCATCAAACCGTTTCCAGAACGCCATCTGGCCCGGCTTTGTGGATGCCATGACCGGGCTTCTTCTGGTGCTGATGTTTGTGCTGACCATCTTCATGGTGGTTCAGTTCGTTCTGCGCGAGCAGATCACCGGTCAGGAAACCGAGCTTGATGCGCTCAAGGGGCAAGTGGCTGCGTTGACGGACACGCTGGGTATCGAACGCAATCGCAGCGCCAGCCTGAATGCCGATCTTGATCTGCTCACCGCGCAGGCCCAGTCGCAGGCTGGCCGGATTGCAACGCTGACCGCCGAGCGGGCACAGCAGGAAAGGCTGCTGGGGGATGCGCGGGAACAGATCACTGCGTTTGAGGCACAGGTTGCCGGACTGCTGGCAGATCAGCAGGCGGACCGGGCAACGATTGCCGATCTTGAAACGAACCGGCAGGATCTGTTGTCCGAGCAGGAGGCGCTGAACCTCGCGCTGGCGCAGGCCCGTGATGAGATCGACGCAGGCGTCGAAGCTGCCCGTCTTGCCGCTGCCCGCCGCGAAGCACTGGAAGGTATGCTCGCCGATCTTGAGGCCCAAAACGCCGATAGTGCTGCCGAAATCGACGAACTGGAAGCCGCCCGGCTTGCTGATGCCGCCGCGGCCCAAGCGCTCCGCGACCGGCTCGAGAATGCGGATACCGAACTGACCGCGATGACCCTGAACCTCGAGGCCCAGCGCCGCGAGGCCGAGGATACGTTGACCTTGCTGGCCGCCGCCCGCGCCGCGCAGGCGGCATTGGAAGACGAATTTGCCGCATTACTTTCTGAAAGCATGACCCAGACCGCCGATCTGAACGACCAGCTTGCCAATGCGCTCGACGCCCTTGCGCAGATGCAAAATGCGCAGGACAGCCAGCTGACCGATGCGGAACGGCAGGCGGCCTTGCTTGCGCAGGCCAATGATGCCTTGGCCCAGGAAGAGGCGTTGTCAGCAGAGAGCCAGCGTCAGGTTGCGCTTTTGAACGAACAGGTGGGCGAGCTGCGTGCCCAGGTCGGCAATCTTCAGTCCTTGCTGAATTTGGCTGAACAGGATGACCGTCAGGCGCAGGTCCAGATCGAAACGCTGGGCGCGCAACTGAATACGGCGCTGGCACGGGTTGCGTCGGAAGAACGGCAGCGCCGCGCATTGGAAGAGGCCGAAAGGCAACGTCTGGAAGAAGAAACCGCGCGGCTGGCGGAAGAGGCCGAACGTCTCGCCGCAGAGGCACAGGATCTTGCCCGTTTCAAGTCGGACTTTTTCGGGCAACTTCGCGAAGTGCTTGAAGGGCAGGACCGGGTCCGCGTCGAAGGGGATCGCTTTGTCTTTTCTTCCGAGGTGCTGTTCCAGCCCGGCCGTGCCGAGCTGTCCGCCGAAGGGCAGGCCGAAATTGCCAATATCGCCGGTATTCTGCGCAATATCGCAAGTGAGATCCCGGAAGGCATTGATTGGGTGATCCGGGTTGACGGGCATACTGATAACATTCCGGTCAGCCGCGGCAGCCGGTATCAGGACAATTGGGAACTGAGCCAGGCCCGCGCCCTATCTGTCGTCCGCTTCATGTCAGGTGATCTGGGCATCCCGCCCCGCAGGCTTGCCGCGAATGGATTTGGCGAGTTCCAGCCGCTGGACCCGGCGGATACAGCTGAGGCGCGCGCACAAAACCGCCGGATCGAGCTAAAGCTGACCGAACGCTGATCGTGGTGGTGACGTCAGCTGCCTTTGCCAGCCAATGCGGCCCGAACCGTTGCGAGATTGGCCCCGATTTCCGGGATATCCGGCGCCAATCTGCCTGCCGCCAGCAAGGCACGCTCTGCGCCGCGCATATCACCCATTGCATAGCGCACATTGCCCAACCCAAACTGCCAAAGCCAACTTTCCGGCCATCTACCTGCGCCGGTCTGATAGGCTGTTTCGGCAGCATCATAGACCTTGACCCGCTCTAGCGCCGCAGCCGCTGAAAGGGCCGCCGCCTCGGTTGCCGTCGCCGGCAGTTGATCGGGTGGCAGGATGACCAAGCCCCATTGATTGCCACGCCGCCAGGTGCGCGCAAACAGATCAAATGGCATCACCATCTGATCCCGCTCGCCGGAATTGAGGAAGATCTGATCGCTTTGCAGGTCGTAGCCTGTCACCACGCCGTAATGCCACACCGGTGCAACCCCCAGCCCGAGGTTCTGGAACACGATGACGGGGTGTCCTGCCGACACCTCTGCCAGCAACGCATCAAACGTCGATAGTTCGACGGCAAATTGTCCCTGCCTGCGGGCGGCGCCGATCATGTCGGCCAGATAAGTCCCCCGCGCCCCGGGGCTGAACGACAGGGCCGCGATGTCCGCCTGTGTGACATCCGCGCCTGCCCATTGCATCACCATCGCGATAGAGGCAGGGCCGCAATAGAAATCAGCCTGCTGGATCAGTGGAACCCCGGCGACCACGGCCCGGGTCGGGATATCCGCCGTGAGTTCCTCGGCTGGGTCAAACGGGGCGGCACAGGCCGCCAGCCAGCACAGTGTCAGGACCGCGCAAAACCGTCTGATCAGCGGGCGCACCGGGTAAAGCTGAAGATCCGGGTCAGGCAAAGGATGTCGGTCACCAGCAGGATCACAAATACGGTGAACAATGTCCCGACAATATCACCGCCAGCACTGTCATTTTCCATTTGCACCATGATTGATGCCACTTCTGCATCCGACAAGGCGGCAAGGCGGGCCTCGGCCTCTGTCGGGTCGACGCCAAGCCCGATCAATTCCGACTGCACCTCGGCCCGTTGCAGCTCGTCCATCAGGAAGGCGCGATCACTGTGCTGCGCATATTTCGAGATCATCGCATCAGTGCCAAGCATCTGCGCCTGCGCCACGCTGGCTGTTGTTGTGGCGATCAAGAGCTGCGCACAAAGACCCAGCGCGATCCCGCTTTTCATGAAGTTTGCGATTGCCATTCGTCTATGCCCCTCTCAGCGGCAGGGGATTGCCCCACCAATTGTCTTGCCTTCCCGTAGTTTCGGGGAATTTGGCGACTTACGCAAGGACAGCTGCCGCAGATCGGCAAGAACAGCCTAGGTGAAAGCCATGGCGTTTTACAGCAACAGGATGCGCAGGATTTCCAAGCCCACCAGAACCACAATCGGCGATAGGTCAATCCCACCCAGATCAGGCATGAAACGGCGCACACGGCTATAAAGCGGGTCCAGAAGACGCTCGAGCGTGTACCAGACCTGGCCCACAAATTCCTGCCGGACGTTGAGAACCTCAAACCGGATCAACCAGCTCATGATGAAATGTGCGATCACGAAAAACCTGACCACGCCGATCAGCAGCAGCAGAATTTGGATGATGGATGCCATAATATGAAAGCCCTTATGCGGTTTTTCCTGACCTAGGCATTTGCGTCCCCGCAAGCAAGCCCCCGACATGACCCAAGGTCAAGATTGACGTTTACGTCAAGCTACAACATCCCTTGGTTGATCAGCTTGGGAATTGCCAATGTATCCGCTCGTCCGTCTTGCAAAAGAATATATTCTGGCACGTCAGAAAGGGCCGCTGCCCCCGCTGGGAACCCATGTATCGCATCATCGCTGCTGGCCGCAGGACATTGATCTGTTCATGGAAATGAATAACGGGCGGATTTTAACCATTCTTGATCTGGGGCGCACGACACTGGCGCATCGCGTTGGTCTGTTGCGCGCGTTGCAGCGCAACAAGTGGGGCCTGACGATGGCCGGGGTGTCGGTGCGCTATCGCAAGCGGATCCGGCCATTCGTCAAATTCCGGGTCGTCAGCAAGCCGGTGGGCTGGGACCACCGGTTCATGTATCTCGATCAGTCGATCTGGATCGGCGACGAATGTGCGGTCCAGGCCCTCTACCGGTCGGCGGCGACGGACAAGAACGGGATTGTCGCGCCCGACAGGTTGTTTGCCGCGATGGGGTTTACAGAAACGCAACCTGCACTGCCAGATTGGGTAAAGGCCTGGATTGATGCTGATGCGACACGGCCATGGCCACCCACCGATAACGGGTTGTCGTAAACCTTTGCTTGCCTCTGCACCATTTTGCGGTGTCTTATCAGCGCAAAGAAAAACAGGGGCAGAATGATGGCGGTCAGCAAGAAACGCATCTGGGGATGGATGTCCTTTGATTGGGCGTCGCAGCCTTTCTATACACTTGGGCTGACATTCATCTTCGGGCCCTACTTTGCGGCCGTCGCGGCCGAACATTATCTGAGCACAGGCATGGATAGCGGCGCCGCCAAGGCGCAGGCCCAATCCATCTGGACGGCGGGCCAAACGGTGGCCGGGCTGTTCATCGCATTCACCGCGCCATTTCTGGGCGCTTTTGCGGACAATTCCGGGCGCAAGATCCCATGGATCGCGTTCTTCTCGATCATCTATGTGATTGCCGCATGTCTGCTATGGGGCCTCACCCCTGACGGCAGCCGGATCCTGCTGATGCTGATCATCTTCTATGTTGGTTTCTTTGCCGCAGAGAGCGCATTGAACTTCGTCAATGCGATCCTGCCATCACTGGGCGATGATGATGACGTGGGCCGCATTTCCGGATCAGGGGCTGCATTTGGATATTGGGGCGGGGTGACGGCCCTGTTCTTTATGCTGCTCCTGATGGCGGAAAACGATCAAGGCGTGACTTTGCTGGGCAATCCGCCGCTTTTCGGGCTGGATCCAGAAATGCGCGAGGGCACCCGATCTGTCGGGCCATTCATCGGGATCTGGTACGCGATCTTTATCATCCCGTTCTTTCTATGGGTCCGCGATGATCCGAAAGTTCAGGGGAAATCGACAAAAATAAGCGCGGTCGCAGGTGATCTTTGGGCCACGCTGAAAGGCGTCTACATCCGCAAGAGCCTGCTGAACTTCCTCGTGGGGTCGATGTTTTACCGCGACGCGCTGAATGCGCTTTATGCATTTGGCGGGATTTACGCGCGCCTGGTGCTTGATTGGAGCACGATCCAGATCGGCGTTTTCGGAATTGTTGCCGCGATTGCGGCCGCGGTGACCACCTGGGCGTCCGGGCTTGCCGATCAGCGCTATGGGCCAAAACCGGTGATCATCGTGATGGTCTGGGTGCTGATTGCGGTCTCCGCGACCATCGTGGGCATGTCGCGCGAACAGCTCTTTGGGATCCCGTTGGCCGAAGGGTCATCGCTGCCGGACATCATCTTTTATGTCTGCGGGGTCTGCATCGGTGGTGCGGGCGGTGCTGTCTATACGGCAAGCCGATCCATGATGGTGCGGCATACCCACCCCGAACGCCCTGCCGAGGCTTTTGGCCTGTTCGCGCTTTCCGGCAAGGCAACCGCATTTTTGGCGCCAGCCTTTATCACTTTGTTTACTGTTTTGACCGGAAATACGCAGTTAGGGTTTCTGCCTGTGATCTTCCTTTTCCTGGCGGGCCTTTTCTTGTTACGATGGGTCAACAAGAATGGAGATCGCGCAGAATGGTCCGACATCTAGCAGCAGTTATCATGGCACTTGGGTTGGCCGCATGTCAGCCCGACGCGCCACCATCGGTTGAAACCGTATCCCAAAACGCGAATGACACGCGCGTGGCCAAGAACCTGTTTGGCGCCGCGCCGCGTGGGTCCGCCCAGCGATCACAGCCCGTCGGCGGATATGCGCGCGGATGTCAGGCGGGGGCAGTGCAACTGCCCGAAACCGGCCCGACATGGCAGGCCATGCGCCTGTCGCGCAACCGCAACTGGGCGCAGCCGGAGACTGTCGACTTTGTGCAGGACCTCAGCCGCTTTGCGGCCACTCAGCCCGGATGGGCCGGGCTATATGTCGGCGATATGAGCCAGCCGCGTGGCGGGCCGATGTTGACCGGGCATCGCAGCCACCAGACCGGGCTTGATGTCGACATATGGATGCTGCCGCCACAACGCCTGAACCTGAGCGTTGCCGAGCGCGAGAATATCTCGTCGATCTCGATGCGGCGCAGCGCCGGGGCGTTTACCAACAGTAGTTGGTCACCGCAGCACGAGGCGGTGCTGAAGGCAGCAGCCTCTGACCCGCGTGTTGCCCGCATCTTTGTGTTTCCCGGTGCAAAGGTTGCGATGTGCAACAGCGCAACGGGCGACCGGGCGTGGCTCAGCAAGATCAGACCATGGTGGGGCCACCACTATCATTTCCATGTGCGGTTGAATTGCCCCGCAGGTGCAGCAGGGTGTACCAATCAGGCACCGCCACCACCCGGCGATGGCTGCTCAGAGGCTCAAGGCTGGGTTGATCGTATCCTCAATCCGCCCCCGCCTGACCCGAATGCAGCACCTGCCCGGCCACGGGCCGAACTGACCATGGCAAATCTTCCGGGGCAATGTCTGGGTGTGCTGAACGCAAACTAGCGCGTTTGATGGGAAATCTGGCGTCTGTTGGTATTCTCGTAATGCTCTGAACATCTTCTCGTAAGAAACTGCACAGCTGTGCCGCTAAACCCGGCGGCACAGTCCAACACGCATATAGAAAATCCTGCCATGTTTCGTTCCCTTTGTTTGCTTGTCATGTTGAAAGCGGCACCCGCCCTTGCGGATGCAAGCCTGATCGGCGCCTATCTGTGGGAGCGGGACGATCCGCTTTTCGGCGGCTTGTCCGCGATCGAAGTGGGCGCAGATGGGCTCAGCTTTGTCACCGTCAGTGACCGGGGGGCGATGGCCAAGGGCAGCTTTGCGCGGGAAGACGGCGAAATAACCGGTATCGCGCTGGGGCCGATTGAATTGCTGCTTGATAGCGATGGCACCCCACTGGGCGATGAAAAGACCGACAGCGAAGGCGTGGCCATCGGGCAGGACGGGACGATCCATGTGTCCTTCGAAGGCCGCTTTGACGGGGTCCGGTCGTTTCCGGATGTCGGCGAAATCGGATCACCCCTGAATACGAGCGAGCGGTTTCTTGTACTGCAGGCGAATTCGTCGCTCGAGGCGCTGGCGATTGGCGATGACGGGGCGCTTTATGCCCTGCCGGAACGATCCGGGCGCGCAACCCGGCCATTTCCGGTATTCCGGTTCAAGGACGGCAAATGGGACGCCCCGTATCAGATATCCCGGCAAGGCGCGTTCCTTGTGGCGGGTGCGGATTTCGGGCCGGACGGGCTGCTTTACGTGCTTGAACGAGATTTTCTGGGGATTGGATTTCGCAGCCGGGTGCGCCGCTTTGACCTTGTCGAAGGCACTGAAGAGCTGGTCTTGCAAACGCGGGTCGGCACGCATGACAACCTGGAAGGTATCAGCGTCTGGCAGGATGCGGATGGCTTGCGGATGACATTGGTGTCGGATGACAATTTCAAATTTTTCCAGCGCACCGAAATCGTGGAATATCGGATCAACGATTGACGGATCGCGTCTGTGGCGGTAAGGCGGCGCGTCCCCGGACCAACCGGCGGACCAAGTGCCGCACCCTTGCCAAAACGGAACAATAACATGACACGTATCCTTCCCGGCGTTATCGCCATGGCCACCATCGTTGTGGCGTCCAATATTCTTGTCCAATTCTTCGTCGGTGACTGGCTGACCTGGGGGGCATTCACCTATCCGTTTGCCTTTCTGGTGACCGATCTGATGAACCGGGTGCATGGCAAAGAGGCGGCCCGCAAGGTTGTGTTCTTCGGGTTTATCGTTGGCATCATCTGTTCGTTCATCGGCACCCGGGTCATGGTCGAACTGGCCCCCGATTTCGTCGTACCGGCGGTCACGCTGCGAGTCGCCATCGGGTCGGCAACCGCATTCCTCGTGGCCCAGCTGATCGACGTTGCCATCTTTGACCGGTTGCGTGACGGATCATGGTGGCGGGCCCCCTTGGCATCGACGCTGGTTGGATCGACAGTGGATACCGCCCTGTTTTTCTTTATCGCGTTTTCCGCCGCGGCTGGCGGCCTCTTGGGTGTTGATCACAATACGGAATTCTTCAACGAGGTCGTGCCGACCCCCTTTGGTGCGGACCTGACCCGCTGGGTCGGTACAGCAGGCGTGGACTGGTGTGTCAAAGTTGCCATCGCGCTGCTCGCCCTGATCCCGTTCCGCATCATTGTTGGGCGGATGGTCGCACGCACGGCATAAACAGCAATATGTACGATATTTTTACTTGAAATATACCAAATCTGTGCCAACCTCCAAGCAGGCGAAACAGTTTGAAAGGAGGTGATCCAGTGCATCATGAGGTATTGGAGAAGTGTGTCGGGACAACTTATGGGGGTCAAAGCTGAGGCAGCCCTTGGCTGAGAAGACCATAAGGTGGGCAACCTAACCGACCCGCCTCCGAAATTCAGGAAAGGGCCATCCCATCGCCGGGGTGGCCCTTTTTCTAAGCCGAATGCGGCGCGAGGATGCGTTTTGACGCAACCAAATGCAGCCACACAAGTTTGACATCAATGCTGTATGCTTGCCGTAGAAAACCTGTACAGACAGATTACACACCACCTTATACGCGCCGGAGCGGACATCATGCGCATCAATGATCACATCGAGATCGCCGATTGGGAGCTGACAGAAAGCTTCACCCGATCCTCGGGCCCCGGCGGGCAGAATGTGAACAAGGTGTCCACTGCGGTCGAGTTGCGGTTCGAGGCAGCCCGGTCGCCCAATTTGCCCGACCCGGTCAAGAACCGGCTGCGCCGATTGGCCGGGCGCCGTTGGACGACAGACGGTGCGATTGTGATCTTCCTGCAGGAAACACGAAGCCAGGCCCGCAACCGCGAAATCGCGCGTGACAGGCTGACCGAACTGATCCGCAAAGCCTGCGAGCGTCCCAAACGTCGACTGGCCACAAAGCCCACTTACGGATCCGTCAAACGCCGGCTGGCGGCCAAGAAAGCACGGGGCGAGGTCAAGGCCCTGCGCGGGAAAGTGGAGGACTAGGGTCAGGACCCTCGGGCCCGGCCCCTAGACCCGTGTACCCATCTGCGTATTGATGATCCGGGCGATTGCGGGCGCGTCTTCCTCATGTGCCAGATGCCCAAGCCCCGCCAATTCGGTCAATGTGGCCATGGGCAACCTGGCGGCGGCATCCCGGCTGATTGACGGTGGGACGGCCTTGTCGTTCAGCCCGGCAATCAAATGCACATGCGTCTCGATCTGCGGCAACCGGGCAAGCAGCTCGTCAAGTGACCATTGGGCCATCATCGACAGGGTCGCATCCACATGGGCACGGTCGGTTGCAAGCCGGTAATACAGCTCCAGCCCCTCGGGGGCGAGGGTCGACCCGGTGCCAGCCACAAGGTTCCGCACGCTGTTCCGCGTTGTGGTGCTGGCAAAAAGTGAGGCGCTGAACGGGGTGACCGCAAGGGCCTTGGCCATCAGCGGAAACAGCCACCCGGCCACCCCTTTGAAATTGCCCAAGGCCGCGTTGATCCCGACAATCCCGTATTGCGGCCGCATCCCCATTTCACACATGCGCAACGCAAGGGGGACACCGGCGGAATGCCCCACGATCAGATCCGGCATCCACGCTTCGGCCTGGCACAGGCCCAGCAGGTCCTTGGCCATCGGATCAAGCCCACAGCGTTGTTGCGCGCCCAATTGGGTGAACCCCTGTCCGGGCAGGTCAACGGCGATGACCTGATATTGCGGGCACAGCAGCGGAAACAGGTGCCGAAAACTTTGCGTCGCGCCGCCCGCGCCATGGATCAGCAGAATGGTTTCGCCACTGCCATGTGATTGCACATGCCAGCGATGAGGCCTGTGCAAAATCTGTCTGGAATGCTGCCGTAATGGCCAGTCCCGCGCATCGTCGGGCCAGCGCATGCGTCAGTCCCCCAGCGATGCGGCAACGGATTGGGACAACCGATGCGCATCAGCGCGCGGCAATGGCAGATAGGCCGCATCAAGCGTCTGCGCCAGATTGCGCAAGGCAGGTTCCGGCCTGTTGCCGGTGTCAATCACAAGGGCATCGCAGTGATGCGCCCGGACCCGGCGGGCCACTTGTTGCGCATCGGTAGCGGCCTGCTTGCGATCCGCATTGCCATCCAGCGCTATATTGGCCCGCCCATCGGTAAGAATGATCAATGTGGGTGTCAGCCCACGGCGCCCGGCCTGATTGGCCTGTTCGAACGCCGTCATCATACCTGCGGCCAGCGGGGTTCCCCCGCCGCCTGGTAATGCGGCCAAGCGGCGTTTGGTCTGAACAAGTGACCGGGTCGGCGGCAACAAAAGCTCGGAGGTTGTGCCGCGGAACGACACCAGTGCCACGTGATCGCGTCGCGCATATGCCTGCGCCAGCAGCAGCTCAATCGCGCCCTTGGCCTCGGCCAGCCGGGTCACCGCCGATGATCCAGACGCGTCGACGGTAAAGATCAACAGCCGGTCAGACTTTTCTTCGAACCTTTTGATGCGAATATCTGCAGGCCGGATCTGCAATCCGTCACTTGCGCTGCTACGCCGCCGGATGGTTTGCCACGGGGCCGCAGCGCGAAGCGTCGCGATAAGGTCAATCCGTGCCCCGTCGTTCAGCCTGCCAGCCCGTGATGGCAAAGGGCGACCGCGCCGGTTTCCCTTGCGTGCCGCACCGGTCCCGCTGCCGCGCCCCTGCCGCGCCTTTGCAGCCGTCAGCCGGTCGAGAAGGTTATCGGGCAGAAGCGCGCGCACCGCGTCCAACAGCAGCTCTTGCGGAAGATCCAGACTGTCCTGCGAGGCCTGATCGGTCGGGTCTGGCGGGGGGGCTTCGGGCGCGGCCGGGGCAGGTTCCGGCAGGCGGGTTGCCCGATGCGCCAATGTCAGCGCGCAGGCCATTTCCAGATCATCGTCAATGATCATCTTGCGATCCGACCGGGCCGCAAGTGCGCGTGCCGCCCGCAGGGCGAAAACAGGCGCACGCAAACTGTCGATCCCCAAGTGGGATGCGACTGTCACGATCTGATCAATCATTTGCGGATCGTACTGCACCAGTGCCAATGGTGTTTTTGGCCCCAATGGCGGCAACCGGTCGGTGTCGTGGATGGTGACGTCGGACAAATCCACCCCAAAGGCCAGCCGTTCTGCCAGTTTCGGGTTGAGCCGCTCATCGGGCTCGGCACCTTCGTCGAGTGCAATCAGGGTATGCCCGACAGCCCGGTCCAGCGTCAGGGCAAGCCGCGCGGCCAAGGCCGGGCCGGCGCGTTCGGCCATGCCCAGGATCAGGGGGCCGGGATCGGCCAGCAGCCCGCGCTGCATAATCAGTTGTTGCGCCTCCAGCGTGGCAGACAGGTCAAGGCCGCCAAACAGGGCCTCATCACTGATCGCGGGATGAAGCCTGCGCGCGGTAGGGTCGATATGGGCCATCAGCCGATCACGCACAGGTCCGGCACGGGCGCGGATGGCTATCCCGCCCAATCCGGGGTCAATCGCCAGCAGTTCCAGCGCCAGCATGGCACGGGTCCAGCTATCCAAGTATCTCTTCCACGGTTCGGGCGACCCGTGTTCCGCTACCTGCCTCGTCCAGTGGATCGCGGCGCAATCGGTGCCGCAGGGCCATGGGGGCCACGCTGCGCACATGTGCGCGGGTCAACGCGGTATCATTACGCCATGCAGCATAGGCGCGGGCGGCCTTGAGAAGGGTCAGTTCCCCACGCAACCCATCCGACCCCAATGCCAGGCACAATTCGGCGACATCGCGCATTGTCTTTTCCGGCGTCTTCAATTTGCCGAGCGTCTTGCGCGCAGTCAGGATCCGGTCCCGGATCGCGGCATCCTCGGCCTGCCAGCGCAGCATAAACGCCGCATTGTCATTTTCGAACGCATCGCGGCGTTTCACAACCTCGACCCGTGTGTCGATATCCTTGGGCGAGGTCACCTCGACCGACAATCCGAACCGGTCCAGCAGCTGCGGTCTTAGCTCGCCCTCCTCCGGATTGCCCGAGCCGACAAGCACGAAACGGGCTGGATGTCGGATTGACAGGCCCTCACGCTCGACCACGTTTTCACCGGATTGGGCAACATCCAACAGCAGATCAACAATGTGATCTTCCAGCAGGTTAACCTCGTCAATATAAAGATAGCCGCGGTTGGCTTGCGCCAGCAGACCCGGCTGAAAAGCCTTTTCGCCCTTGGTCAGGGCCTTTTCGATATCCAGCGCGCCTGTCACGCGATCTTCGGTTGCCCCAAGGGGCAGATCGACCACCGGGGTGGGGCGCGTATGGCCGCGTTTGGTCGTTAAACCCGCCCAGTCGGGGACCAGCGCTGCCTTTTCGCTATTCACCGGGCAACCCTTGATCGCCTTAATCGGCGGCAGGAGGGCGGCCAACGCACGTACAGCGGTCGATTTGCCAGTGCCCCGATCCCCAAAGACCAGAACGCCACCGATGGATCCATCAATCGCGGTCAGGATCATGGCCTGCTTCATTTCGTCCTGACCGACGATGGCGGAAAAGGGAAAAGGGGTCATGCGGCCTCCAGGTTTTTCAGGGGCGAAGTGCCGTTCCACGTGCCGCTGTCGGAATGTACGGCAAACCGGGCAAACAATTCTTCCTTGAACCAATCGCCCGCCCGCACTGCCTTGATCGCATCGCCATGGGGGCCGGTGCGCGCAAACGCATCCATTGCGGATTTCGTGGGCCAGATGGAAAAGGTGATCTGGTCAATTAATGGCAATTCGCCAATGCCGATCTTGAACGCGACATCAGCATCGGTGCCAATCATGCGTGAGATATCGGGGACCTGCCGCCAGAAACGGGGGATGATCTTGCGGCGGATCGCGGCGCGCGTCAGCGCGGCCATGGGGCCGGTCGCCTGATCGGCCTGTTGGGTAAACGGCACTTGCCCGTCCCATTCACCCCTGACCGAGGTCGGGGTCAGCAGCACAGACCAGGTTTCGACTGCGCGCTTGCGATATCTGGCAAAGATCGGTGCGTTTTCGATCCGGTCCTGCGCTGTGCTGGCATCAGGCCAGACAGCAAGGATCGCGATCACCGATGGATTAAGTGTAGGCGAGAACCCATAACCGGTCCCCGACCCGCAGAGTTTCCAGAAACCGATATCCGGCGTGCGGGACAATGGCAGCCGCCCGGCGCCCATCATCATCAACGCCCAGGCCCGGGCGGAGAACCCGGAAAAGCGGAAGAATGAGAGGGTGACGATCTGGGTCACAAAAGGGCACCTTGGCGAGGAGTGTCAATTAATCCTGACATATCAATGGTCATTTGGGAAGATCGCCGGATAATATTTGTCAACTTTAGTTTACATAGCTAGTGTTGCCTTATGTTGACGCCTGTAGATAGCGACTCAAACGCTGCAATTGTTATCGGTGCGGGGCTTGGTGGCCTTGCGGCAGCCATGCGGCTGGGGGCAAAGGGTTACGCCGTCACCGTGCTCGACCGGCTGGACCGACCCGGTGGGCGGGGCTCTTCTGTCACGCAGGATGGACACCGATTCGACCTTGGCCCGACGATCATCACGGTGCCGCAAGTCTATGAAAAGCTTTGGGCAGCCTGCGGACGCGACTTTCACAAGGATGTTGATCTGCGCCCGATGGATCCATTCTACGAAGTCCGCTGGCAGGATGGATCAACCTTCAAGGCCCGGCAAAAGACCGACGCCATGCTGGCAGAGGTCGCGCGCCTTTCGCCCCATGACGTCAAAGGCTACCTGAAGTTTCTCAAAGACAGTGAGCGGCGCTATGTCGTCGGCTTTGAGGGGATGGTCGCCAAGCCGATGCACAAGCTGTGGGAGACCATCAAGGTTCTGCCGACTTTTGCAATGTTACGCGCTGATCAGTCGATCCTTGGGCTGGCCAAGCGCCGGGTGAAAGACCCGCGTTTGCGCATGGCGCTATCGTTCCATCCGCTGTTTATCGGGGGCGACCCGATGCATGTGACCTCGATGTATGCGCTGGTGGCACATCTGGAGAAGGAATTTGGCGTCCATTACGCGATGGGCGGGGTGCAGGCGATTGCAGATGCCATGGTGGCTGTGATCCGGTCGCAGGGCGGGCAGGTTCGTCAGCAGGCCGAGGTTGACGAAATCCTTGTGGCAGACGGGGCCGCCCGCGGCGTGCGTTTGACAAGTGACGAGGTCCTTGCCGCCCCTCTGGTCATCAGCAATGCCGATGCAGGCCACACCTATCGCAACCTGTTGCGCAAGGCCCCGCGCAAGCGCTGGACTGATCGCAAGCTGGCGTCTCGCCGGTGGTCGATGGGTCTGTTTGTCTGGTATTTCGGCACCAAGGGAACCGCCGACATGTGGCCCGATATCGGCCATCACACCATTACCAACGCCCCCCGATACGAAGGCTTGCTGAAGGATATCTTTATCAAGGGCAAGCTAGCGGATGATATGAGCCTCTATATCCATCGCCCCGCACGCACCGACCCCAGCGTCGCGCCTGCCGGGGATGATACCTTTTACGTTCTGTCGCCGGTCCCGCATCTGGGGTTTGACGACGCTGTTGATTGGACCACTGAAAGGGATGTGTACAAGGCCAAAGTGCAGGCGGAGTTGCAGAAATACCTGCCCGGCTTTGCAGAGCGGATCAGCACCGAGATGACCCTGACACCCGCAGATTTTCGCGACAGGTATCTGTCCCCCAACGGATCCGGTTTCTCGATAGAGCCGCGCATCCTGCAATCAGCCTGGTTCCGGCCACACAATATCAGTGAAGAGGCCAAGGGTCTGTTTCTGGTCGGGGCCGGCACCCATCCGGGGGCCGGTGTGCCCGGCGTGATTTCCAGTGCCGAGGTTCTGTCCAAGCTGGTGCCCGACGCCCCACATATCCCTGAAATGAAAGTTGCTGCAGAATGATCCGACCCGGTGACCTTGATCATTGTCGCGAAGCGATCCGCCACGGATCGTTGTCCTTCCATGCGGCCTCTCGATTGCTGCCGGGGGCGGTCCGCGATCCGGCACTGGCCCTTTATGCGTTTTGCCGATTGGCCGATGATGAGGTGGATGAGGGCGAATATCAGGCAGGTGCTGTTTTGCGGCTGCATGAGCGGCTTGATCAGGCCTATGCCGGCAAGCCGCGCAACGCCCCCGAAGATCGGGCATTCGCCGCCATTGTCGAGGATTTCGAGATGCCGCGCGCCCTGCCCGAGGCTTTGCTGGAAGGCCTTGCCTGGGACGCCGCAGAGCATCGGTATGACACGCTGAGCGGCGTGCGCGACTACGCGGCCCGGGTGGCCAGTGCCGTGGGTGCGATGATGTGTGTGCTGATGCGTGTCCGCGACCCTGATGCGCTGGCGCGGGCCTGCGATCTTGGCGTCGCAATGCAACTGACCAATATCGCCCGCGATGTGGGCGAAGATGCCCGGATGGGCCGGATTTACCTGCCGCTTGACTGGCTGGATGAGGCCGGGATCGACCCGCTCAACTTCATCCGCGAGCCGCTGCCCACGGATGAGATACGCAGAATGGTCAAACGGCTTCTGGCCGAGGCAGACCGGCTGTATCGCAGATCAGAGGCAGGCATCAATGTGCTGCCCCTGAAGGCCCGCACCGGTATCTGGGCGGCCCGGCTGATCTATGCGGGCATCGGAAAGCAGCTGCGCAGGCAGGGCTATGACAGCATTTCGATGCGGGCCCACACCTCGACACCGCAAAAACTGGGCTGGTTGGCTCAATCGGCGGTTCGCACGGCGGGGTCGGTCATCATGCCGAAATCGGCCGTGGTCTATGCCCGCCCATTGGACGAAGTCGCCTTTCTCGTTGATGCCGCCAGCCAGTCGAAACCCGATCCGGGGCGATCCGCATCTGTTCTGGATATTCTGGCGCAGCTGAAAGCGCGCGAACAAGGCATTGGAACTGACCGCCCACTGGCATAGTTGTTCAGGGCGCTATGAAAGGTCCGCTCTATGGATATGCTGTTGTTCTTGATGTTTCTGGCTGCGTGTTGCGGGGCTGGTGCCACAGGTGCCGCCTTTCCGCCGGGGCCGTGGTATGAACAGCTGAACAAACCGTCATGGGTGCCACCCAACTGGCTGTTTCCGGTCGCATGGACCACAATTTACCTGCTGATGTCATTTGCCGGCGCACGGGTCGCCGTGCTGGAAGGCAGCGCCTATGCGCTGGGTTTCTGGGCCATGCAGATCGCGTTCAACGCGTTATGGACGCCGGTATTCTTTGGGTTGCGGCGGCTGAAAGGGGCGTTGCCCGTGATGGCGGCGCTGTGGGTGTCGGTGCTGGGCTGCACGATCACCCATTGGCAACTGGACTTCTGGGCCGGGCTTGCGTTTTTGCCCTATCTGGCGTGGGTGACGGTCGCGGGGGCGCTGAACTTGGCCATGGTGCGGTTGAACCCGGATGTGCGCCCCTTGGATTTGGGGACGGTTTGATGGGGTCGATCGCCCTTGAACAAGACGAACCTTGTGGAAGGGATTATGTCTGACTGGAAGCCGTTGCCAGGAGAAGATGCGAAGAGCTACATAGAGCGCGTTGGCGGGTGGGATGGCGCCAAGATTAAGATGATGGCCGTCTTGCAGTCTGAATTTGGATACAAACATGGCGACGCAAAAACGCTCAGTCTGACCTCCAGTCGTTTCTGGATGACCTTTTTTCGGTCCAAACTTGCGCGCATGCACGCTGCTGGAAATGGGAGAGCTGCGGGCAGACGTTTTGTGGAAAACCGCAACAGTGATTGGGGTATCGGCAAGCCCACTTTGACCCCTACCGAGATTGATCAACTCCTCAATGAGTTTGGAGACTGGCAGGACTAAAGGAACCTGTCGTTAAGCGCTGAGGGCATCGCCCGACCTGGAGGGCGTTTGATTGCTTGGCGTTGATCGGTTCTTCGCCAAACACGCGACCTGGCACTTCTTGCAACCTTGCAAAATCGCCCTCCGGGGGGGAGGTCGGGCGATGCCCAGTGGTGCCCGCCGGGTGGGACATTCGCTGATGTTTGCGCATTGATTTGGCTTTATACCCTGGCCGAAGCCGTGCCCCTTGAACCTGTTCCAAATCGGTGAAACCATTGGGGATGGAACTTCACTTCAAATCATGGGCTGATGTGGCCCCCCGTTTGGTTGCTGTCGCCGCAGGGCGGGCGCCGGCTGATCTGGTGATCAGCGGCGGCAGGCTTGTGAATGTACAAACCCGCGAAGTGCTTGACTGGCAGGTCGCTGTCGCTGACGGTCGTTTTGCCTATATCGGTCCGGATGCATCACACTGCGTCGGCCCGGACACGCGGGTGATCGCGGCAGAGGGCCGCTATCTGATCCCCGGCCTGTGCGACGGGCATATGCACATCGAAAGCGGCATGCTGACCCCTGCTGAATTCGCCGCCGCTGTCATCCCGCATGGCACGACCACCATGTTCACCGACCCGCATGAGATCGCCAATGTGCTTGGTTTGCGCGGGGTCCGGATGATGCATGATGAGGCGCTGATGCAGCCCATCAATATCTATACGCAAATGCCGTCCTGCGCGCCCTCCGCCCCCGGTCTGGAGACCACAGGGTTCGAGATTTCAGCCGAAGATGTGGCCGAGGCGATGGCCTGGCCCGGCATCATCGGGCTGGGCGAGATGATGAACTTTCCCGGCGTGATCAATGGCGACCCACAAATGCTGGCTGAGATGGCCGCCACGATGAATGCGGGCAAAACCGTCGGGGGCCATTATGCCAGCCCGGACAAGGGTCGGGATTTCAGCGCCTATGTGGCAGGCGGGGCTGCGGATGATCATGAAGGCACCGCCGAGGCCGATGCCATCGCCCGCGTCCGCAATGGCATGAAATCCATGATGCGGCTGGGATCAGCCTGGTACGATGTGGAAAGCCAGATCACCGCGGTCACGGAAAAGGGGCTGGATCCGCGCAACTTCATCCTCTGCACTGATGATTGCCATTCCGGCACACTGGTCAATGATGGTCATATGAACCGGGTCGTGCGCCATGCGATTGCCTGCGGCTGTGACCCGCTGGTGGCATTGCAAATGGCCACGATTAATACGGCAACCCATTTCGGCCTCGAACGCGAGCTGGGCTCTATCACACCGGGCCGGCGGGCGGACCTGATCCTGACGTCGGATCTAAAAACACTTCCGATCGAGCATGTGATCGCGCGCGGTCAGACTGTGGCGATGGACGGCAAAATCACGGTGGATTGCCCGCATTACGACTGGCCCGATGCGGCACGCCAAACCGTTCACATGAAACCGCTGACCGCTGACCGTTTTGCTATCGCGGCCCCGGATGGGGCAAATACCGTCCGGGCCAAGGTAATCGGCGTTGTGGAAAACCAGGCCCCGACAGAGGCGCTGTCAGCCGAACTGCCGGTCATTGACGGGCGGGTCACCGGGCAGGGTGACACATATCAAATTGCCCTGGTCGAACGTCACCGGGGAACAGGTGGTGTGACGAACGGGTTTGTGTCGGGCTTTGGGTATACCGGGCAGATGGCAATGGCATCGACCGTGGCCCATGACAGCCATCATATGATCGTTGTTGGCACGGATCGTGACATGATGGCCAAGGCGGCCAATCGGCTGGCCGAGGTGGGCGGTGGCGTCACAATCTGGAAAGATGGGGCCGAACTTGCGCTGGTAGAGCTTCCCATCGCCGGGCTGATGTCCGACCGCCCCGCGGCAGAGGTTGCAGCAAAGGCCGAGGCGCTGGTTGCGGCCATGGCAGCCTGTGGGTGCAAACTGAACAATGCCTATATGCAGCACTCGCTTTTGGCACTGGTTGTCATTCCGGCGTTGCGGATCTCTGATCTGGGTTTGGTTGATGTCACCAAATTCGCGCTGACCGATTTATTCGAGGAAAACACATGAACATCCCGCAAGAGGCGGCAATCAAGACGCCCGACATTCCAGCCCCCGAAGCCTTTGACGACGCAGGCAAGGCTGTAGATCGGCTGATCATGCTCTATCAGGCGGCTGTCAGGTTCCTGTCGGACAATTTTGCAGCCGCCGCGACTGACGGGCGCCCCCTGTCACGGGTGCGGGCCTTTTACCCAGAAATCCGGCTGACCACGACAACCTATGCAAAAACCGACACCCGCCTGTCTTTCGGGCATGTGGCCGAACCCGGGACCTACGCCACCACCGTCACCCGACCTGATCTGTTTACCGATTACCTCAAACAGCAGATCGGGCTTTTGATCAAAAGCCATGGCATGCCGGTTGTGATCGGGGCGTCGGACACGCCCATGCCGGTTCATTTCGCAGCCGCCAACAACCCCAACCTGACCGTGCCGCAGGAAGGGTCGATGGATTTCAACCTGCGCGACAATTTCGACGTGCCCGACCTTAGCACGACCCATGATGACATCGTGAATGGTGAGGAATTCACCTACCCCGACGGCGCGCGCCCTTTGGCCCCGTTTACGGCACAACGGGTCGACTATTCGCTCGCCCGGCTCCAGCACTACACCGCCACCGCGGCAGAGCATTTCCAGAACCATGTGCTTTTCACCAACTATCAGTTCTATGTCGAGGAATTCGAAGCCTATGCGCGCCAGATGCTAGATGATCCGGGTAGCGGCTACACCAGCTTTGTCAGCACCGGAAATGTGGAAATCCGCGACGCGGACACACCGATACCGGTTCCCGAAAAGCTTCCGCAGATGCCGACCTACCACCTGAAACGGGACGGCGGCGGCGGCATCACGCTGGTCAATATTGGTGTCGGACCGTCCAATGCAAAAACAGCAACCGATCATATCGCTGTGCTGCGCCCGCATGCCTGGCTGATGGTGGGGCATTGCGCAGGGCTGCGAAACTCCCAACGGCTTGGGGATTTTGTGCTGGCCCATGCATATCTGCGCGAAGACCATGTGCTGGACGATGACTTGCCTGTCTGGATCCCGATCCCGGCCCTTGCAGAAATCCAGATTGCGCTGGAAACCGCGGTGGCGGATGTGACCAAGCTGGAAGGGTACGAGCTGAAGCGCATCATGCGGACAGGCACGGTTGCGACAATTGACAACCGCAACTGGGAACTGCGCGAACACACGGGCCCGGTGCAGCGTTTGTCGCAATCACGGGCGATTGCGCTTGATATGGAAAGTGCGACAATTGCGGCCAACGGTTTCCGGTTTCGGGTGCCTTACGGAACTCTTCTTTGCGTCAGTGACAAGCCCCTGCATGGCGAGCTGAAATTGCCCGGAATGGCGTCAAATTTCTATAAAACACAGGTGGCCGCGCATCTGATGATTGGTATAAGAGCGATGGAACGACTGCGTGAAATGCCGCTGGAACGCATCCACAGCCGCAAATTACGTAGCTTTGAAGAGACAGCGTTCCTCTAAAACTGCAAAAAACCACCCAAAACCCGTTATTTTCACTTGAAATGACGTACTAATCGTTGTGGTGTCCCACAACATCCCGTTATATGTGCGGGTAATAGGCCCAACTGCTTGGGTAAACGAGGGAGACCAGTAAGATGGCAACAAAACCAATGACAAAGGCGCAGCTTGTCACTGCACTTGCCGATGAAACAGGCATGGATAAGAAAGCAGCGGGTTCCGCACTGGACGCCGTGACCGGCATCATCACCAAAGAAGTATCCGGCGGCGGCGCCGTGACACTGCCAGGTGTTGGCAAAATCTACTGCCGTGAGCGCCCCGAGCGTATGGTCCGTAACCCGGCCACTGGCGAGCAGATCAAGAAAGAGGCCGACAAGGTTGTCAAAATGACAATCGCCAAAGCGCTGAAGGATAGCGTGAACGGCTAAGTCGCCCGTGGCCACGGCCACAAGATTGCATTGAAGGGGTCGGCCCATCGCGCGGGCCCTTTCTTTTTTTGTGCGTCCATGCTGGTCAGCGGTTGGATCACGCCCCGCGTCAAGGCCGCTTTCCAACACACGAGCCCGTGGATAGACTTGCGCAGATTGCCGATCAATTCCGGGGAGCCATGCAGCCTATGTCACAACACAATATCGCGGTCGTTGGCCTTGGGTCCATGGGTTACGGGATGGCGCAATCGCTGCTGAAGGCCGGGCATGCGGTGCAGGGTTTCGACATCAACCCCGATACCGCCCGCCGGTTTGAAGCAGAAGGCGGTTTAACCGGGTCTTTGCGTGATGCGGCAGCCCGCTCGGACATCCTGATAATTGTGGTTCTGAACGCCGCACAGACGGAAAATGTCCTGTTTGGCGAAAACGGCTGGGCCGCAGACCTCAAGGAGGGCGCGACCGTGGTCGGATGCGCCACGGTGCCGCCGGAATTTGCGAGGGATATGGCGACACGCTGCGCTGATCACGGCCTACATTATCTGGATGCGCCGATCTCGGGCGGGGCGGCTAAGGCAGCGCTGGGCAAGCTCAGCATTATGGCATCGGGAACGCCGGATGCGTTTGTCGGGGCCGCGCCGGCGCTGGATGCGATGGCAGAAACTGTTTTTCGCTTGGGCGATGCGGCGGGTGCCGGGTCTGCCATGAAGGCGGTGAACCAGCTTTTGGCCGGTGTGCATATCGCGGCCATGGCCGAGGCGCTGACATTCGGGATGACCCAAGGCGTCGCCCCGGAAAAATTCGTAGAGGTGATCAGTCAATGCGCGGGCAATAGCTGGATGCTTGAAAACCGCGCACCGCATATTGTGGCGGGCGATTATACGCCCCGATCCTCTGTAGATATCTGGCCCAAGGACCTTGGAATTGTCCTTGATATCGCAAAATCCGCGCGGTTCAGCGCGCCGCTGACAGCTGCGGCGTTGCAGCAATTCCTGGCTGCGTCCGGCTCTGGGCTTGGCGCCGAAGACGATGCGGCGGTGGCCAAGGTCTATGCACGCAATGCCGGTCTGGTCCTGCCGGGAGAGGACGCATGAAACTGGGATGTATCGGTGACGATTTCACCGGATCCAGCGATCTGGCGAACACATTGGCCAAGCAGGGCATGCGCAGCGTGCAATATACAGGTATCCCCACGCGCCCAGCCCCGCCGGATGTCGAGGCCGGAATTGTCGCGCTCAAAACCCGTTCGATCCCGGCGGCCGACGCAATTGCGCAGTCTCTTGCAGCACTTGAATGGCTGCGCGCGCAAGGGTGCGAACAGTTCTATTTCAAATATTGTTCGACCTTCGACAGTACGGCAGATGGCAATATCGGCCCCGTGGCCGAAGCGCTTGCCGATGCGCTGGACGCAACAGCGGTGGTGGTTTGTCCCGCATTTCCGGGCACGGGCAGGTCCATTTATCAAGGCCACTTGTTTGTGAATGATACATTGCTGAATGAAAGCGGCATGGAAAATCATCCCCTGACCCCGATGAAAGACCCTGACATCCGCCGTGTACTGGCCGCCCAGTCCAAGGGGGCGGTCGGGCATGTCCCGGCAGGCACCGTTCTGGCCGGTGCGGATGCGATCAGCACGGCGCTGGCGGCCGAGGCTACGGCAGGTCGCCGCCTGATCGTTGTTGATGCGTTGCGGGATGAGGACCTTTTGCAACTTGGCGCCGCCTGTAAAGGCCTGGCGCTGGTAACTGGCGGATCGGGTGCGGCGCTGGGGTTGCCGGCCAATTTTGGGATCAGCCCGCAAAGCACAAGTATCTGGACCGGCGAGGCGGGGAAATGCGTGGCCTTGTCCGGCTCTTGTTCGGTCGCGACCCGCGCGCAGATCGCCCAGCACAAGTTGCGGCACAGCACGCTGGAAGTATCCGCCAAGGCGTTATTCGATGGCACCGTCACGGCGCAAACTGCAACCGACTGGGCATTGGCGACAGAAGGGGTGCCGCTGATTTACAGTTCGGCAGAGCCTGAAATCGTGGCCGCCGCACAGGCGGAATATGGGCGTTCGCGCAGTGCAGACGCGTTTGAGCAGTTCTTTGCGGAAATCGCACGGCTTTGTACGGCTGCGGGGATCACCAAGCTTTTGACGGCAGGCGGCGAGACATCAGGCGCCATTGTAGAGGGGCTGTCGCTGTCACAGTTGCAAATCGGGCCCGAGATTGACCCCGGCGTGCCAGCCCTGCGCGCGTCGGATACGCTGGTATTGGCGTTGAAATCCGGGAATTTCGGGGCCCCGGATTATTTTGAGAAGGCCGCTGATATCTTGGCAGGACAACACCAATGACGACCGCATTACGCGAACAAATCTGCCTGTCGGCGAAATCACTGTTTGATCGGGGCCTGACGGGCGGCAGCACAGGCAATATTTCGGCGCGCATGCCGGATGGCGGCTTGCTCGTCTCACCCACAGGGACCAGCTTTGGCCAGCTTGATCCGGGACGGTTGAGCCATTTTGACGCGTCCGGAAGGCTGGTTGATGGTGACCCGCCCACCAAAGAGATGCCGCTGCATTCTGCCTTCTACGACACCCGCAGCACGGCCGGGGCAGTTGTTCATCTGCATTCGTGTCACTCTGTCGCCTGGTCGATGATGCCCGACGTGGACCCCGATAATTTCCTGCCGCCCCTGACCCCTTATGCAATCATGAAGCTGGGCCGGGTGAAGCTGCTGCCATTCTTCCGCCCCGGTGATCCGGCGATGGGGGATGCGGTGCGCGGCCTGGCGGGGAAACGCACTGCTGTCATGCTGGCCAATCACGGGCCTGTGGTCGCGGGCAAGGATGTAGAGGCCGCCTGCAACGCAATCGAAGAGCTGGAGGACACGGCGCGTCTGGCGATGATGATGCGCGGCATTCCCGCCCGGATGCTGACAGATGCCCAAGTCACCGATCTTGTAACCCATTTCGACATTGCGTGGGACGACTGATGCGGTTTTCTGCCAATCTTGGGTTTCTCTGGGCTGATCTGCCCCTGCCCGACGCAATCCATGCAGCAAAGGATCATGGGTTTGATGCCGTGGAGTGTCATTGGCCCTATGCATTTGATCCCGGCGACGTCCGGGCGGCGTTGACGGCGACGGGGTTGACAATGCTGGGGCTGAATACTGCGCGCGGCGACGTGGATGCAGGCGAAAACGGGTTATCGGCGCTGCCGGAACGCATAGATGATGCGCGGGCGGCTATCGACGCAGCACTTGCCTATGCGCGGGCGATTGATGCGCAAAATATCCATGTGATGGCGGGTTTTGCCAGCGGTCCGGATGCGCATCAGGTCTTTGTCGAGAACCTGCGCTATGCCTGCACAGCCGCAGCGTCACAGGGCGCCACGATCCTGATCGAGCCGCTGAACAGACATGATGCGCCGGGCTATTTTCTGCAAACCGCTGATCAGGCGGTCCGTATTCTTGATGCGGTTGCAATGCCCAATATCAAGCTGATGTTTGATTGCTACCATGTTCAGATGATGGAGGGCGACCTGAGCCACAGGCTTGCCGCGCTGAAGGACCGTATCGGTCATATCCAATTCGCCAGTGTCCCGGACCGTGGCGCGCCGGACCACGGCGAAGTGAACTATGCGCATGTTTTTGAGGTGATCAGATCACTGGGCTATGACCAACCGCTGGGTGCAGAGTACAAACCAAACGGGCCGACGGTTCAAACGCTGAACTGGCTGACGCATTGGCGCTGAAGGCACCCAAGGTTGGGTCAGGACAGGAAAACCGCCAGCCAGGTCGGCGAAACAGGGCGATATTTCCAGCTATCTGGTGCCGCTGATAGGACTCGAACCTACGACCCCATCATTACGAATGACGTGCTCTACCAGCTGAGCTACAGCGGCTAACCAAGCGTGCTATTAGCATTCTGCATGTAGGGCGGAAAGCCCTATTTTTCCGATGTCGCCTCGGTTACCGGTTCAGAAACGTCAAGCTCTACCACTTCCGGAAGCGTCTCTTCCGGCTTGTCCTGCCCAACAATCAGCGGCAGCATTTCGGTGCCTGCGGGCATGCTGATATCGCCGGTCGGCGGTGTCTTCCAGCTGAGCGTGTCAAAGGATTGGCAATTGCTGCAGGTCGCCGCCCATTGCGGGTGGATATGGTGGCAGTTTTCGCAAACCCATTGTGGACCCCGCGATGCGGTAAGGGCCTTGGTCAGCCAGCCGCGCACAACTGAATCCTCGGCCCCTTCGCCACGCTCGATCGCGGCCATCAGGGTCAGGTTTCGCGTGGTCGGGTCTGTCGTGACAAGATCGCCCAATGCGCGTTTTGCCCCCGGGAAATCCTCGGCCGAGATATGTAGTTCGGCCAACAACATCTTGGTTTCGGGGTGATCCGGCGTTGTCTTGATAAGCGTGCGGAACCGCTTGAGCCGCGCGTCGGGGTTCTCACCCGGTTCGATTTCCGCAAAGGCGGCGGCCAGATCAGGATGCGGCTGGACCGACCAGGCCTTGGTCAGAACGCGGGTCGCGTATCGGGCGTTGCCGCTGGCGATATAGCCATTGGCGGCCATAACCGCAGCGGGGATCAGATCGGGCGACAGGCGGTTTGCCTCAATCGCGGCCTCGCGGGCCTCGATGGACTTGCCGTCTTCCATCACGTCACGGGCCGCAGACAGGGCCAAGACGGCATCGCGGCGCTTGTGCACGTCGCGTGGCAGATTTCCGGATTTCAGCTTGGCACCCAGCGTTTCACGTGCGCCGGTCCAATCGGCCTTGGCCGCCTGCAGCTGCAAAAGCACATCTTGCGTTTCTTCATGGCTGGGTTTCAGCGCAAATGCCTTTTTGGCAAGCGCCAGCGCTGTGTCGGTGTCCCCATCAGACAGCTTTTGTTTCATGATACCGCGCACGCCGACAAAGCGGGTCTTTTCATTCGTCAGCAACTGTTTGTAAGTTGATTCCGCCTTGCGCCGGTCGCCCGTCAGTTCCGCCGCCTGCGCGGTCAACAGGTTGGTCAGTTGCGGTTGTTTGAGATACTTTTCGGCCCGTGCGGCCTTGGTCATGGCAAGGTGCCCTTCACCCGAGGCGAGGGCCATCATCCCGTCCGACAGGGCCTCATAGCCCTTACGCTCGCGGTTGCGATCAAAATAACGCGAAATCGCGGTCTCATCACCGTTCAGGAATTTGAAGGTCGCCACCAGGAAGGCCAGGATCTTTAGCCCAAGCCAGACCGCAACGACAAGCGCGACAAGCGCAAATACAATCTCAAGCGGGCTAAGCGTGAATTCGATGCCTGCAACACCGATGGTCGCGCCACCTTCCACTTCCATCAACATCGTACCGCCATAAGTCAGCGCGGTAACCGCTGCGACGAAAACCAGGATTTTAATCAAGGACCAGAGCATGGGTTTCGCCTTTAGTTATCGTTAAGAGTTGTCGTCAGAACATCGACGGCGGCTATCGCGTCAGCGCGGCTTTCAGCCAGGCCCAGCCATTCGGTCATTTCCACGCGCGCTTCTTCGGGAAGGGCGGCGGTTTCTGCCAATGCGTCGGACAGGCGGCCTGCCTTTACGGCCGCTTCGGCCCGCGAGAGTATTGCATCAACATCATCGCCTTCGCGGGGCGCGACGGACCGCACATCAAACTGGTTGCGAAAGAACGCCCCGATGCCGGATGTCTCTTCGCCCGCGACATCAGCGGATCGGGCGGCGACCAATGCGGTGCGGGCCACCTCGGGAAAGCTTTCCTGCAGTGATGCCAGCGTGGGCACACCATCCTGCGCGGCCATCAGCGCATCGGGAACGGGTCCGTCCAAGGCGTCCTGCAGGTCGGTCAGGGCCGCACCAAGCGGCGCACCGTCATCAAGTGCGGTCTGAACCCGCGCAAGGGCCGCCCGTCCCGCCGCTGCCCGTGCGGCGGCTTCGGCATTTGCCTCGATTGATGCGGCTTCTGCGCGGGCCTCTTCAAGCTGCACGGTAGCGGTATCGCTCATGGCTTCAAGACGGCTGCGCAGTTCTTCAAGTTCGGCTTCATAAGCTGAGATTGCGCGTTCCGAGACGGTACCATCACCCACCGGCAGGGATTCCAGATCCGCAACCCGGGTATCCAGTGCCGCAACCGCGTCATCCAGCTCTGCCCGCAGGCCATTCAGCCCGGTATCAAGCTGGTCCTGCAAGGTCGTAATATTGTCAGACAATGCTGCCTGGGCAGTCTCGATACCGCTAAGGTCGACAGATGGTGGTTCTGCGATGCTGGCTTCGATGGCGGCCAATGTCTCGCTCTGGCTGGCGACCTGATCGGCCAGCGTTGTATCCGTTTGTACCAACCCCATGGAGCCCGCAACATATCCGATGCCGCCCGCAACAACCCCGCCCAGTAGAAGCGGCAGGAAACCCGATTTCTGTGCAGGTGGGGGTGGCGCGGGGGCCGCGGCTGGTTCGGGTGCAGCGGCGGCGGCCTTTTCCAGCTCGGGTGCAATCGTCTCTTCCGGTGCTGGCGGGTCGACGACAACAACGTCTTCATCCGACACTGTAGCGGCGTCAGTTGCGCGCAGCGGTTCTGCATGGACCTCTGGCGGGATCGCGTCAATCAAAGGCTGCGCGGCAGCCGATTCGTCCATTGGCGCCTCGGGCGCCGTCGGATTTTCCAATGTCAGCGGTGTTTGATCACCGCTATCTGGCTGATTTGCCAAGTTATTCACCCTTTCAGCGCCCCCACCTGAAAAACGAACAGGTGATAGCGCACGTTACCTTGCAAGCTGACAACCCTCAAGCGCCCCACCCAATCACTGGTCGGCACCGTCCAACGCGCCAAGGCACGTCAAAGTTGCATCAACCATTGCATCAAGCGTTGGTGCGGCAGCGACCTGACAGCTTTTCATCAAGCTGCGGGTGCGTGCGGCATCGCTGATGGCGATCACGTGAACGGGCGCGCGAAATGGCCCCTCTGCTTCGAATATAGTCGTCGAGCGGGGAGAGAAAAGAGGAACAACCACCGGGGTGTCGCCGGCCAGGGCCTGCTGGGCTTCGGCGTTCAGCGGGCACGCGGTTTGGCTATAGGCAGGGACGTCATGGCAAGTGAGGCCTGCCTGCCGCAGCGTTTCGCTGATATCGCCGCGGGTATGGACACCGCGAATATGCGCCAAGGGCTGCGCTGGTTTTGTGGCAATAATCAGATCGGTCAGTTCGCGGGCCGTACCTTGCCCGATCCTGACAGCAAAGCCCGCATCACTGGCTGCATGCCCGGTCCGTGTGCCCACGCAATAGGCCGGGGTTCCGGGTCTTGCCCCCAACCGGGGCGCCTGTGCGACACCGTGAACCGACGTAAAGACCAGCGCCCCTGCATCGGGCAGCGTGGCATCCAAGGGGGCGATCTTCAGCAAGGGGCTTGGGATGACGCGCAGCGCCCCGGTCCAACGGGCCGTGATGGCAGACATAAACGCCGTGTCACCCGGCGCAGGCCGGGTCACAATCAAAATGGGTATCATCGGCGCGCCATTGTTTGCATGTCCGCGCAATGTTACCTGCTATGCAAGGTTGCGCAACAGGAACGACAATGGCGAAGACACTGACACTGCTGGGAATAGAAAGCAGTTGTGACGATACGGCAGCGGCAATTGTCCGTGGCAAGAAAATTCTCTCATCCGTGGTGTATGGGCAAACATCGCTTCACGCGGATTTTGGCGGGGTCGTTCCGGAAATTGCGGCACGGGCCCATGCCGAGAAACTGGACCTGTGCATCGAAGAGGCGTTGAAAATCGCCAAGGTCAAGCTGAGTGGGCTGGACGGCATCGCCGTCACGGCTGGACCCGGTCTGATCGGCGGCGTTGTTTCAGGGGTGATGTATGCCAAGGGCATCGCGGCCGCGACAGGGCTGCCATTGATCGGTGTGAACCACCTTGCCGGTCATGCATTGACCCCACGATTGACCGGTCGGATCGCATTTCCCTATTTGATGTTGCTGGTCTCCGGCGGGCATTGCCAGTTTCTGATTGTCGAGGCACATGACAGCTACAAGCGGATCGGCGGGACAATCGACGACGCGCCGGGCGAGGCATTCGATAAAACGGCCCGTATTCTTGGCTTGCCCCAACCCGGTGGACCGGCGATTGAAGAGGTCGCCGCAACAGGCGACCCCGGTCGGTTCCCGATGCCCCGGCCGCTACTGGGGCAGGAGGGGTGCGATATGTCCTTTTCCGGCCTGAAAACCGCAATCTTGCGGGCGCGTGATGCCGTTGTCGCCGAAAAGGGCGGTTTGACACCGCAAGATCAGGCCGATCTGGCTGCAGGCTTTCAGGATGCGGTCACGGCCATCCTGACCGAAAAAACGCGCCGGGCGCTGACGGTGTATCTGGAAAGCGCGCCGAAACGACCGGCCTTCGCGGTTGCGGGTGGCGTCGCCGCGAATGGGCCGATCCGCGATAGTTTGCAGGCATTGTGCAAAGAGATGAAAACGCAGTTCACGGCACCCCCGGCCGCGCTATGTACCGACAATGCGGCGATGATTGCCTATGCCGGTCAGCAACGGCTTGCGGCGGGTCAGACCGACGACATGCAATTATCTGCCCGGCCGCGTTGGCCGCTGGATGAAGACGCAGCCCCCATGCTTGGGTCAGGCAAGAAAGGCGCCAAAGCGTGAAGATCGGCGTCGCCGGTGGCGGTGCATTTGGCACCGCTTTGGGCGTCGCACTGGCGCTCGACGGGAATGCCATCACGCTTTGGGCGCGAAACCCCGATGCTGTGGCCACAATGCAGACCACTCGCCTGAACCCGAAATTGCCGGATGTGCCGCTGCCACCGAAGATGGATTTTACCGCAGCAATTGATGATTTGCTCGGCTGCGACATTCTTTTGCTTGCAGTACCGGCCCAGACCCTGCGACCATTCCTGGAACCGTTGGCCGGACGCCTGGACGGAAAATATCTGGTGGCCTGCTGCAAGGGTATCGACCTGACCCGCATGACCGGCCCCGGTACAAGTATCACCGAACTGGTCCCGACAGCGACCGCCGCCGTTCTGACAGGGCCAAGTTTCGCCGCAGATATCGCATGTGGGCTGCCGACAGCCTTGACGCTTGCCTGCGCGGATGATGCGCATGGCGCGATCCTGCAGACCGCGCTGTCCACAACCGCGCTTCGCCTTTATCGAACAACCGACATCATCGGCGCGGAACTTGGCGGGGCGCTTAAGAATGTGATGGCCATCGCATCAGGCGTGGCGATTGGTGCGGGTCTGGGTGAAAGCGCGCGGGCCGCGTTGATCACGCGGGGCTTTCCCGAAATGCAGCGATTGGCAGCGGCGTTGGGTGCGATGCCTGATACGTTGGGCGGGCTGTCCGGTTTCGGAGATCTGGTGCTGACCTGTACCTCACCCCAGTCGCGCAACTACCGCTGCGGGGTCGCGCTGGGACAAGCGGCAGGGTTTGATCAGGCGACGACCGTCGAAGGCGCTGCCACCGCGCGGGCCGTGCGGCAGCTTGCGCAGGAACTGGACATTGATCTGCCCATTTGCGCCGTTGTGGCTGATCTGATTGAAGAGAAAACAGACGTGGCCGCCGCGCTGAATGCGCTTTTATCGCGTCCGTTAAGGGAGGAATGAATGCAGTTTGTATTGATGGCGATGGATAAACCGGGGGCTTTGGAGGTGCGCAAGGCCAATCGCGATGCGCATCTGGCCTATGTTGCGGACACCGATGTGGTTGCATTTGGCGGGCCGATGCTGGACAGCGCCGGGCAAATGTGCGGCTCGCTGCTTGTGCTTGATGTGCCTGACCTGGCTGCGGCACAGGCCTGGGCGGACGATGATCCATATGCCAAGGCGCAGCTTTTCGCGGATGTCACAATCCGGCAGTGGAAGCAGGTCATCGGCTGATGGCATATTGGTTGTTCAAATCCGAACCCGATGTCTGGGGCTGGGATGCGCAGGTTGCCAAAGGTGCCGTTGGCGAGGAATGGGACGGCGTGCGCAATTATCAGGCCCGCAACAACATGCGCGCGATGAAAACCGGTGATCTGGGTTTCTTCTATCATTCCCGCACCGGGCTGGAGGTCGTCGGCATCGTCGAGGTCTGCGCCGAAGCACATCCCGACAGCACCACGGATGATGCGCGTTGGGAATGCGTTGATATCCGGGCGGTACGGCCATTCAAGCGGCCCGTCACCATGGCCGAGATCAAGGCCGAACCCCGTTTGGCGGAAATGGCATTGGTGCGCAACTCGCGCCTGTCGGTACAGCCTGTCACACCAGAGGAATGGCAAATCGTCTGCGAAATGGGCGAAACCCAGCCCTAGCCTGCAGCATCATGACCGGACATACTGGCCGCATTCTGCAGGTCAGGGAGTAGGATCATGGAATATCTGTCAGTCATTGTCGCGGCGGTTGCGACATTTGCCTTTGGCGCACTGTATTACGGGTTGCTGTCAAAACCGTGGCTCGCGGCGTCAGGCGTGCCAGTGGACGAAGACGGAAAGCCGCTGAACAGCAGCGATCCAACGCCTTACATCGTGTCGTTTGTCTGCATCTTGCTGGTGGCAGGCATGATGCGGCACAGCTTTGTGTTGTCCGGGATCGACACCGCCGCCAAGGGGTTGATATCCGGGCTTGGGGTCGGCTTGTTCTTCATCACGCCGTGGATTTTCATCAATACCGGATATTCGAACAGGCCGTGGAAGCTTGCGGTCATTGATGGGGGATATGCGACAGCGGCGGGCGCGATTATCGGTCTGATACTCACATTGTTCTAGGGCAAGGCCCCTAAGCGCAGCACCGGCATAGGTTTCTGCAAAAAAGGAGAGGGGCGCAGACAGAATCCGGCCCCTCAACTCACCCCGCATGCTCCTCATCCACCACATGCGATTTAAAATAGGTCCGGGCCGTCCTGGCCGTGCGGGGATTTAGGGCAATTGGGTATCAAAAATCAAATGAATTGAACGAACAAGTTTACGGAATTTCTTAATTGTCTTTTAAGAAATACAAAACGCCCGCCGAATTGGCAGGCGTCAGGTTTTGCAATTGGGATTGCAATTAGCCGTATACGGCTTCTTTCCCGAAATGCTTTGTCAGCATGTAATAGATGACGGCGCGGTACTTATTGCGCTCTGACTTGCCATAGGTCTCGATCACAGACTCGATTGCGCTGTCCAGCTCGGGGCCGTCTTTCAGCGCAAGTTTCTTGATAAGAAAGTTGTTTTTAACGGTTTCAAGTTCCGCAGGTTGGCCAGCGGCCACTGTAGAGGCGTCAGCATTGTAGATCGCCGGTCCGCAACCAATCGTGACCTTTGTCAGAAGGTCCATATCGGGCGTCATGCCGCATTTGTTTTTCAGATCGTCGGCGTACTTTGCGATCAATTCGTCTCTTTTTCCCATTGGTATTGTCCCCAGTTCATTCTGTTTTTCGTATTTTCGAGACGCCCCTGACGCCCCACAGGGCGCACGTTACTGGCACTTGTGACAATTGGTAAAGGAAAAACAGGCTTTCGGCGATGATCCGCCTTACCGGCAGAGGCCCCAGCCCGTCGATTGCAGGTGAAAGTGGTCCGCATGCAGGCTGTTATAGTCCGGCGACAGCGTCAGGTTGAACCAGTCACAGGCCCCATCCCGGGCGGCCGTCAGAAACGCGGCCCTGGCATCACCGCTGTCCCAATCGCGCAGCAACTGCGCAGATGTGCCGTCGGCAAACCGAAAGCCTGCGATGTCGATGGCATTGGCTGTTGCATGTGTGCTCATCCGTCCGGTTGGCCCGCCAGGGGTCCGCATCTGCCGACAACTAAAGCTGCCGATATGATCTATCCTTGTAACAGTTGTGCCAAGGATCGCCTGTGCCGAAGGTTGCAGGCTGTGTTCTTCCCACATCGCCATACGCAAGGCGATGGCGCAACGCGTGTCGACATTTGTCAGACCCGCGGCACCTACCCCATCCAGACTGACCCGATCACGGATGTGACAGCTGGCAGACTGGTTCAGATCCTCCAAAGGCCGGATCGTGGCGCTGCCCTGCAAGGCTGCGATACAGCGCATCCCATCGGCTGCCGCGCGGTTCAGTTTCCAGCCCGTCAAGGGGGTGACAGGATCAGCGATGCGCAGCGGTTCAAGCGGGTTCCACTGCTGCGGCAAGGGCGTGTCTGGATGGGTCAGCGCAAGATGGCCCCCATAGCCAAGTGCGGCCAGAAAAAGCAGCGTGACCGCCCCACGCAAAATGGGGCGGCCACGTTTTTGGACCTTATCGTCCTTGTCTGCGGCATCCTGCGCCATCGCCTGACGTTTGGCATGCCGCATGCAGGATCAGTACCGATAATGTTCTGGTTTGAACGGCCCGTCGACGGTGACACCGATATAATCGGCCTGCTCTTTTTTCAGCTCGGTCAGTTTGACACCAATCCGTTTCAGGTGCAGCCGGGCGACCTTTTCATCCAGATGCTTGGGCAGAATGAAGACACCCGGGGCGTATTCATCACCCTTCGTCCACAATTCAATCTGGGCCAGGACCTGATTGGTAAAAGACGCGGACATCACAAAGGATGGATGGCCCGTGGCATTGCCAAGGTTCAGCAGGCGCCCTTCGGAGAGCAGGATCAAGCGATTGCCTGACGGCATCTCGATCATGTCCACCTGTTCCTTGATGTTGGTCCATTTGTGGTTTTTCAGGGCGGCAACCTGAATTTCGTTGTCGAAATGGCCGATATTGCCGACGATGGCCATATCCTTCATCTCGCGCATATGCTCGATCCGGATGACATCCTTGTTGCCGGTGGTGGTGATGAAAACATCCGCACTGGCCAGCACGTCCTCAAGCAGCACAACTTCGAAACCGTCCATCGCAGCCTGCAGCGCGCAGATCGGATCGACCTCGGTCACTTTGACCCGCGCGCCCGCACCCGCGAGCGAGGCTGCGGATCCTTTGCCGACATCCCCATAGCCACACACAACGGCAACCTTGCCGGCCATCATCGTGTCGGTTGCGCGCCGGATCCCGTCAACCAGCGATTCCTTGCAGCCGTATTTGTTGTCGAATTTCGACTTGGTCACACTGTCATTCACATTGATCGCCGGGAAGGGCAGTTGGCCATTCTTGTGCAGATCATAAAGGCGGTGGACACCGGTTGTCGTCTCTTCCGAGACGCCCTTGATGGCCTCTTTGGTCTTGGTGAACCAACCCGGGCTTGCGGCCATCCGCTTTTTGATCTGGTTCTTGATGACTTCTTCTTCGTCGGATGTCGGCACTGCCAGCACGTCTTCGCCGGCTTCCATGCGTGCGCCCAGCAAGACGTAAAGGGTCGCATCACCGCCATCATCAAGGATCATGTTCGGGCCGTCAGGGAACATAAAGGACTTGTCCAGATAGTCCCAATGCTCTTCCAGCGATTGCCCCTTGATTGCAAAAACCGGTGTACCGCCCGCCGCGATCGCCGCCGCCGCATGATCCTGCGTCGAAAAGATATTGCAGGATGCCCAACGGACATCTGCGCCAAGTTCCACCAGTGTTTCGATCAGCACAGCCGTCTGAATTGTCATATGCAGCGAGCCCACGATGCGGGCGCCCGAAAGCGGCTTGCTCTGCCCGTATTCCTCGCGCAGCGCCATCAGGCCGGGCATTTCGGTTTCGGCGATGTCCAGCTCTTTGCGGCCATATTCCGCCAGAGCAATATCCTTAACAACGTAGTCTTGCGACATGTCTGCAATCTCCTGAGTGGGTTGGCCGTGCCATAGCACCGCGGACCGCTTGCCACAATCCAGTGCCTCGTATTAATTGGGATGCTCTACAAAAGGTAAATGCAGGCAAAAAGACGGTGGCACGATGAAACAACCGCGGGCATGGCAGCGGATGCTGTCCGGGCGCAGGCTTGACCTGCTTGATCCGACCCCTGTGGATATCGAAATCGACGATATCGCCCATGGTCTGGCATTTGTGGCCCGCTGGAACGGGCAGACCAAGGGCGACTATGCCTATTCCGTGGCTGAGCATTCCCTGCTGGTCACCGAGATTTTCCGCATCCAGCAACCAAAGGCGCCCGCAAAGTGGCAATTGGCCGCATTACTGCATGATGCCCCCGAATATGTCATCGGCGACATGATCAGCCCGGTCAAAGCGGCCGTTGGCCCCGGATATGGCGCGCTTGATGACAGGCTGGCCACTGCCATTCATTTACGCTTTGGCCTGCCTGCGCAGGTACCGGCCAGCGTAAAGAAGCAGATCAAGAAGGCAGACAAGCTGTCTGCCTGGCTTGAAGCGGTACAAATCGCCGGGTTCACAAAAGCCGAGGCTGACCGCTTTTTCGGCAAACAGGACCCCGCGCTGACAGGCAGACTATTGATCCGCCTGCGCCCGCCAACAGACGTCCGCGCCGATTTTCTGGACTTGCACAAGCAACTGATGGAACGTTTATGATTATTCGCCCCGCAACGGCCACCGATCTGGCCGACCTTACCCACGTCATCAATGAGATTATCGCGCTGGGCGGGTCAACCGCCCATCAGCGCCCCTTTGATCAAAAGCGGATGCAAGATCACTATGTTGCGCCGCCCAGCGGGATTTCATGTCAGGTGGCAGAAGATAATGGGCGGGTTATCGGCTTTCAGTCACTGCTTTGGCCGCGCAACGACAGTGATCCTCTGCCTGCGGGCTGGGCGACCATCGCGAGTTTCGTGGCGAGTCAGGCGGCCGGGAAAGGTGTTGGGCAAAAGCTTTTCGCCGCAACAAGGCAGGCGGCGGCGGCGGCTGGCGTGACGACAATTGATGCCACTATTCGGGCGGATAATGTTGCCGGGCTGCGCTATTATACTGGGCTTGGATTTGCCGACTATGATCGGCTTGTTGCTATCCCGCTGCGCGATGGCACGGTTGTTGATCGGATCAGAAAGCGTTTTGACCTTTCAATGTCTGCATGATGCGCGTTGACCGGACCGCAGCCAAATTCACTTAGGCATCAGGTGGCCCATCTACTACCATCGGCGTCATGGCCTATGACTACGATAAACTCTACGCGCAGGAACGCGACGCGTTGGGGCAACCAACGGCGATTTTTGTCGACTTCTTTGACAAGATTGACCGCAAACAGATGCGTGTTCTGGATGTCGGGTGCGGACAAGGGCGGGATGCGATTTTCATCGCCAGAAAAGGCCATCAAGTGGTCGGCGTCGATATCTCGGCCAATGGGATCTGAGACCTTACAGCAGTTGCCGCGCCGGAAGGTTTGCCGATCACAGGCGTTGTCGCTGATATCACGACATATGATCCGGATGGCGTATTTGACGTCGTGTTGATTGACCGGACATTACATATGCTGCCCCGCCCAGCGCGGTTGGCGGTCCTCAAGACGATGCTTGATCATGTGGATCAGAATGGCTGGCTGCTGATCGCCGATGAAACGGCGAATATGGCAGCGTTTCGGACCATCATTGCGGCGCATACCGCCAACTGGGCAACGGAAGTGTCGCAGCGGGGCTACCTTTTCCTGCAGCGTTTGTGACGGCCAATTTCGTTTCGGCTGCAAGCGAGTGGTCCGGCATCCGTACCGAATGGATGGGACGCACTTTACCAGCATCGAGAAGGTGCAAGGCCGCGCCACCGAAACAGGTGTCACGGCCGGAATCAATCAGTTTTTCAACTTGGTGGTGCGCAGATATGGCAGCACGGTTGTGAAATCCCCGAATTTCGCCTGTGCATCCTCGTTGCTGACGGTGGCCGGGATGATCACATCATCGCCCACATTCCAGTTGGCGGGCGTCGCTACGCCACGCCCGACCGAGGTTTGCAGCCCGTCCAGGGCGCGAAGAACCTCGGCAAAGTTGCGTCCGACCGTCATTGGGTAAGTCATTGACAGTTTCAACTGCTTGTCCGGCCCGATGATAAAGACAGACCGAACCGTCGCACTATCGGCGGGGGTACGGCCATCGGGCAGATAGGCCTCGGCCGGGAGCATGTCGAACGCTTTCGACACTTCCAGCCCGGCATCGGCGATAATCGGGAACCCGGCCTTTGCGCCGCCCACGATTTCGATATCGCCTTTCCATTTCTTGTGGTCTTCCACCCCGTCAACGCTGACCCCGATGACCTTGGTGCCGCGCTTTTCCCACTCTGCCGCAAGCTGGGCGACGGCCCCGAACTCTGTCGTGCAGACAGGTGTAAAGTCTTTGGGGTGTGAAAACAGGATTGCCCAGCTGTCGCCGATCCAATCATGCAGGGCAAAACTGCCCTGATCCGTTTCAACCGTCAAATTTGGAATAGTGTCATTAATACGCAGCGACATCGGCAGCTCCTTTTTGTTTCAATATGGCCAGTAACATAGATGGGGCGCGGTGAAAGAGCTACCAGCTGTGACGCTGCGGCTGTCATGGTGGGCGGCCCGAAATATCATGTGCGCAAAAGCACGATGTCAGTGCGGCGGTGGGTGTTTCGTGCGATTTCCTGATGGCTATGTTGGGGCCAACGAAGGAGATATTCAATGCTACGACAGATCAAAGGCCTGCATCATGTCACATCCCTGGCCCGTGACGCCCGCGAAAACAACGCATTCTTCACCAATGTGCTGGGACTGCGCAGGGTCAAGAAGACCGTCAACTTTGACGCCCCCGATGTCTATCACCTCTATTATGGGGATGAGGTTGGGTCCCCCGGGACCGTGATGACCTATTTCCCTTTCCCGAATGCTGCCCGTGGTCATCGCGGCACAGGCGAGGTTGGCCGCACATCATTCAGTATTCCGACCGGTTCAGCCCAGGCGTGGCAAGCACGGCTGGCAACCTTCGACGTTGAAGGCCTATCCACCCAGACACTGTTTGGACAAAAGCGGGTCCTGTTTGATGGACCAGATGGCGATGCCTTTGCCTTGGTCGAACATGACGATGATCGCACGCCCTGGACAGGTGGCGGCGTCAGCGTAGATATGGCCGTGCGCGGTTTTCTTGGCGCGGATATGCGCCTGAACGATGCCGGTGCCAGCGCCGAACTGCTCCAGTTCATGGGGTACGAGAAACTGGACACGCAGGGTGATGTGACCAGATTTGCGATCCCCGATGGGAATGATGCCAATATCATCGACATCCAGACCGTGCCCCATGCCCCCATGGCACGGCAGGGTGCCGGATCGGTGCATCACATTGCCTTTGCCGTTGAAAACCGCGCCCGTCAGCTTGAGGTCCGCGAGGCATTGCTGGATACAGGATATAATGTGACACCAGTGATTGACCGCGACTATTTCTACGCCATCTATTTCCGCGCGCCCGGCGGCGTCCTGTTTGAGGTGGCCACCAACGAGCCCGGCTTTGACCGCGACGAGGATACCGCACACCTGGGCCGGAGCCTGAAACTGCCCAGCCAGCATGAACATCTGCGCACCAAGCTTGAACGCAAGCTGATGCCCCTTGGTGACTGACATGCCCTATCAGGCATTACGCAAAACAGGGACAGCGGGCGCACCGCTGTTCCTGACCTTTCACGGCACCGGTGGATCGGAAAACCAATTCCATGAATTGGCCGGGCAGTTGCTGCCGGACGCATCCGTCACCTCGCCCCGCGGCGATGTGTCAGAGCATGGCGCATTGCGCTTTTTTGCCCGCAAGGCCGAAGGTGTCTACGATATGGATGACCTTGCGATCCGTACGGACGCGATGGCCGCGTTTATCAAGGCAGAGCGCGCGGCCACGGCCCCGGCCCGTGTCATCGGTCTGGGCTATTCGAATGGCGCGAATATTCTGGCGGCTGTCGCATTGGCCTATCCGGCCCTTGTTGATGACCTGATTTTGATGCACCCGCTGATCCCATGGCAGCCAGACCCCCAGCCGGGACTTGCCGGCCGGCGGGTTCTGATCACGGCGGGTCAAACAGACCCGATCTGCCCCGTCCCCCAAACCCAGGCGTTTGCGACCTATCTGTCCGACCAGGGTGCGGACGTCACCTTGAACTGGCATCCGGGCGGTCATCAGATCGCCAGATCAGAGATCGCGGCAGTTCAGGCCTTTCTTGCCAACTATAGCGTTTGACGAAATACCTGATACATCGAGCATCATGTAACGCGTTGAAATCTTTGATTTCAGGCAGCGTTACGTGATTCAGGTTTTTCGCATAACGCTTTAAAAGGGGCATTTCGCGGTAATCCGCATGCCCTGCCCACCGTCAGGATGCCGGAACTGCAAGGTTTCCGAATGCAACATCAGGCGTGGATGGGCACGCGCAGGGCCCGTTGCATAGAACGGGTCGCCCAGGATCGGATGCCCGATTGCCTGCATATGGACCCGCAATTGGTGCGAACGCCCGGTGCGGGGCATCAGCCGGACCCGCGTTTCACCTGCGTCCTTCCGGACCACGCGCCATTCTGTCAGGGCCGCTTTTCCATTCTGATGATCCACCATCTGACGCGGGCGATTGGGCCAATCGACAATGAGCGGCAAATCAACCGCCCCCGTCTTTTCTGCCATCTCGCCCCAGACGCGGGCGACATAGGTCTTCTTGGTTTGCCGCTTTTCAAATTGCAGGCCCAGATGCCGCTGCGCATGTGGGGTCAGCGCAAAGATCATGACCCCGGACGTATCGCGATCCAGCCGATGAACCAAAAGGGCGGTGGGAAATACAGCGGCCACACGCGCCATGAGGCAATCGGCAAGGTCCGGCCCCTTTCCGGGCACGGATAACAGGCCGCTGGGCTTGTCGACCAGTATGACCTCGTGATCGTCATGCAGAATGACCAGCGGATCGGTCGGGGGGGTATAGGCGTCATTCACCCCGGCACGCGCGCCCCGAAGATGGCCGACCCCACACGAATATGGGTCGCGCCAAAGCTGATGGCCTTTTCAAAGTCGCTGGACATGCCCATCGAAAGACCGGCAAGACCGTTGCGGGCAGCAATCTTGGCAAGCAGCGCAAAGTGCAATGAGGCCTCCTCGTCGACGGGCGGAATGCACATCAGGCCTTTCAGGGGCAGATCAAGCGCACGCACCTCTGCAATGAACGCGTCAGCCTCGGC